>NZ_KV820898.1:0-241405 GCF_001815505.1 Staphylococcus sp. HMSC072B07 | reverse complement strand
CACGAGATCCTGTAAAGGGTCTCTTTTTTTATGCTTATATAATGGTATGAATAAATAAATCGCCCGCTCTGTATTTAATGGTACACAGAGTGGGCGATTATGTTTATGAAGTAATAGATGAATGTTGTTTTTCGACATAAATAGATATTAATAAGAACATCAAACCGATTAGTGTAAGCAAAGGTGCAATTAAACTTAATGAGGCTACAGGTAAGTGTGTGATAACTAAACCACCTACAAACGCACCTAACGCATTGCCTAAGTTGAAGGCAGATTGATTCAATGTACTGGCTAACGTAGGCGCATCTTGTGAAATCAATGTGCTCTTATATTGAAGAGAGGGACTCATACTAAATCCGATAACTCCAAATAAAAAGACGCCAAGTACCATTACAAGTCCATTGAACTGCATGAAATACAGAATTCCAAAATAGAGGATGAAGATTGTAAAAATTAATTGTAACGCCTTATTCAAATTCCAATCCGCAAGTTTACCACCGATTAAGTTACCTAGCGTGACATCCACACCAAAGATAATCAACATAAAGGAAATGAGATTTTCTTTAATATGTGTGACATCTATTAATACTGATGAAATGTAAGTAAAATACGCAAAGACACTGCTGAAACCAAACAGGGTTACTGCGAGCGTTAACCATAAACGCTTTTCTTTTAAGATTTTCAATTCGTCTAATACAGATGAAGCTTGACGCTCTTTTTGATTAGGAACAAAAATCATAATACCAATCAACGCTAATATTCCGATAATAGCTATAATCACAAAAGTCATCGCCCATCCGAATTGTTGACCGATTAATGTTCCAAAAGGTACACCTAAAATATTACTTAAAGATAGTCCCATGAACATCAACGCCATGGCACTTGCGCGATATTGCGGTTGTACCATACTTGCGGCTAAAATAGATCCGATTCCAAAGAAAGAACCATGCGCAAGTGAAGTGATAATTCTAGCTGTCATCATGAAGCCGTAACTTGTGCTGAATGATGAAGCTAAGTTACCAATAATGAAAATAGCCATTAAAAGCATTAATAAATATTTTCGATTAAGTTTGATGGTTATCATAACCAAAATAGGTCCGCCAATTGCGACACCTAAGGCATAGCCTGTAATTAATTGACCAGCTTGACTGACCGTCACATGGAAATCACGTGCGATATTGGGTAATAAGCCCATGATGACAAATTCTGTCATTCCAATCGCAAATGCGCCGATCGCAAGCATCCATATCGCAATAGGATATTTCTTCAAAATGACACCTCCGAAAATTCGCAAATATGGACTCGATTATACGTGAACCTTTAAATAGCGTCAATGCACTATATGATGTTTTATAAAAAGGTGACATATTTAAAATTGATAAGACATCACATGTTGCGGACCAGCTGGACCTTCTAATATACGTTTAGTATCGATATAGCCAAGTTTTTGATAGACATGAATGGCTTTAGGATTTTTAAAATTAACTGAAAGTACGATTTCATCAGTATTTGGAAAATGTGTACGCACATAGTCAGGTAATTGTGCCAAAGCTGCTTGTGCTAGACCTTGACCTTGCATACGTTCCGTAATAGAGAAAGACTTTACTAAGACAGCATTTGAATTTTGTGCTAAGGATGCACCTTCATCATTTTGATTCAGCCTCATAAAGCCAACTGGATGTTGTTGATGTAAAACAACGACAGGATATTCTCCAGGTGCTAAATCTTCAAGAGCCGCAAAGGGTAAGAGCGCAAAAGCACTTTCTGCTTCAGCAATTGTAAACTTCTCAAGGTCTTGATCATATTTAGAATCATATGGGACTAATTGAACGTCAGACATATTGTTTTTCTCCTTTAAGTCATTTTGTCAGTGTTTGAATCAATACATTAGTATGTGCTTCTAATTCATTATCTGGAATCCCCCCGAACCCGATAATAAATTTCGGTGCTGCAACATCATAATTCTCTTTCTTCATATAATTGATTAATGGGATGAGTTTGACGTGATTTTGTTTCGCACGTTGTAACACCTTATCTAAATGCATGCCGTTTTGAACTGTTAATGTGAAATGCATACCCGTTGTGGCACCTTCAATCATGAGTTGATTTTGATAGGGCTTTAAAGCTTCTAAGATATAAGTCAGCTTATGGCGATAAACTTTACGCATTTTATTCAAATGGCGATCAAATGAACCGTTTTCCATAAATTGCGCTACTGTATACTGCATTGGGGCTGGGACTGTATTACCTTCTTTGTTAGGTAAATCGTGATAATTTTTCATCAGTGCTTTAGGCAACACCATAAACGCAATACGGCAACTTGGGAATAATGATTTAGAAAAGGTACTGATATAAATAACCTTTCCTGTCTTATCTAAACTTTGAAGTGCAGGAATCGGTTTACTGAAATAGCGGAACTCTGAATCATAATCATCCTCGATAATGAAACGGTCTTTATGTTGTTGGGCCCAGTTGATGAGTTGTGTACGGGTCTTTAAGTTCATCACATAGCCAGTCGGGAATTGATGCGAGGGTGTCACATATACCACTTGGCGATTGGAATTGAAGACTTGTGACATCTCAATTCCTTTTTTAGTAACAGGGACTTGTTTATAAGCCAATTCTTTTTTATCCAACACTTGCTTAATAGGTGGATAGCTTGGATATTCAATGATGTAAGAACGATCAGTGAGTATATCTGTTACTTGGTTGATTAACTGTTCAGTGGATGAACCGATAATGATTTGTTCGGGATGACAATTCACACCGCGACTATTAAAGAGATAATGTGCAATGGCTTGTCTTAATCTGAATTCACCTTGTTGATCTCCAGGCTGTAAAATATCTGGCATAGATTCATCAAAGACATCACGCGCATACTTACGAAATTGTTGCCACGGAAAGTGTTCTGTATCAATACGTGCCAAATCAAAGCGATAACGTGTAGTTGTTTCTTTTTGAGTTTGTTGAATCACTGCAGTTGGAGATTCTTTTGTGACTACTGGCAGTGATTCAATATCTGATACATAATAGCCTGACCGCGGCTTTGAATAGATATAACCTTCATCTAGTAAGTATTGGTATGCATGTTCAATTGTTGTATTACTGAGTGAATGATGTTCAGCAAGTCGGCGTTTAGAAGGAAAACGGTCACCAGATTGATACTGGCCTTCAATGATTTGTTCCTTCAACTTTTGATAAAGCTGCATATATAAAGGTTGTTTCATTCAACTGGCCTCCTAATATTTATCGAAATTGGTCCTTTAACACTATCAGTTTATCCTTTACACTGGATTTAATCAATGAGAAAAGGGGTATTTAGAATGTCTAAAATTGTAGGCTCAGATCGAGTAAAACGTGGAATGGCTGAAATGCAAAAAGGCGGCGTAATCATGGACGTTGTCAATGCAGAACAAGCTAAAATTGCAGAAGAAGCAGGCGCAGTAGCAGTTATGGCGCTTGAACGTGTACCATCAGATATCAGAGCAGCTGGTGGTGTTGCGCGTGCATGTAATCCTAAAATTGTTCAAGAAGTAATGGATGCTGTTTCAATTCCAGTTATGGCTAAATGCCGTATCGGACATATTACAGAAGCACGTGTGTTAGAAGCAATGGGTGTAGACTACATCGATGAATCAGAAGTATTAACACCTGCTGATGAAGAGTATCATTTATTAAAAAGCGACTACACTGTACCATTCGTATGCGGTTGCCGTAACTTAGGCGAAGCAGCACGTCGTATCGGTGAAGGTGCAGCAATGTTACGTACGAAAGGTGAACCAGGTACTGGTAACATCGTTGAAGCAGTACGTCATATGCGTCAAGTGAATTCAGAAGTGGCTAAATTAACAGTTATGCCAGATGATGAAATCATGACATTCGCAAAAGAAATCGGTGCACCATACGAAGTCTTAAAATCAATTAAAGATAATGGTCGTTTACCAGTAGTTAACTTTGCGGCAGGCGGTGTTGCGACACCTCAAGACGCAGCGTTAATGATGCAATTAGGTGCTGACGGTGTATTCGTAGGTTCAGGTATCTTTAAATCAGAAGACCCTGAAAAATTCGCAAAAGCAATTGTTCAAGCAACAACACACTACACCGATTACGAATTAATCGGTAAATTAGCTCAAGAGCTTGGTGAAGCAATGAGAGGCTTAGATGTAAATCAACTTTCATTAGAAGAACGTATGCAAGAGCGTGGCTGGTAAGATGAAAATCGGAGTCCTCGCACTACAAGGCGCAGTACGTGAACATTTGCGCCACATTGAGCTCAGCGGCCACGAAGGTATCGCAATCAAACGTGTTGAACAATTAGAAGAAATTGACGGCTTAATTTTACCAGGCGGTGAATCAACGACATTACGTCGTTTGATGAATCTGTATGGATTTAAAGAAGCTTTAGTCAACTCAGATTTACCGATGTTCGGTACATGTGCCGGATTGATTGTCTTAGCACAAGACATCGTCGGTGAAGAAGGGTATTTGAAGAAATTAGATATCACTGTAGAACGTAATTCGTTTGGGCGACAAGTGGACAGCTTTGAGTCTGAATTAGATATTAAAGGTATCGCAGAGGATATTGAAGCGGTCTTCATCAGAGCACCGCATATTGAAAAAGTAAACAGTGACAATGTAGAAGTATTAAGTACAGTCGGCGACAAAATTGTTGCCGTTAAAGAAGGTAATTATTTAGGTGTTTCTTTCCATCCGGAATTAACAGATGATTATCGAGTAACACAGTACTTCATCGAACATATTGTTGCTGAAAGTAAAAAAGCGAATGTATAATCATTCAAAAAACGAGCAGCCATAACGGTTGCTCGTTTTTTTAGTCTGGAAATTTTTCTAAGTATATTAATCCTTCATGGTCAGGTGTGCTGTTTTGGTTAATATAATCATAGCCGCGCTTTCGATAAAATTGTACTGCGGTTATTGAAGCAGGGATAATGAGACGTTTTGCGCGATGATAATAATAGTCATCTTCTAAAGTATCCATAATCAGTTTGCCTATACCTAATTTTTGATAATCAGGTGAAACAAAAATAGAAAAGAAGCATGATTCTGTTTCACTGCCATAGTAAGGACCAATCGCACCTGTACCGATTAATTGATTGTTTAATTTAAAGACATAGAAGTTGATATGCTCTGCTTTATGTTGAATGCTTTCAGGCGTGGTTTCTGTTACGTAACTTTCAATATCTTCTTTCGGTTCGTCTTTGATGTTGGTCGTTCTGAGTGTATGACATATTAAATCCACAACCGCTTGTGTATCTGATGCTTGAAACTTACTGATTTGTATCTTATTTAAGTCCATAATTTCACCTGCTTTATTTATTTAGTAAATAGACATTCAAATTCTTCACAGACCATGATTTGATCTTCATTAAAAGTTTGATTAATGCTTGCGTATTCAGGTATGAAAAAGTCGCGATGGACGTTTCTCCAATATGTTAAGGTTCGAGAACCTTCTCCTTCTTTATATGCGTGTTTTTCTGATACTTCACAGAAAGGGACTTGATATACTTTAGTATTTTTAATAATACAAACAGGATGATCTTGCGCATCTAGAACGATACTCAAATCGTTGACTTTTGGTAGAGGCCCTTCTTCCTCAATGTAGAAAGCTAAACCGCTGGTTGTCGCAGTTTTGATACCTTGTGAGACTAACTCAGCTAAGTCTGTAGCATCGACACCGAATTGCCAGGCGGTATAAGAAGCGTCTTGATAAATAGGATATTCAGTTATGAATTTGTCCCAAAATTCATCGATATTCATTATGACACCTCCATAATTAAGTGTTACTTTACACGAAAGTGGTTTGGAATGCAATATGAAAAAACGACTCCCTGATTGCGGAAGTCGTTTAAAAATGATTTACATGAATAGACCTGCGATAGCTGCAGAGATGAATGATACAAGTGTTGCACCGAATAGTAATTTAAGTCCGAAACGTGCAACCAAGTCACCTTTTTCATCATTTAATGATTTGATGGCACCAGAAATGATACCGATAGAACTGAAGTTTGCGAATGATACTAAGAAGACAGAAGTAATACCGATTGCACGTTCTGATAAACCATGCATTTTACCTAAGTCTAACATCGCAACGAATTCGTTTGATAATAATTTTGTAGCCATTAATGAACCTGCTTTAACTGCGTCATCCCAAGGAATACCTGTTAGGAATGCGAATGGCGCAAAGACAAATCCGATTAATGTTTGGAAGTCCCATTTAATTGAACCGCCTGATACAGCTGTAAAGATACCGCTGACAAGGCCATTAAGTAAAGCAATAATTGCGATATAACCAATTAACATTGCCCCTACAATAACCGCAACTTTAAATCCGTCTAAAATGTATTCACCTAACATTTCGAAGAAAGATTGTTTTTGTCCTGTTTCTTCTACTAATAATTTGTCGTCTTTTTCATCAACTGTATATGGATTGATGATTGAAGCGATAATAAATCCGCCGAATAAGTTTAATACAATTGCTGTTACGACATATTTAGGGTCTAACAGTGTGAAGTAAGCACCGATAATTGAAGCGGATACTGTCGACATTGCTGAAGCAGTTAATGTATATAAACGGTGCTTCGGAATGTATGGTAATTGTTTCTTCAATGAAATGAATACTTCTGATTGTCCTAAAATAGCAGCTGCAACTGCGTTATATGATTCTAAACGACCCATGCCGTTGATTTTAGAGATCAAGAAACCTAAACCATTAATAATCATTGGTAAAATCTTAGTGTATTGTAAGATACCGATAATTGCTGAAATGAAGACAATCGGTAATAATACGTTGAAGAAGAATGGCGGTTGATCTGGATTGACGTATTTAAAGCCTCCAAATACAAAGTTAACTCCTTCTGCAGCTTTTGATAACAGATAGGCGAAGCCTTTCGCAATACCGCCGATGACTGTGATTCCTGCATTTGTTTTTAAGAGAACAAACGCGAAGATAAATTGAATCACAAGCAAGATACCAACGTAATGCCACTTAACGTTTTTCTTGTCAGAACTAACAACAAGTGCGAGGGCTAAGAAGAAGACAATCCCTATTAAAGCAATAAGTATATGCATGTTATTTCTCATCCTTTTATTTTTTATTTCATCCAATATCATACAGGAAAAAAGCGCTTTCGAACATCCTATTTTTGACGATGTCGCAAATTTTTTAAATCATATTGGTTGAAAAAGGTCAAAGTTGGTCATATAATATAGTCAAAGAAGGTCAAAAAAGGGGTGATATCCATGCATAATATGTCCGACATCATAGAACAGTACATTAAGCATTTATTTGAAGAATCAAATAAAGATGTTGTTGAGATACAACGAGCGAATATTGCTCAACGTTTTGACTGTGTGCCTTCTCAACTTAATTATGTAATTAAGACAAGATTCACCAATGAACACGGTTATGAAATCGAAAGTAAACGCGGTGGTGGAGGTTATATCCGAATCACTAAGGTTGAAACCAAGGATACGAAAGGTTATATTGATCACCTCTTACAAATCATCGGCGATTCAATCTCTCAACAACAAGCACATTATGTGATCGAAGGATTGCTTGATAATCAATATATAACATTACGCGAAGCGAAAATGATGCTTGCAGTGGTAGATAGAGATACGTTAAGAATGGATGTTGCTGCAAGGGACATTGTCCGCGCAAACATATTGAAACAGCTATTGCCGGTCATTAATTACTATTAATAGTTAGGAGGCTGCACATGGCTGACACATTTGCACATGGAACAAAAACAAACGCACTTAAGTCACAAGAACACAATAGAATTAAAGCACAAAGTAATGAAGAGGAACCTACATGGCAGAACAATCAAGATGACATGGAAGGCTCTTTTGTTATAAAACAAATACTTCAACATTTGGCGTCTAAGCATGGTATTCAATTAGAAGACTTAAGCGTCAGAGAAGAGAAGAAGTGTCCTACTTGCCATATGACAATGAAAGATATTGCGTATAAAGGGAAGTTTGGGTGTGCACAATGTTACACTACCTTTAAAGAGGATATTGTAGATATTGTCAGACGTGTGCAAGGCGGACAATTTGAACATGTCGGTAAAACGCCTGTCTCCTCTCAGCACAAACTCGCATTAAAGAAAAAAATAGAAGCTAAAAATAAATATTTACAAGAATTAATAGAACAACAAGCGTTTGAAGAAGCGGCTGTCGTTCGTGATGAAATTAAAGTACTACAAGAAGAAAGCGAGGGATAACACATGAGCGAACATTCAATGTACATGAGTAGTTGGATGCAGCAGAATGAAACAACGCCGGTCGTGATGTCTTCACGTATACGACTTGCGAGAAACTTGAACAATCATGTTCATCCCTTAATGTTTACTTCAGATGTAGAAGGACAAAAAGTCATTAATGAAGTCCAAGATGCACTGCCTGATTTAAAAGTATTAAATATGCAGACCATCACGCATACAGATAAATTAAAATTAGTAGCGAAGCATCTGATCAGTAAAGAACTGATTGAACAGCCGGCTTCAGCGGTATTGTTGAATGATGATGAATCATTAAGCATAATGGTAAATGAAGAGGATCATATTAGAATTCAAACCATGAGTTCAGATATGGATTTAGAAGCACTTTATCAAGAAGCTTCAGAAATAGATGACCAATTAGATAGAGCACTTGATATCAGTTTTGATGAAGATTTAGGTTATTTAACAACGTGTCCAACGAATATTGGTACAGGAATGCGTGCAAGCGTGATGCTGCACCTTCCAGGACTTTCTATCATGAAGCGTATGAATCGCATTGCTCAAACTATTAACCGTTTCGGCTTTACGATTCGCGGTATTTTCGGAGAAGGTTCTCAAGTTTATGGTCACATCTATCAAGTTTCAAACCAATTAACCTTGGGAAGAACTGAGGAACAAATTATTGAAACGTTAACTGAAATCGTCCAACAAATTATTGCGGAGGAAATGCAGATTCGCAAACAACTGGATTATCATAACTTAGTTGAGATGCAAGACCGCATTTATCGCTCACTTGGTTTATTGCGCTACAGTCGCATAATGTCTATGGAAGAAGCATCGACGAGACTCAGTGAGGTCAAGTTAGGTATTGATTTAGGTTATATTGATTTACCAGAATTCAACTTCAATCAAATGATGGTAGCGATTCAATCCCCATTCTTGATTGACGAAGCACAACAAATTTCAATTAAAGAACAAAGAGCAAATATTATTAGAGAACATATAAAATAGGAGGTTTTGCTATGTTATTCGGTAGATTAACAGAACGTGCACAACGTGTCTTAGCACATGCACAAGAAGAAGCGATTCGTTTGAATCACTCAAATATCGGAACTGAACACTTATTGCTTGGTTTAATGAAAGAACCAGAGGGTATTGCCGCAAAAGTATTAGAAAGTTTCGGTATCACAGAAGACCTTGTTGTTACAGAAGTAGAAAAATTAATTGGTCAAGGTCAAGAACACATCGGCACATTGCACTATACACCGAGAGCGAAAAAAGTGATTGAACTTTCAATGGATGAAGCACGTAAATTACACCATAATTTCGTAGGTACAGAACACATTTTACTTGGTTTAATCCGTGAAAACGAAGGTGTAGCTGCACGTGTATTCGCAAACTTGGATTTAAATATCACTAAAGCGCGTGCTCAAGTTGTCAAAGCACTTGGCAGTCCAGAAATGAGCAATAAAAATGCACAAACTGCAAAATCTAACAACACACCGACACTTGATGGTTTAGCACGTGACTTAACAGTGATTGCTAAAGACGGCACATTAGATCCTGTTGTCGGCCGTGATAAAGAAATCACACGTGTCATCGAAGTATTAAGCCGTCGTACTAAAAACAACCCAGTGTTAATCGGTGAGCCTGGTGTAGGTAAAACAGCAATTGCTGAAGGCTTAGCACAAGCTATTGTAAATAATGAAGTGCCTGAGACATTAAAAGGTAAACGTGTGATGTCTCTAGACATGGGTACAGTTGTTGCCGGTACAAAATACCGTGGTGAATTCGAAGAAAGACTGAAAAAAGTTATGGAAGAAATTCATCAAGCAGGTAACGTTATCTTATTCATCGACGAATTGCACACATTAATCGGTGCAGGCGGTGCTGAAGGTGCCATTGACGCATCTAACATCTTAAAACCAGCACTTGCACGTGGTGAATTACAAGCTATCGGTGCAACAACGTTAGATGAATACCGTAAACACATTGAAAAAGATGCAGCTTTAGAACGTCGTTTCCAACCTGTACAAGTGGATGAACCGACAGTTGAAGATACAATCTTAATCCTAAAAGGATTACGTGATCGTTATGAAGCGCATCACCGTATCAACATTTCTGATGAAGCGGTTGAAGCAGCAGCACGTTTAAGTGGCCGTTATGTTTCAGATCGTTTCTTACCAGACAAAGCAATCGACTTAATCGATGAAGCAAGTTCAAAAGTAAGATTGAAAAGTCATACGACTCCTTCAAACTTAAAAGAAATTGAACAAGAAATCGAAAAAGTGAAAAACGAAAAAGATGCAGCTGTACATTCACAAGAGTTCGAAAATGCTGCAAACCTTCGTGATAAACAAACAAAATTAGAAAAACAATATGAAGAAGCGAAAAATGAATGGAAAAACAAACAAGGCGGCGCAAACACATCATTAACAGAAAATGATATTGCTGAAGTGATTGCGGGCTGGACTGGTATTCCATTAACACGCTTAAATGAAACAGAATCAGAACGTCTGTTGAACTTAGAAGACACATTGCATAAACGTGTCATCGGTCAAAAAGATGCTGTGACATCTATCAGTAAAGCAGTACGTCGTGCACGTGCAGGCTTGAAAGACCCTAAACGTCCAATCGGAAGCTTTATCTTCTTAGGACCAACAGGTGTAGGTAAAACAGAATTAGCACGCGCATTAGCTGAATCAATGTTCGGCGATGAAGATGCGATGATTCGTGTAGACATGAGTGAGTTCATGGAAAAACACGCAGTGAGCCGTTTAGTCGGAGCGCCTCCAGGCTATGTAGGTCATGATGACGGTGGTCAATTGACTGAAAAAGTAAGACGTAAACCTTACTCAGTTATTCTATTCGACGAAGTAGAAAAAGCACATCCTGATGTCTTCAACATTATGTTGCAAGTCTTAGATGATGGTTTCTTAACTGATACAAAAGGTCGTCGTGTAGACTTCCGTAACACAGTCATTATCATGACTTCAAACGTCGGTGCACAAGAATTACAAGATCAACGCTTTGCTGGTTTCGGCGGCGGCAGCGACGAAGGTGCAGATTACGAAACAATTCGCAGTACAATGATGAAAGAATTGAAAAATGCATTCCGTCCTGAATTCTTAAACCGTGTTGATGATATTATTGTCTTCCACAAATTGGATAAAGCTGAATTGAAAGAAATCGTAACAAAAATGGTCAGCAACCTTACTGATCGTCTATCTGAACAAGATATTAATATCGAAGTGACAGAAGCTGCGAAAGAAAAAATCGCAGAAGAAGGTTACGATCCTCAATATGGTGCACGTCCACTTATCAGAGCAATTCAAAAAACAGTTGAGGATAACTTAAGTGAGTTAATCCTAGACGGTAACCAATTAGAAGGTAAAGACGTAGTTGTGGATCACAATGGCGACAAATTTGAATACAAAATCAATGATCGCCAAACAAAAGAAACTGAAGAAACAAAAACAAAAGCGTAATAAACGTAATGGTTAAACCAGATAAATAGATCAAGACTCCTTTTTAAGCAGTATTTATAACATGGCTGCTTAAAAGGAGTCTTTTTATATATTGTGATTTTGATATTTTAAAGAGAATATAATATGTAGTTTTAAAGAAATTTGGTATGATGTGGTTAAAGATGAGAGTTAGATGATTGTATGAAATGTGTTTTCAGGTTTAGAATAAGAAAGAATCAATGATAGCTTTTAAACCCTAGAGGGTGTAAAATAGATATGTTTTTCACGAAAAAATAGGTGGTGTAAATTTGGCAAAAAAGAAAGTGACATTTGAATGTATGGCATGTGGTTATCAATCACCGAAATGGATGGGGAAATGTCCGAATTGTGGTGCTTGGAACCAAATGGAAGAAGTTATGACGCAAAAAGAAGCTCCAAGTGGTAGAGGGATGCGTACAAGAGAACAAACAGCTAAAGTAACAAAGTTAAATGATGTCCAACATGAATCTACACCGCGTATCCATACAAGTTCGAGAGAATTTGATCGTGTCTTAGGTGGCGGTATTGTCCAAGGTTCGCTTGTGTTAATCGGTGGGGACCCTGGTATTGGTAAATCGACATTATTACTTCAAATTTGTTCTGCGTTATCTCAAAATAAAAAAGTACTTTATATTACAGGTGAGGAATCACTGAATCAAACGAAATTGCGAGCAGATCGTTTAGAAGAAGATTCAAGTCAATTAAACGTGTTTGCGGAAACAGATTTAGAAGTTATTAAAGAAGCTGTTAAACAAACACAACCAGACTTAGTGGTGGTAGACTCGATTCAAACAGTGTATCATCCGGAAATCAGTTCAGCGCCTGGTTCTGTCTCACAAGTACGAGAAAGTACGCAAATTCTGATGGGGATTGCGAAACAAATGAATATCGCAACCTTTATCGTCGGTCATGTGACGAAAGAAGGACAAATTGCAGGTCCACGTTTATTAGAACATATGGTAGATACGGTACTATATTTCGAAGGGGACGAACACCATGCATATAGAATTCTGCGTGCAGTGAAGAACCGTTTCGGTTCAACGAATGAAATGGGAATCTTCGAAATGAAACATAGCGGTTTGAAAGGAGTTAAGAACCCTTCAGAGATGTTCTTAGAAGAACGTTCAACGAATGTAGCTGGCTCTACAATTGTTCCGACAATGGAAGGTACACGTCCTTTATTAATTGAAGTGCAAGCATTAGTGACACCGACAACATTTAATAACCCAAGACGTATGGCGACTGGTATCGATCATAACCGCTTAAATTTATTAATGGCAGTGTTAGAGAAGAAAGAAAGTTACTTGCTACAGCAACAAGATGCTTATGTCAAAGTTGCAGGCGGCGTGCGTTTAACAGAACCAGCTGTTGATTTAGCAATTATCGCAGCGGTTGCTTCTAGTTTTAAAGACCAACCTATCAACGGCATGGATTGTTTCGTCGGTGAAGTAGGTCTGACAGGAGAAGTACGACGTGTCTCACGTATTGAACAACGTGTTCAAGAAGCAGCGAAATTAGGTTTCAAACGTGTGATTATTCCTAAAACCAATATAGGAGGTTGGGACTTCCCAGATAATATTCAAGTTATCGGTGTAACCAGTGTGCATGAAGCACTGAACTTTGCATTGATGAAAAGCTGATACCACAGAGAGAAAGGAGGCTATCAGATGAATATTGTAAAGACAATTGTCATCATCAGTTATATGATTTTAGGTATCAGTTTGGGGATATTAATCATACCTGATATTGCGCGCGATACAGGTTTTGCAGATACTTATGTATGGCTGACTAATAAATATATTGCTGGCATCATTGGTATGATTATATTCTTTGTTTTATTTGGTTTGTTGATTCCTAAAATCACCAGAGCTTTGCGTAAATTAGAAGGTTTTATTATGCGACACAGCGCAATTGAAATCCTCTTTGCAGCCATAGGTTTGATTATGGGACTTTTTATTTCTGTAATGATCGCATTTATTTTAAATATTATCGGATCATCTTTATTCCTTCATGTTCTTCCTATTATCATTACAGTATTCTTAAGTTATTTAGGTTTTCAATTTGGTTTGAAGAAACGTGATGAAATGTTGGCTTTCTTACCAGAGAAAATGGCACGTTCTGCCTCAACCAATGCTTTACGTGCGAACCCTAAAATTTTAGATACGAGCGCAGTCATTGACGGTCGGATTTTAGAGATAATCAAATGCGGCTTTCTAGATGGAGAGATTTTGATTCCACAAGGTGTAATCAATGAACTGCAAGTGGTCGCAGACTCGACAGATAGTGTGAAAAGAGAAAAAGGACAACGTGGCTTGGATATTTTAAACCAAATTCATGATGCAGATCATCCTTCTCGCATTGTCCATCCGCAGAAGTCTTATAATCATATCGATGCGCTATTGATTAAACTTGCGCATAAATATAAAGCTGATTTAATTACGACCGATTTCAACTTGAATAAGATTTCACGTGTACAAGGTATTAAAGTGTTGAATGTGAATGATTTGTCTGAAGCGGTAAAACCAGCTGTGCGCCAAGGCGACCATATGAATTTATTAATTACTAAGATGGGTAAAGAACCTGGACAAGGTGTCGGCTATTTAGAAGATGGCACTATGGTAGTCATTGATGATGCGAAATCCTTAGTTGGCCAACATGTCAAAATTGAAATTACTAGTATTTTACAAACATCATCTGGACGAATTGTCTTTGCGAAATTAATTCAACAGTGAGCATCCCTTGTTTCACATGGAACAGAAGGGTAAACAGAGTTGATTCGTGTAAGCAAATGGGCTTACCAAATAAGGCTTGTAATGCTACAATAAGTAAGAATGGGTACAGAACTGCCTGGCTATTTATGTCAGTCAAACAGATAGGTCTTATCACTGCTTTTGACCTTGGTTTATCATGAATAATCAAGCACATTCTGAAGTATCACTGTCTCTGAATTATTAGAGATAGTTGAGTTCTCGAACTTTCTTTAATCAATAATCTAAAAATACAGGAGTGAACGAAATAATGAGTGAACGCGTAAGAGTCAGATATGCACCTAGTCCGACTGGTTATTTGCATATCGGAAACGCTAGAACAGCACTATTCAACTATTTATTTGCTAAACACTATGATGGGGACTTTGTCGTACGTATTGAGGATACGGATAAGAAACGTAACTTAGAAGACGGCGAATCTTCTCAATTCAGCAACCTGAAATGGTTAGGTCTTGATTGGGATGAATCTGTAGATAAAGACGGAGGTTATGGTCCGTATCGTCAATCTGAACGTGGTAAATTCTATGATCCTTTAGTAGAACAATTATTAGCAGAAGATAAAGCGTATAAATGTTACATGACTGAAGAAGAATTAGAAGCAGAACGTGAAGGTCAAATCGCACGTGGTGAAACACCTCGTTATGGTGGTAAACACGCACATTTAACAAAAGAAGAACAAGAAGCGTTTGAAGCAGAAGGACGCAAACCTTCAATTCGTTTCCGTGTGCCTAAAGGCAAAGTGTATAAATTTGATGACATGGTTAAAGGTGAAGTGTCATTCGAATCTGATAACATCGGCGACTGGGTTATTGTGAAAAAAGACGGTGTACCGACTTATAACTTTGCGGTAGCTGCAGATGACCATTATATGGAAATCTCAGATGTTATCCGTGGTGATGACCATGTATCAAATACACCAAAACAATTAATGATTTATGAAGCATTCGGTTGGGAACCTCCACGTTTCGGACATATTTCATTGATTGTCAACGAACAACGTAAAAAATTAAGTAAACGTGATGGCCAAATCTTACAATTCATCGAGCAATACCGTGACTTAGGTTACTTGCCAGAAGCATTGTTCAACTTCATCACATTACTTGGTTGGTCACCAGAAGGTGAAGAAGAAATCTTCTCTAAAGAAGAATTCATTAAATTATTCGATGAAAATCGTTTACAAAAATCACCAGCATTCTTCGATAAGAAAAAACTAGCTTGGGTAAACAACCAATATATGAAACAAAAAGACTCAGAAACTGTCTTTGAATTAGCGTTACCTCACTTAATCAATGCAGGGTTGATTCCAGAATCACCTTCAGAAGAAGATTTAGATTGGGGTCGCAAGTTAATTGGTTTATACCAAAAAGAAATGAGTTATGCCGGTGAAATCGTACCGCTTTCTGAAATTTTCTTCAGAGATGAAGTTGCATTAAATGAAGAAGAACAAGAAGTCATCAATGGGGAACAAGTACCAGAATTAATGGAACACTTATATGGCAAACTAGAAGAATTAGAGCCATTTGAAGCGGCTGAAATTAAGAAAACAATTAAAGCTGTACAAAAAGAAACAGGTATCAAAGGTAAACAATTATTTATGCCGATTCGTGTTGCGGTAACAGGCGAAATGCATGGACCGGAATTACCGAATACAATGGAAGTATTAGGTAAAGAAAAGGTATTAAAACGTTTGAAAAAATATCTATAATTTTAGTGGGTAACCTTGCTTGAATTTTCAGCATAAACCACCTATTATTAAAAGTAATTACTACTAAGGATTAGTAGATAATGGTTCAAGTCCAGAGAGTGTGCGGTTGCTGTGAGCACATCTTGAACATTATTGAATGCACCTTGGTTCAGACAATGATAAATACGGGATTTGAGAGAGTATATAAAAATAGTTTTTTGTATGCTGAAGAAGAGTGGAACCGTGCGAAGCACCTCTGACATTAAGTTGTTAGAGGTGCTTTCGTTATAAATAGGAGGGGAATAACTTGTTTAAAAGAATGAGAGACGATATAAAAATGGTATTCGAACAAGATCCTGCAGCTAAGACATCATTTGAGGTAGTAACAACGTATGCAGGATTGCATGCAGTATGGAATCACTTGCTTGCACATAAACTTTATAATAAAAAGCACTACGTGGCTGCACGTATTATTTCGCAAATATCACGCTTTTTCACTGGTATTGAAATTCATCCAGGTGCTAAAATCGGCAAACGTTTATTTATCGATCACGGCATGGGTGTGGTCATTGGTGAAACTTGTACGATTGGCGATAACGTTACAATTTATCAAGGTGTCACACTTGGCGGTACTGGCAAAGAAAAAGGTAAACGTCACCCTGACATTGGCGATAATGTCTTAATTGCGGCAGGTTCAAAGATTTTAGGTAATATCAAAGTAGACTCTAATGTCAATATTGGTGCGAACTCAGTTGTATTAACTAATGTACCAAGCTATTCTACAGTTGTCGGTATTCCTGGCCATATTGTGAAACAACATGGTAAACGTATCGGTAAAAACTTTGATCATCTCAACTTACCAGACCCGATTTACGAACAAATGAAACAATTAGAAAAGCAACTAGAGCAAGTGAAGAATGGAGAGATTCAAGATGATTACATTATATAATACATTGACGAGACAGAAAGAACCGTTTAAGCCGATAGAAGAAGGCAAGGTTAAGATGTATGTCTGCGGTCCAACAGTTTATAACTATATTCATATCGGTAATGCACGTCCAGCTATCAACTATGATGTTGTACGTCGTTATTTTGAATATAAAGGTTATGACGTTAATTATGTATCTAACTTTACGGACGTGGATGATAAATTAATCAAACGTTCAAAAGAGTTGAATGAAAGTGTGCAAGAAATCGCTGACCGTTACATTCAAGCTTTCTATGAAGATACAGGTGCGTTGAATGTCAAAAAAGCAACATCTAATCCACGTGTTATGAACCATATGGATGATATCATCGCATTTATCCAAAACCTAGTAGAACAAGGTTATGCTTATGAAAGTGAAGGCGATGTTTATTTCAGAACACGTAAGTTTGAAGGATATGGTAAATTAAGTCATCAATCTATTGATGATTTAAAAGTCGGTGCACGTATTGAATCAGGCGAACAAAAAGAAGATGCATTAGACTTCACGTTATGGAAAAAAGCGAAACCTGGAGAAATCAGCTGGGACAGCCCATTCGGCAAAGGACGTCCAGGCTGGCATATCGAGTGCTCAGTGATGGCATATCATGAATTAGGTGAAACGATTGATATCCACGCAGGCGGCAGTGACTTACAATTCCCACACCATGAAAACGAAATTGCACAATCAGAAGCGCATAACCATGCGACATTTGCGAATTACTGGATGCATAATGGTTTCATTAATATCAATAATGAAAAAATGAGTAAGTCATTAGGCAACTTCGTACTTGTACATGACATTATTAAAGAAGTAGACCCTGATGTATTACGTTTCTTTATGATCAGCGTACACTACCGCAGTCCAATCAACTACAACATGGAATTAGTCGAATCTGCGAAAGCCGGTTTAGAACGTATCCGTAATAGTTATCAAGCGATTGAAGAAAGAGAAGCGATTGCTTCAGATATCGAAGATCAATCAGATTATATTGAACAAATTGATGCATTGTTAAAACAATTTGAAACGGTTATGGATGATGACTTCAATACTGCTAATGCGATTACAACTTGGTATGATTTAGCGAAACTTGCGAATAAATATGTGATGGAAAACACAACATCTAAAAAAGTGATTGAACGCTTTAAAGAAGTATTCCAAATCTTCAGCGACGTTTTAGGAGTTCCATTAAAAGGCAAACAACATGATGAATTGTTAGATGAAGACATTGAAGCCTTGATTGAAGAGCGTAATCAAGCGCGTAAAAATAAAGATTATGCACGTGCGGATGAAATCCGTGATGAATTAAAAGCACAAAATATTATCCTTGAAGATACACCGCAAGGCGTGAGATTCAAACGTGGATAATCAAGAAAATATCAAACTGCTGAACCCATTATCTTTAGCATATATGGGGGATGCAGTTTTAGATCAATATGTCAGAACGCATATCATTTTGAAATTGCGTGCAAAACCGAATCGTCTGCATCAACAAGCAAAACGTTTTGTGTCTGCGAAAAGCCAGGCTATTACGTTGGAAAGTTTGATGCAGTCGGATTGGTTTACAGAAGAAGAATTAGAAATTGTGCGCAGAGGGCGTAATGCGAAAAGCCATACAAAAGCGAAAAATACTGACATTCAGACGTATCGTAAAAGCTCTGGTTTGGAAGCGGTGATTGGTTTCTTATATTTAGATCATCAATCAGACCGATTGGAATCATTGCTTGAGCGTATTGTGACTGAAGTCGAAGAAAGGGAGTGAGGATGTGGAAGATTCAGTAATTGTAGGGAGACATGCCGTGAAAGAAGCAATTACTTCTGGGCATCCCATCAACAAGATTTTGATTCAAGATGGCGTGAAAAAGCAACAACTTGATGAAATCTTAAAAAATGCAAAAAAGCAAAAATTGATTGTGCAGACCGTCCCAAAAACGAAATTAGACGGATTAGCTGAAGCACCGCACCAAGGTGTCACAGCGTTGGTTGCGCCATATGAATATGTAGAGCTAGATGATTTGCTTGCGAAACTTAAAGCACAAGATCATTTACCAACATTAATGTTACTGGATGGTCTAGAAGACCCGCACAACCTAGGTTCCATTTTGAGAACTGCGGATGCAGCAGGTGTAGATGGTGTCATTATACCGAAACGTCGTTCTGTTGCTTTAACACAAACAGTTGCTAAAGCGTCTGCAGGTGCGATTCAACACATTCCGGTAACACGTGTAACAAACTTATCTCAAACGATGGATAAGTTAAAAGAAGAAGGTTATTGGATTGCAGGGACTGCAGCTGATAACGCAACAGATTACCGTCAAATGAGTGCAGATATGCCACTTGCCATTGTTATCGGTAACGAAGGACATGGTATGAGCCGACTTGTTAAAGAGAAGTGTGATTTTTATATAAAAATCCCTATGGTCGGTCATATTAACAGTTTGAATGCATCTGTTGCCGCAAGCTTAATGATGTATGAAATTTATCGAAAACGTCACCCGGTTGGAGAATAAGCTATGAAGCACAAGGATCGGTATTTAATCATCGACGGTTACAATATGATTGGTCATAGTCGTGCTTTATCAGAATTGGCTAAAGAGAATTTAGAAGAAGCCAGAGAAAAGTTGTTGCTGGCTATCGGCAACTATAAAGCAACTGTGGCAGACGATGTGATATGTGTGTTTGACGCTTATGAACAAGAAGGTAATGAAAGTGAATTTTATTACCACGGGGTACGAACGATTTTCACAAAAGAACATGAAACAGCTGACAGCTTTATAGAACGATTTGTATATGGGTTATATGACAAACATACAACCCATATTGCTGTTGTTACGAGTGATATGAGTGAACAGCACGCTATCTTCGGTACGGGTGCTTATCGTATTTCGTCTCGAGAAATGTGGCAGAACATTAAGTTGAATGAAGCGAGTGTTGAGTCATCAATGAAAACGTTCAATAATAATAAACCTCGAACACGTATCCAACTCACAGATGAAGTATTATCAGAATTTGAAAAAATCAGAAGAGGCGACCAAGAAAAATAAGATTTCTGTACATTGCTTATTTCATCAGCATTCCGCTATGATAAGTTCACTTTTATGAAAGGATCGAACTTACGTAATGCAGAAAACTTCCATACCTCAAGATATTGTCTCTCTTATACATCTTGCACAAATGCATGACGATCACGCGATGCATCAATTACTAGAAGTGTTGCAGCCGTTTATACGCAGTCGGCTGATTCATCCTTCGATTGCACCGCATGATTGTGATGACTTGATACAAGACATCTCCTTAAGAATCAGCAGAAATATTTATCATTTTAAAACGATAGAAACGATTCCGTTTGAACATTATTTCAATCGCTTAGTCAGCACTTCTAAATACGATTATTACAGAAGACAGAAGCGGCTGAGATTACAACAAGATTGTCTTGTTCAAGAAGCGGAGTGTAGTTATCGTACGCAATTGCCATCTGTCGAAGCACAACTCATTTTAAAAGAACGTTCGGAAATTCTGCTTAATTGTTGTAAGAAATTAAGCAAATTAGAGCGAGAAGTAGTACAATATATATTGGATGATTATTCCCCAAGTGAAACAGCACAAGCGATGGATTTAAGTGAAAAGGCGGTTTATAATGCCCTTCATCGTAGTAAAGTGAAGTTACGTAAAATGCAGGAATTATTGGATGCATAATTGCGTTTCGTTACACTTATAGATACAACTTACAATTCACTAGACGTTTGACAATTTGAGGGTTTCTTATGTATAGTTAGTGAGTATTTAATATAGGTAAGGTGAAGGTATTATGAAGAAAGTCCCGCTTAACTGTGAAATTTGCGGCAATAGAAACTATACCGTACCAAAGAACAGCAACCTTGCAGAAAGACTCGTGTTGAAGAAGTATTGCAAAAAGTGCAATGCGCATACAGTACACAAGGAATCGAAGTAATTGCTAAAGGCCAAGATGAAATTATTGATTAATTGGAGGTACGACAATGGCTGAAGATAAAAACAAAAAATCAAAAGCACCAAAAGAGAGTTTCTTCAAAGGCGTTATATCTGAGATGGAGAAAACGAGCTGGCCGACTGGTCAAGAACTCGTGAAATACACAACAATTGTAATTGTTACAGTGTTATTTTTCTTAATCTTCTTCTATGCCTTAGATTTGGGAATCGGTAGATTAATAGAATTAATTAGTTAATGAGGAGTGACAGCATGTCTGAAGAAGTTGGAGCAAAGCGTTGGTATGCCGTGCATACTTACTCTGGCTATGAAAATAAAGTTAAGAAAAATTTAGAAAAACGTGTTGAATCAATGAATATGACAGAACAGATTTTCAGAGTTGTCATACCTGAAGAAGAGGAAACACAAGTTAAAGACGGTAAAGCGAAGAAAATCACGAAAAAAACTTTCCCTGGCTATGTCTTGGTAGAGTTAGTCATGACAGATGAGTCATGGTATGTAGTACGTAATACACCAGGTGTAACAGGATTTGTTGGTTCAGCAGGTGCTGGATCAAAACCTAACCCGCTGTTGCCGGATGAAGTCCGCTTTATTTTAAAACAAATGGGAATGAAAGAAAAAACAATTGATGTTGAAGTCGAAGTTGGAGAACAAGTTCGTATCAAGTCTGGCCCATTTGCCAACCAAGTCGGTGAAGTACAAGAAATCGAAGCAGATAAATTCAAGCTTACAGTATTAGTAGATATGTTTGGCAGAGAAACTCCGGTTGAAGTTGAGTTTGATCAAATCGAAAAATTGTAATTCGAATAGGTGTTGATTTTACAATTTTTCAATGATATAATACTATGGTCGTCCTTTGGAAGAAGGAGGCCATTTCGTCACGAAATGTTTTAAGAGTGGGAGGGCAAAATTGAGCCCTGTGACCACATCACGATATCAAGGAGGTGCACATCGTGGCTAAAAAAGTAGAAAAAGTAGTTAAATTGCAAATTCCTGCAGGTAAAGCGAACCCAGCACCACCAGTTGGTCCAGCATTAGGTCAAGCAGGTGTGAACATTATGGGATTCTGTAAAGAATTCAACGCGAGAACACAAGAACAAGCAGGTTTAATCATTCCGGTAGAAATCAGTGTGTATGAGGATCGCTCATTTACATTCATCACTAAAACTCCACCGGCTCCAGTACTACTTAAAAAAGCAGCTGGCGTTGACAAAGGTTCTGGTGAACCTAACAAAAACAAAGTTGCTACAGTAACTAAAGATCAAGTACGTGAAATCGCTGAAACTAAAATGCCTGATTTAAACGCAGCAGACATCGAAGCAGCAATGCGTATTGTTGAAGGTACTGCTCGTAGTATGGGTATCACTGTAGAATAATAGCGTAAAGATGAGTTTGCTCATCTAACGAAACGAATAACAATCAGAAACGTGAAACAAACATGGCAGATGACAGTAAAGTTAATCCAATGAATAAAAATTGCGAACAGCTCACAAGGTCATCTGCTCTTAACTTGCATAAGCAAGTAATGTGGGAGGACATTCCGCTAAAACCACTAAAGGAGGAAATATAAATGGCTAAAAAAGGTAAAAAGTATCTAGATGCTGCTAAAAAAGTTGACCGTAATACTTATTACGCTGTTGAAGAAGCAATCAGCTTAGCTAAAGAAACTAGCGTTGCAAACTTCGACGCTTCTGTAGAAGTAGCATTCCGTTTAGGTATCGATACTCGTAAAAATGACCAGCAAATCCGTGGTGCAGTAGTATTACCACACGGTACTGGTAAAACACAACGTGTATTAGTATTCGCGAAAGGTGACAAAGCTGCTGAAGCAGAAGCAGCTGGCGCTGATTACGTAGGCGAATCAGAATACGCTAACAAAATCCAACAAGGCTGGTTCGACTTCGATGTAGTTGTAGCTACACCGGACATGATGGGCGAAGTTGGTAAATTAGGTCGTGTATTAGGACCTAAAGGTTTAATGCCTAACCCTAAAACTGGCACAGTAACTATGGATGTTAAAAAAGCGGTTGAAGAAATCAAAGCAGGTAAAGTAGAATACCGTGCTGAGAAAGCTGGTATCGTCCACGCTTCAATCGGTAAAGTATCATTCAGTACTGAGGATTTAGTTGATAACTTCAACACTATCCAAGATGTATTAGCAAAAGCTAAACCAGCTTCAGCTAAAGGTACTTACTTCAAGTCTGTTGCAGTTTCAACTACAATGGGTCCTGGTGTTAAAGTAGATACTTCAAACTTCAAACTATAATATAAATGAAATTTAAGAACTAGAGAAAATGTAAAAGTTGCAAAGTGCCAATCGTATCGATTCATATCTGAGACAGCTGAAAATATTTTCTCTAGTTTTTTAATTACTTATTGACATATCACATTGAAACAGTTATATTGATAAATGTGATTATTTTACCTAAGACAGTAGGAGTTAGAGATAACTTAAAACTTGATCCTACCGAGGCTAAAATTGACTTGAACGTGAACTATGAAACTTTCAAGCACTTTTTGCCGTAGGGTGAAAGTGCTTTTTTTATTGGGTAAAGCTCAAAAAAAGCACCGAACAAAATATGTATGGAGGTGTCTAAATGTCTGGAATTATTGAAGCGAAAAAACAATTAGTTGAACAAATCGCTGATCAACTTAAAAATTCTGTTTCAACAGTAATCGTAGATTACCGTGGTTTAACAGTAGAAGAAGTAACAGAATTACGTAAACAATTACGTGAAGCTGGTGTTGAGTACAAAGTTTACAAAAACACTATGTTACGTCGTGCTGCTGAACAAGCGGGAATCGAAGGTCTTGACGAATTCTTAACAGGTCCAACAGCTGTTGCAACAACTACTGATGATGTAGTTGCTCCTGCAAAAGTTATCGCTGGATTTGCTAAAGATCACGAAGCTTTAGAAATTAAAACAGGCGTAATGGAAGGTAGCGTTATCTCAGCAGAAGAAGTTAAAACTGTTGGTTCATTACCATCACACGACGGTCTTGTTTCTATGTTACTTTCTGTATTACAAGCTCCTGTACGCAACTTCGCTTATGCGGTTAAAGCAGTTGGAGAATCTAAAGAAGAAGAAAGTGCTGAATAATCAGTACACACAATTAATTATTTAAAAAATGGAGGAAATATATAATGGCTAATCAAGAACAAATCATTGAAGCAATTAAAGAAATGTCAGTATTAGAATTAAATGACTTAGTAAAAGCAATCGAAGAAGAATTTGGTGTAACTGCAGCAGCTCCAGTAGCAGCAGCAGGTGCAGCAGGCGGCGGAGACGCAGCAGCAGAAAAAACTGAATTTGACGTTGAGTTAACTTCAGCTGGTTCATCTAAAATCAAAGTTGTTAAAGCTGTTAAAGACGCAACTGGTTTAGGATTGAAAGACGCTAAAGAATTAGTAGACAACGCTCCTAAAGTAATCAAAGAAGCTTTACCTAAAGAAGAAGCTGAAAAACTTAAAGAAACATTAGAAGAAGTTGGCGCAACTGTAGAATTAAAATAATTCTATTGCCACAGCCAATAACTAAATGAAAAGAGAACGAGGCTAATAACCATTGTTAATGTGTGAAACTTAGTTTCACAGCCTGAATTCTTTGAGAAATGAAAACCCCGTTATTGAGTTAACGGGGTTTTTCTAATGAGTACAACTCATTTTAGAACGAAAGGTATTTATAGCAAATGACTGATGAAATGTGTATCCTTAAAGTAAAGGGTAGACTTGTCTTTGTTGAAATGGAAGAGTATACTCGAACAGCTTCTAATGTAAAGTAATGAGGTGTAAGCATGAGTCATTATTATGACAAAGATCCTAAAGTTGAAAGTCATAAAGAGACATTTAAATACCATTATCATCAAAATGAATTGAATCTAGTGACTGATGCAGGTGTATTTTCTAAAGGGAAAATAGACTTTGGCTCAGATTTATTAGTTCGTACATTTTTAAAAGAACATCCACCAGGACCTAAGAAGACGATTGTTGATGTGGGTTGCGGTTATGGACCGATTGGTTTGATGATTGCGAAAGTATCTCCGCATCACCATGTTATTATGTTGGATGTGAACCACCGAGCACTAGATTTAGCAAAAGAAAATAGTGAGAAAAACCATATTGAAAATGTCACTGTAAAAGAGAGTGATGGTTTAGCTGAAGTTCCGGATAATTCTTGTGACATGATCGTGACGAACCCGCCAATCAGGGCAGGGAAGTCAGTGGTTCATGGCATTTTAGAAGACGCACATGAGAAGTTGAGAGCTGAAGGTGAATTATACGTTGTAATTCAGAAAAAGCAAGGTATGCCTTCGGCGAAAAAGAAGATGGAAGCTGTTTTTGGTAATGTAGAAACCTTAACCAAAGAGAAAGGGTATTACATTTTGAAAAGCAAGCGTTAACCATTGACAACCATATTAATTTCTGATATAGTTATAGAATGTAAAAATTTATGTTCAAGAAGTGTGTACTTTTACGTATAAAATAACAAAGTAAATCTTTAATAACGCAGAATAGAAAATGGTGTCATCGGGTGTGCTGCCGTTTTCTTTTTGTCTTGTTACCGTTTTGTTTATTTTAATATGTAAGAGACATTCGAACAATTTTTGAGGGGTGAATCTGTTTGGCAGGTAAATTTGTCCAATATGGAAGACATCGTAAACGTAGAAATTACGCGAGAATTTCTGAGGTTTTAGAATTACCAAACCTTATTGAAATTCAAACTAAATCTTATGAATGGTTCTTAAAAGAAGGCTTATTAGAAATGTTCCGTGACATTTCTCCAATCGAAGACTTCACAGGCAACCTTTCTTTAGAATTTGTAGATTATAGATTGGGTGAACCGAAATACGATTTAGAGGAATCTAAGAACCGCGACGCAACTTATGCTGCACCTCTTCGTGTCAAAGTGCGTCTTATTAACAAAGAAACAGGAGAAGTGAAAGACCAAGAAGTCTTCATGGGTGATTTCCCATTAATGACTGATACAGGTACTTTCGTGATCAATGGTGCTGAGCGTGTTATTGTATCACAATTAGTTCGTTCTCCATCCGTATACTTCAATGAAAAAATCGATAAAAATGGTCGTGAAAACTATGATGCGACAGTAATTCCTAACCGTGGTGCTTGGTTAGAATTCGAAACTGATGCGAAAGACATCGTTTATGTTCGTATCGATAGAACAAGAAAATTACCATTAACTGTATTATTACGTGCTTTAGGTTATTCAACTGATCAATCAATTATTGATTTATTAGGTGACAACGAATACCTACGTAACACTTTAGAAAAAGATGGTACTGAAAATACAGATCAAGCACTATTAGAAATTTATGAACGTTTACGCCCTGGCGAACCACCTACAGTAGAAAACGCGAAAAGCTTGCTTTACTCTCGTTTCTTCGATCCGAAACGTTATGACTTAGCAAGTGTTGGTCGCTATAAAATGAACAAAAAACTTCATTTGAAACATCGTTTATTCAAACAAAAATTGGCTGAACCGATTGTTAATACTGAAACAGGTGAAATTGTTGCTGAAGAAGGCACAGTTTTAGACCGTCGTAAACTAGACGAAATTATGGATGTTTTAGAATCTAACGCAAACATCGAAGTGGATGAGTTAGATGACAGCATCGTAAACGAACCTGTTGAAACACAATCAATTAAAATTTATGTACCAAATGATGAAGAAGGCCGTACAACAACAGTTATCGGTAATGCATTCCCTGATTCAGAAGTGAAATGTATTACACCAGCTGACATTGTTGCGTCAATGTCTTACTTCTTCAACTTATTGTATGGTGTAGGTCAAACAGATGATATTGACCACTTAGGTAACCGTCGTTTACGTTCAGTAGGCGAATTACTTCAAAACCAATTCAGAATCGGTTTATCAAGAATGGAACGTGTCGTTCGTGAAAGAATGTCTATTCAAGATACAGATTCTATTACACCACAACAACTTATCAACATTCGTCCAGTGATTGCATCTATCAAAGAATTCTTTGGTAGCTCTCAATTATCACAATTCATGGACCAAGCGAACCCATTAGCAGAGTTGACACATAAACGTCGTCTATCTGCACTTGGACCTGGTGGTTTAACACGTGAACGTGCACAAATGGAAGTACGTGACGTGCATTACTCTCACTATGGCCGTATGTGTCCAATCGAGACACCAGAGGGTCCGAACATCGGTTTAATCAACTCATTATCAAGTTATGCGCGTGTTAATGAATTTGGTTTCATTGAAACACCATATCGTAAAGTTGACCATGAGAAAAATGCGGTAACAGATCAAATCGATTACCTTACTGCAGACGAAGAAGACAGCTATGTTGTTGCGCAAGCGAACTCACGTTTAGATGACGAAGGTCGTTTTTTAGACGAAGAAATCGTTTGTCGTTTCCGTGGTAACAACACAACTATGGATAGAGAGAAAATGGACTATATGGACGTTTCTCCTAAACAAGTTGTATCTGCAGCGACAGCATGTATCCCATTCTTAGAAAACGATGACTCTAACCGTGCGTTAATGGGTGCGAACATGCAACGTCAAGCAGTACCATTGATGAACCCTGAATCTCCATTCGTAGGTACAGGTATGGAACATGTGGCTGCACGTGACTCAGGTGCTGCTGTAATCAACAAGCATTTTGGTCGTGTAGAACATGTAGAATCTAATGAAATTAAAGTACGTCGTATTATTGAAGAAGATGGTCAAGAATACGAAGGCGAAGTAGATGCGTATAGATTAGCTAAATTTAAACGTTCTAACTCAGGTACTTGTTACAACCAACGCCCAATTGTTAAAGTCGGCGACGTTGTATCTCAAGGTGAAATCTTAGCAGATGGTCCTTCAATGGAACTTGGTGAGATGGCACTTGGACGTAACGTAGTAGTCGGATTCATGACTTGGGACGGTTATAACTATGAGGATGCTGTTATCATGAGTGAACGTCTTGTTAAAGATGACGTTTATACTTCTATTCATATTGAAGAATATGAATCTGAAGCACGTGATACAAAACTTGGACCTGAAGAAATTACACGTGACATTCCTAACGTTGCTGAAAGCGCACTTAAAAACTTAGATGAACGCGGTATCGTTTATGTAGGTGCAGAAGTGAAAGATGGCGACATCTTAGTTGGTAAAGTAACACCTAAAGGTGTAACTGAATTAACTGCTGAGGAACGTTTATTACACGCAATCTTCGGTGAAAAAGCACGTGAAGTTCGTGATACGTCATTACGTGTACCACATGGTGCAGGCGGTATCGTACTAGATGTCAAAGTCTTCAATCGTGAAGATGGCGATGATTCATTATCTCCAGGTGTAAACCAATTAGTACGTGTTTACATCGTTCAAAAACGTAAAATCCACGTTGGGGATAAAATGTGCGGTCGTCACGGTAACAAAGGGGTTATCTCTAAGATTGTTCCTGAAGAAGATATGCCTTACTTACCAGACGGCACACCAATCGATATCATGTTAAACCCACTAGGTGTACCATCACGTATGAACATCGGACAAGTACTTGAATTACACTTAGGTATGGCGGCTAAAAACTTAGGAATCCATGTAGCTTCACCAGTATTCGATGGTGCCAACGATGATGATGTATGGTCTACGATCGAAGAAGCAGGTATGGCAAGAGATGGTAAAACTGTATTATATGATGGACGTACAGGTGAACCATTCGATAACCGTATCTCTGTTGGTGTAATGTACATGTTGAAACTTGCACACATGGTTGACGACAAATTACATGCGCGTTCAACTGGACCATACTCACTTGTTACACAACAACCACTTGGTGGTAAAGCACAATTCGGTGGACAACGTTTCGGTGAGATGGAGGTATGGGCACTTGAAGCTTATGGTGCTGCATACACATTGCAAGAAATCCTAACTTATAAATCTGATGACACTGTAGGTCGTGTAAAAACTTATGAAGCGATCGTTAAAGGTGAAAACATCTCTAGACCAAGTGTTCCGGAATCATTCCGCGTATTGATGAAAGAATTACAAAGTTTAGGTCTTGATGTTAAAGTCATGGATGAAAATGATAAAGAAATTGAAATGTCAGATATGGATGAAGACGATGTGCACGATCATAAAGTAAACATCCAACAATCTTCAATTCCTGAATCACAAAAAGAAACAACTGACTAATTCATTTCGGTGTTCAATAAGCAAATAGCGTAATGTTAAAAATTCAAATATTGTAAGGCTGCATTAGGCAATGTACTGCATTGCCTTTATGCACCTTTAATATTTTTCAATTTATTGATCATTTATCAATCAAATAGCACAGCTAATCTAAATTGAAGGAGGTAGGCTCCTTGATTGATGTAAATAATTTCCATTATATGAAAATCGGCCTTGCTTCACCTGAAAAGATTCGTTCATGGTCATACGGTGAAGTTAAGAAACCTGAAACAATCAACTATCGTACTTTGAAACCTGAAAAAGATGGTTTATTCTGTGAAAGAATTTTCGGACCTACAAAAGACTGGGAATGTAGTTGCGGTAAGTACAAACGTGTACGTTATAAAGGCATGGTTTGTGACCGTTGCGGCGTTGAAGTAACGAAATCAAAAGTACGTCGTGAAAGAATGGGCCACATTGAACTTGCGGCACCAGTTTCACACATTTGGTACTTCAAAGGTATCCCAAGTCGTATGGGTCTACTATTAGATATGTCTCCAAGATCACTTGAAGAAGTTATCTACTTCGCATCATATGTTGTGGTTGATCCAGGCCCAACAGGTCTTGAGAAAAAATCATTACTTTCTGAAGCAGAATTCAGAGACTATTATGATAAATTCCCTGGTCAATTCGTAGCGAAAATGGGTGCTGAAGGTATTAAAGACCTATTATCTGAAATTGACTTAGATGAAGAGTTGAAAGACTTACGTACTGAATTAGAATCAGCAACTGGACAAAGATTGACTCGTGCAATCAAACGTTTAGAAGTTGTTGAATCATTCAGAAACTCTGGTAACGAACCTTCATGGATGATTTTGGATGTACTTCCAATTATCCCACCAGAAATCCGTCCGATGGTTCAATTAGACGGCGGACGTTTTGCGACAAGTGACTTGAACGACTTATACCGTCGTGTTATCAACCGTAATAACCGTTTGAAACGTTTATTAGACTTAGGTGCGCCTGGTATTATCGTTCAAAACGAAAAACGTATGTTGCAAGAAGCAGTAGACGCATTAATCGATAATGGTCGTCGTGGCCGTCCAGTAACTGGTCCAGGTAACCGTCCATTAAAATCACTTTCACATATGTTGAAAGGTAAACAAGGTCGTTTCCGTCAAAACTTATTAGGTAAACGTGTTGACTACTCTGGTCGTTCTGTTATCGCAGTAGGTCCAGGACTTAAAATGTATCAATGTGGTCTACCTAAAGAAATGGCGTTAGAATTATTCAAACCTTTCGTAATGAAAGAATTAGTTCAACGCGAAATTGCGACAAACATCAAAAATGCGAAAAGCAAAATTGAACGTATGGAAGATGAAGTATGGGATGTTTTAGAAGACGTTATCAAAGAACATCCAGTACTCCTTAACCGTGCTCCAACATTGCACAGACTAGGTATCCAAGCGTTCGAACCAACATTAGTTGAAGGCCGTGCGATTCGTTTACATCCATTGGTAACAACAGCTTATAACGCTGACTTCGATGGTGACCAAATGGCCGTTCACGTACCTTTATCTAAAGAAGCACAAGCAGAAGCACGTATGTTAATGCTTGCAGCTCAAAACATCTTGAACCCTAAAGATGGTAAACCAGTTGTTACACCATCACAAGATATGGTACTTGGTAACTATTACCTTACTTTAGAACGTAAAGATGCAGTGAATACAGGTGCAATCTTTAACGATGCAAATGAAGTATTGAAAGCATACCAAAATGGTTATGTACACTTGCATACACGTATTGGTGTACATGCAGGTTCATTCAATAACCCTACATTCACTGAAGAACAAAATCGTAAGATCTTGACGACAACTGTCGGTAAAGTAATCTTTAACGAAATCATTCCGGATTCATTTGCTTATATTAATGAACCGTCTCAAACAAACTTAGAAGATAAAACACCTGATAAATACTTCGTCAGCGCAAGCGAATTAGGCGAAGGCGGCTTAAAAGCATACTTTGAAGACCAAGAACTTGTTGAACCATTCAACAAAAAATTCTTAGGAAATATCATTGCAGAAGTGTTCAATCGCTTCAGCATTACTGATACATCAATGATGCTTGACCGTATGAAAGATTTAGGTTTCAAATACTCTTCTAAAGCAGGTATCACTGTTGGTGTATCTGACATCGTGGTATTACCTGATAAACAAGAAATCTTAGATGAACACGAAAAATTAGTTGAACGTGTTCAAAAACAATATAACCGTGGTTTAATCACTGAAGAAGAACGTTACAATGCTGTCGTTGAAATTTGGACAGATGCTAAGGATGAAATTCAAGGTAAATTGATGAAATCCCTAGAAAAAACGAACCCAATCTTCATGATGAGTGACTCTGGTGCCCGTGGTAACGCATCTAACTTTACTCAGTTAGCTGGTATGCGTGGTCTGATGGCCGCACCATCTGGTAAAATCATCGAGTTACCAATCACATCTTCATTCCGTGAAGGTTTAACAGTGTTAGAGTACTTCATCTCTACTCACGGTGCGCGTAAAGGTCTTGCCGATACAGCACTTAAAACTGCCGATTCAGGTTACCTTACTCGTCGTCTTGTTGACGTTGCGCAAGATGTTATCGTTCGTGAAGAAGATTGCGGAACTGACCGTGGTCTACTTGTATCTGACATCAAAGAAGGTACAGAAATGATCGAACCATTCATCGAACGTATTGAAGGCCGTTACTCTAAAGAAACGGTACGTCATCCAGAAACTGATGAAGTTCTTGTGAAACCAGATCAATTGATTACACCAGAAATCGCAAAACGCATCACTGATGCAGGCATTGAACAAATGTACATCCGTTCAGCATTTACATGTAATACACGTCATGGTGTATGTGAAAAATGTTACGGTAAAAACCTTGCGACTGGTGAAAAAGTTGAAGTGGGTGAAGCGGTTGGTACAATCGCAGCACAATCTATCGGTGAACCAGGTACACAGCTTACAATGCGTACCTTCCATACAGGTGGGGTAGCCGGAAGCGATATCACTCAAGGTCTTCCACGTATCCAAGAGATCTTCGAAGCACGTAACCCTAAAGGTCAAGCAGTTATTACTGACATTGAAGGTACAGTCGAAGACATCAAACTTGCGAAAGACCGTCAACAAGAAATCGTGATCAAAGGTGCTAACGAAACAAGATCTTATCTTGCTTCAGGTACTTCACGTCTTAAAGTTGAAAAAGGCCAACACGTTGAACGCGGTGAAGTCTTAACTGAAGGTTCTATCGAACCTAAGAACTACTTATCAGTAGCAGGCTTAAATGCGACAGAAAGCTACTTGCTTAAAGAAGTTCAAAAAGTTTACCGTATGCAAGGTGTAGAAATCGACGATAAACACGTTGAGGTTATGGTTCGTCAAATGTTACGTAAAGTACGTATCATTGAAGCTGGTGATACAAAACTATTACCAGGTTCATTAGTAGACATCCACAACTTTACAGATGCAAACAGAGAAGCATTCAAAGACCGCAAACGTCCAGCAACTGCAAAACCAGTATTGCTTGGTATTACGAAAGCGTCTCTTGAAACAGAAAGCTTCTTATCAGCAGCATCATTCCAAGAAACAACTCGTGTCCTTACAGATGCAGCTATCAAAGGTAAACGCGATGACTTACTTGGTCTTAAAGAGAACGTTATTATCGGTAAATTGATTCCTGCAGGTACAGGTATGAGACGTTATAGCGAAGCTAAATACGAAAAACATATCGATCCTCAAGTGAAAGAAGCAGTTGAGGAACTTGCAGCGGATACAAATACACCGCAATAATAAACTTTAGATTATAAATCAGCCAATACCACTTTCTGAATTAGAAAGCCGGTATTGGCTTTTCTATTCTTTGAAATACAGAGAGGATTAAGGATATCTGTTGAAATTTTCACCGAATTTGTTATCATTAAAAAAGTCAGCATTATATTAAATAATTGTGTTGACGCAACCTATGGAAAGTGTTACTATTATAAAGGTTGATGCAAGCAGAACTTTGGAGGATAATCAATGTCTAATGAAAAAGTTGCACGCTTAAACAAACACCATAAGGTTGTTGGTTTGAAAGAGACGCTCAAAGCACTCAAGAAGAACCAAGTTACATCATTGATTATTGCTCAAGACGTTGAAGTTTATTTGCTGTCAGACGTGTTAAGTAAGATCAATCATAGCGATATTCCTGTTTCATTTTTCGAAAGTAAAAAAGCTTTAGGAGAATATGCAGGTATCAACGTAGATGCAGCAGTCGTTGCTCTATTGAAATGAGAATTAGTAAGTAATTGCGCTTACTAAATTTTATTTAACCTAAAAATGAACCACCTGGATGTGTGGGATTATAAAACAGGAGAGGAGGACATCTTAAATGCCTACTATTAACCAATTAGTACGTAAACCAAGAAAAAGCAAAGCTAAGAAATCAGATTCACCAGCTTTGAACAAAGGTTTTAACAGTATGAGAAAACAATTTACTGACTTGAACTCACCACAAAAACGTGGCGTATGTACTCGTGTTGGTACAATGACACCTAAAAAACCTAACTCAGCGTTACGTAAATATGCTCGTGTTCGTTTATCAAACAACATCGAAGTAAACGCATATATCCCTGGTATCGGCCATAACTTACAAGAACACAGTGTTGTACTTGTACGTGGAGGTCGTGTTAAAGACTTACCTGGTGTGCGTTACCATATCGTTCGTGGTGCACTTGATACTTCAGGTGTAGAAGGTCGTATGCAAAGCCGTTCATTATACGGTACAAAACGTCCTAAAAAATAAGTTTAAGATTACGTAAATTTTCGAGATAAATTTTGAGATTATACTATAATATGAAGGGAGGACTCTGATTATGCCTCGTAAAGGATCAGTACCAAAAAGAGACGTCTTACCAGATCCAATTCACAACTCTAAGTTAGTGACTAAATTGATTAACAAAATCATGTTAGATGGTAAGCGCGGAACAGCTCAAAGAATTCTTTATTCAGCATTTGACCTTGTACAAGAACGCAGTGGTCGTGATGCAATGGAAGTATTCGATGAAGCAATTAACAATATCATGCCAGTATTAGAAGTTAAAGCACGCCGTGTAGGTGGCTCTAACTATCAAGTACCTGTAGAAGTACGTCCAGAGCGTCGTACGACTTTAGGTTTACGTTGGTTAGTTAACTATTCACGTCTTCGTGGTGAAAAAACTATGGAAGAACGTTTAGCTAACGAAATCTTAGATGCAGCTAACAATACAGGTGGCGCAGTTAAGAAACGTGAAGATGTACACAAAATGGCTGAAGCGAACAAAGCATTCGCTCATTACCGCTGGTAAGATTCAAGGTTTAACCCTGAGCGTGTTCAAATGGTATATTCCAAGGCATGCTTAGGGCATCGCCATATTCAAAGTATTTACTCAAGTAATTACTGGAAGGAGAAAAAATACAATGGCTAGAGACTTTTCTTTGGAAAAAACTCGTAACATTGGTATCATGGCCCACATTGACGCTGGTAAAACAACTACAACTGAACGTATCTTGTTTTACACAGGTCGTATCCACAAAATTGGTGAAACTCACGATGGTGGGGCACAAATGGACTGGATGGAACAAGAACAAGACCGTGGTATCACAATCACATCAGCAGCAACAACTGCACAATGGCATGATTACCGTGTCAACATTATCGATACACCAGGACACGTAGACTTCACAGTTGAGGTTGAACGTTCATTACGTGTACTTGACGGTGCGGTTACAGTACTTGATGCTCAATCAGGTGTTGAACCACAAACTGAAACAGTTTGGCGTCAAGCTACAACTTATGGAGTTCCTCGTATCGTATTCGTAAACAAAATGGACAAAATCGGTGCGAACTTCGAATACGCAGTAAGCACTTTACATGATCGTTTGGATGCAAACGCTCAAGCTGTTCAATTACCAATCGGTGCTGAAGACGAATTCGAAGCAATCATTGACTTAGTTACAATGAAATGTTTCCAATACAATGGTGAATTCGGTGAAGAAGTCGTAGAAATCGAAATTCCAGAAGACTACAAAGCGAAAGCAGCTGAAGCTCGCGAAACATTAATCGAATCAGTTGCAGAAGTTAACGAAGACTTAATGGAAAAATATCTTGAAGGTGAAGAAATTTCAGTTGACGAATTGAAAGCAGCAATCCGTCAAGCTACTTTAGATATCGAATTCTACCCAGTACTTTGCGGTACTGCATTCAAAAACAAAGGTGTTCAATTAATGCTTGACGCTGTAATTGATTACCTACCATCACCATTAGATGTTAAACCAATCATTGGTCACCGTGCTAGCAATCCTGATGAAGAAATCGTTGCTAGAGCAGATGATGATGCAGAATTCGCTGCATTAGCATTCAAAGTTATGACTGACCCTTACGTTGGTAAATTAACATTCTTCCGTGTGTACTCAGGTACTATGAACTCTGGTTCATACGTGAAAAACTCTACTAAAGACAAACGTGAACGTGTAGGTCGTTTACTACAAATGCACGCGAACACTCGTAAAGAAATCAGCACAGTTTACTCAGGCGATATCGCAGCTGCGGTAGGTCTTAAAGAAACTGGTACTGGTGACACTTTATGTGGTGAGAAAAATGACATTATCTTGGAATCAATGGAATTCCCAGAACCTGTTATTCACTTGTCAGTAGAACCAAAATCTAAAGCTGACCAAGATAAAATGACTCAAGCTTTAGTTAAATTACAAGAAGAAGACCCAACATTCCATGCACACACTGATGAAGAAACTGGACAAGTTATCATCGGCGGTATGGGTGAGCTTCACTTAGACATTCTTGTAGACCGTATGAAAAAAGAATTTAACGTTGAAGCTAACGTTGGTGCGCCAATGGTTTCATACCGTGAAACATTCAAAACACCAGCTAAAGTTCAAGGTAAATTCTCTCGTCAATCTGGTGGTCGTGGTCAATACGGTGATGTTCACATTGAATTCACACCAAACGAAGTTGGCGCAGGATTCGAATTCGAAAACGCTATCGTTGGTGGTGTAGTTCCACGTGAATACATTCCATCAGTTGAAGCTGGTCTTAAAGATGCTATGGAAAACGGTGTATTAGCTGGTTATCCATTAATCGACGTTAAAGCTAAACTTTACGATGGTTCTTACCATGATGTCGATTCATCTGAAATGGCCTTCAAAATCGCTGCTTCATTAGCACTTAAAGAAGCTGCTAAAGTTGCAGATCCAGTAATCTTAGAACCAATGATGAAAGTTGAAATCTTAATGCCTGAAGAATACATGGGTGACATCATGGGTGACGTAACAGCTCGTCGTGGACGTGTTGATGGTATGGAACCTCGTGGTAACGCTCAAATGGTTCGTGCATTCGTACCACTTTCAGAAATGTTCGGTTACGCAACTTCATTACGTTCTAACACTCAAGGTCGCGGTACTTACACTATGTACTTCGATCACTATGAAGAAGTACCTAAATCAATTTCTGAAGAAATCATCAAGAAAAATAAAGGTGAATAATTAAATTCCCTTTAGGAACTTGCACAAGAACTGACTTGACAGGTCTCCTGAATTGATTTTTTGCGGAAAATGCTTTATAAAGGAATTAGTCCTTTATACAACTTAACAATAAAGCTCTCATGATGGTGAGAAACTATCATGAGAGATAATTTAAATAACTTTTTAACAAGAAGAGGAGAGATTTCATAATGGCTAAAGAAAAATTCGATCGCTCAAAAGAACATGCCAATATTGGTACTATCGGTCACGTTGACCATGGTAAAACAACATTAACAGCTGCAATCGCAACTGTATTAGCAAAAAATGGTGACACTGTAGCACAATCATACGACATGATTGACAACGCTCCAGAAGAAAAAGAACGTGGTATTACAATCAATACTTCACACATCGAGTATCAAACTGACAAACGTCACTATGCTCACGTTGACTGCCCAGGACACGCTGACTATGTTAAAAACATGATCACTGGTGCTGCTCAAATGGACGGCGGTATCTTAGTAGTATCTGCTGCAGATGGTCCAATGCCACAAACTCGTGAACACATCTTATTATCACGTAACGTTGGTGTACCAGCTTTAGTTGTATTCTTAAACAAAGCTGACATGGTTGACGACGAAGAATTATTAGAATTAGTTGAAATGGAAGTTCGTGACTTATTATCTGAATACGACTTCCCTGGTGACGATGTACCAGTTATCGTTGGTTCTGCATTAAAAGCTTTAGAAGGCGACCCAGAATACGAACAAAAAATCTTAGACTTAATGCAAGCTGTAGATGACTACATCCCAACTCCAGAACGTGACTCTGATAAACCATTCATGATGCCAGTTGAGGACGTATTCTCAATCACTGGTCGTGGTACTGTAGCAACAGGCCGTGTTGAACGTGGTCAAATCAAAGTCGGTGAAGAAGTTGAAATCATCGGTATCACTGAAGAAAGCAAGAAAACAACAGTTACAGGTGTAGAAATGTTCCGTAAATTATTAGACTACGCTGAAGCTGGTGACAACATCGGTGCTTTATTACGTGGTGTTGCACGTGAAGACGTACAACGTGGACAAGTATTAGCAGCTCCTGGCTCTATTACTCCACACACAAAATTCAAAGCTGATGTTTACGTTTTATCTAAAGAAGAAGGTGGACGTCATACTCCATTCTTCACTAACTACCGCCCACAATTCTACTTCCGTACTACTGACGTAACTGGCGTTGTTCACTTACCAGAAGGTACTGAAATGGTTATGCCTGGCGATAACGTAGAAATGACTGTTGAATTAATCGCTCCAATCGCGATTGAAGACGGTACTCGTTTCTCTATCCGTGAAGGTGGACGTACTGTAGGATCAGGCGTTGTTACTGAAATCCAAGCATAATTTCGACTTAACTTAAGTTGATTTTTAATAGAGAGCTCCTCTTGTGAGGGGCTCTTTTTTTACATATTTTTCTATTGATACGCTCAGTCGTGTGTTGTTTAACATAAAAAATGCGTACACATCATTTCTACATGTGTACGCATTTTTGTTTTGATTTAAAGACGTTCAGAAGATAAAACATTTTCTAATTCTAATATTTTTAAGAACTCGGCAGCTGCGTATTTCAATGCAGCTTCATCAATATCAAAGTAAGGATTATGGTGAGGGTAGTCTGTACCTTTTTGCGCATTACCACATCCTGTTAGAAAGAAAGCGCCAGGTCTCACACGTTGATAAGCTGAGAAATCTTCGCCCACCATCATCATATCTGCTTCAGTAAAGCGTAAATTCATATCATGAGCGGCTTGCTTAACTGTTTCATAAGCTTGTTCATTATTATGCACAGGGACATAGCCACGTTCATAATCCATTGTGTATTCAATATCATTCGCAAGCGCAAGCCCTTGTAGAAGCTTATCAAGTTTATTCATGATATGTGTTTGGAGCTCAGAATCAAATGTGCGCACTGTACCGCGACACATCGCAGAGTCGGGGATCACACTATCTGATGAACCGGCTTGAATCATTCCGAAAGTAACTACAGCTTGTTTAATCGGATCGACCGTACGTGAAACGATTTTTTGTGCGCTTAGAATAAATTCAGCTAATATCACAATCGGGTCAATCGTTTCATGCGGTTTAGCACCGTGACCGCCTTGACCTTGAATGGTAACGGTAAATTCATCAGGTGAAGCCATCATGGCGCCTGGACGTGAATAAATGATGCCTGTGGGATAACCACTCCATAGGTGGTTGCCGTAAACACTGTCTACACCTTCTAAAGCACCATCATCAATCATTTGTTGGGCGCCGCCAGGAACAATTTCTTCACCATATTGAAAGATTAATACAACGTTGCCTTTTAAATGTGCTAAATGTTCATTAATAATTTGAGCAACGCCTAAGAGAATCGCAGTATGGCCATCGTGACCACACGCATGCATACACCCTTCATTTTTAGAACGATAAGGTTTGTCGTTCAGTTCAGTAATTGGAAGGGCATCGAAGTCAGCACGTAAGGCGACTGTCGGGCCTTCGCCTTGGCCTTTAAATGTTGCGACAATACCGTTTTTTCCTACAGGTCTACGAATCGTACAGTCTAATTGTTCGAGCTGATTAACAATATAGTCGTGGGTGTTATGTTCTTCAAATGATAACTCAGGATATTGATGGAGATGTCTTCTGAGTTGAATCATAGTTTTTTCTTTATCGTGCGCAAGTTGATACCAATTCAACATGGTATTCACCTCTTCTGTAATTAATATAGATGTCCTTATTATAGCACGCGTTCCACAGAATAAACTTAAAACGTTCATGTTAAAATAACGCGTCATTTCGACCTTTTAATATACAAAATTTTGTTTTTTCAAAATAACTAATCAGTGTTAACTTTTCTATTATAATAAAATACGTTATGATATATGTAATCTAACACAAGGGGGATAATCAACCAATGGTTCAATCATTACATGGTTTTTTAGACGAAAACATTCAATATTTAAAGGATAATGGATTATACAACGAGATTGATATTGTCGAAGGGGCAAATGGACCGGAAATTACAATCAACGGCGAAAAGTATATCAATCTTTCTTCAAACAACTACTTAGGTTTAGCAACAGACGAAGACTTGAAAAAAGTTGCGAAAGAAGCAATCAATCATTATGGTGTCGGTGCAGGTGCAGTACGTACAATCAACGGTACACTAGATGTTCATGAAACTTTAGAAAACACATTAGCTGAATTTAAAGGAACAGAAGCAGCGATTGCATATCAATCTGGTTTTAATTGTAATATGGCAGCGATTTCTGCGGTTATGAATAAAAATGATGCGATTCTTTCAGATGAGTTAAACCATGCCTCTATTATCGATGGTTGCCGCTTATCTAAAGCTAAAATTATTCGCGTAAATCATTCAGATATGGACGACTTACGTCAAAAAGCGAAAGAAGCTGTAGAATCAGGTCAATACAATAAAGTGATGTATATCACTGATGGTGTGTTCAGTATGGATGGTGACGTAGCGAAGTTACCTGAAATCGTTGAGATTGCGGAAGAGTTTGACTTAATCACTTATGTCGATGATGCGCACGGATCAGGTGTTATGGGTAAAGGTGCTGGCACAGTAAAACACTTCGGTTTACAAGATAAAATCGATTTCCAAATCGGTACATTATCTAAAGCAATTGGTGTGGTCGGCGGTTATGTCGCTGGGACACAAGAGTTAATCGACTGGTTGAAAGTACAATCACGTCCATTCTTATTTTCAACATCTTTAACACCAGAATCTTCAGCAGCGATTACTGCCGCTGTACGTAAACTTATGGATTCTACAGAACTGCATGACAAACTTTGGGAAAATGCGAATTATCTTAAAGACGGCTTAAAAGAACTAGGTTATGATATTGGTGAATCAGAAACACCAATCACACCTGTAATTATTGGTGATGAAAAACAAACACAAGAATTCAGTAAACGTCTAAAAGACGAAGGAGTTTATGTGAAATCTATCGTCTTCCCAACAGTACCACGTGGTACAGGACGTGTACGTAATATGCCTACAGCTGCACATACTAAAGAAATGTTAGATGAAGCACTTAAGGCGTATAAAAAAGTAGGTAAAGAACTAGGCGTAATCTAAGTAGCTTTATAGAAACAATGAAGCGGAACTGTTCAGTTAATTGAACGGTTCCGCTTTTATTTTAGAAATCAGTGTATTAGATACTTAGCTGAGTCATTTCTTTTATTGTTTAAGTGATATATCTATGATCAAGATAAAACTTCTCTAATGGTTCGTTATCTTTGATACATTGTTCAATACGTTCTAATGATTCTTCAAGTGTCATTTGTCTCAAAAACATTCTGCCTGGTGGTTCTCCAAATTTTTTCTCATAAGCTTTTTCAGCAGCTTCATAGGCATCAATCAATTTGTCATCATACATAGTTTTTCATTCCTTTGTGGTTGATTCAGAGGTGTCGTATATATTCATTTTATCCGTTGAGTGAATACATGAACGTACTTAACTCAAGTAGTGATTATCTAAATAAAACTTTTCCAATGGTTCGTTATCTTTCACACAGTCTTTCATAAGTTCCAAAGCATCTTCAGCAGGCATACCCCGTAAAAGCATTCTACTAGGAGCTTCTTTAAACTTTTTAGTATAAGCACATACAGCAGCTTGATACTCTTTTTTAAATTGTTCATCATACATATTAATCTACTCCTTCATCATGGTGTGAATCGTGTTGTGACAGGGTGATATCTTTTAAATTTAATTGTGGCTTAATTTCATATGTTTTCTCTTCTTTTGAATCTAGTAAGACGTCTGTCAGTTGAATCGTATAAATATCTGAGCTGTTATAGTCTTTATAATAATACGTTAAGTGTTCACAATCGAGTATACATTGATATTGCGTATAATGAGGCTGCCCTTCGTGGAGTACGATGCCTCTCGGAATACTGACAGTGTCTAATAATTTGAATAGGTTATTTAAGCGCATCGTGTCGTCTACAGTATCTTCAATCATTTGACGGAAATAAGCAGTTTTAACGAAACGTGCTGGCGAGGTATAACCTCCAGGCAATATTTCAGTATTTGTTTCGACATGAATTGGATCTACTTGTTTATCACCAAGTGTGATGGATACTGATGAATCAGTATTAAAAGCTGTGTACTGTTGTAAATTCTGGTAGTGCCATTCTAAATCAGGGTGATTAGTCAGAACTTGTACCGGATTATCTTTCAAAATCAGTTTACCACCATTTGGTACAAGAACAATACTTTGACCTGTTTGATCAGTGACGATGAAATGAAAGGCAGGTGTTTTACCAAGTACAGGGTTTTGTTCATCAATCAACCTCACATTACCAATCGTTTCTTTTAAATGTGAAATGGATGCGTTCGAACCTAAAAGCCACATAATGAATGATTCTGGACCTAAATTAATATGATGTGAAGCGGGTGCAGGCTTATATGTCGCAAAGCCATTGTTGTTTAAAATTGCGATAGAAAGGCCTTTTTCATTGATGCCATCTGCGAACATCACATCGTCTATTTTCATCGCACTGCCCACAAAACCATAGTCAAAAGTGAAGGTTTGTCCATAAGTTGTTTCCCACTGATAGTTTTTTGGGATAACTTTAGGAAAAGCTTTCAGTTCAAACGCAAAGTCCATGGTCCGTGCTAAGTAAGTTGTGTTGTATTGTGAAGTAAAGGTAAAGCTCGTACACATATGTATCAGCCCCTTAATACCATTAAAAGTTATAATCAAATTGATAATACCATATGGATATAGAAAAAACGGAGCAGCTTCTCTATGTGCTTCTCCGTTTAGTTCTATTTACTGATGGTCTGAAGATTCTTCAGTTAAATCAATCAGATTTAATTTAGGTTTTACTGTATAAGTAATCGCATCACTTGCGTTTAAAATCTCATCAGTTAGTTTGATTTGATATACATCTGAACCGTTATAGTCTTTAAAGTAATAAGTGAGATGGTGTGTATCGACGATAGCTTGGTATTGTGTGTAATAAATCGTACCTTCGTCTAAAACGACACCTCTTGGAATACTGACAGTATCGAGTAATTTAAATAAGTTGTTGAGTCGTTTATTCTCATCTTCCGCATCTTCGATAAATTGACGGAAATAAGCCATTTTAATGAAACGAGATGGGGAAGTATAACCGCCCGGCAGAACTTCAGTACCAGATTCAACACCAAAGGGTTTTACACTCTCAATGCCTAAGAGTGACGGTGAGGGCGCTTCGATATTGAAGTGTGTATACTGTCTGACATTTTGATAATGCCATTCTAAGTTAGGGTTATTCGTTAATACACGAATGGGATTCTCTTTAATAATCAGTTGACCGTCTGAAGGAATCACAACGATACTTTGACCAGATTGATCTGTAATCATAAAGTGTAGTGGTGGAACGCTGTCTAATGCGGGATTTACTTGTTTAAGTAAACGAACATTATCTGCTTGTTCTTTAAAGTCTCTGATAGATTCATTCATGCCTAAAAACCACATAATGAATTCTTCAGGTTCTAGATTGATATTGTCATTAGAAGTAGAAGTCGCATAAGAAGCTTCTCCTTGATAATATAACACAGCAATGGATAATCCTTTTTCGTTTATGCCATCTCCGAATACCACACCATTGACTGTCATTGCAGTTCCTACAAAGCCGTAATTTAATTTAAAGTCACGACCATTGTTGCTTGTCCATTCATAATTTCTAGGAATAGCTTTCGGGAAAGAATTCAAACTAAATGAGAAATCCATGGTGCGTGCTAAATAGTTCGCATCATATTGAGATGTAAATGCAAAACTCGTACACATAAATGTGCCTCCTTAAAAACAGTAATCAGTACAAAAAAACGTTACAATAATCATAACATGACGCAAGTCAAGACTTCGAATAAAGTAATGCCAATAAGGTGTTGAGAGTGAGGGATACTGTTGGAAATTAAAATATGTGAGGATGCAGCTTTATTAGCACGTTTAAATCAAACTGTCCATGACATACATCATCAAGCCTACCCAGATATTTTTAAGCCTTATCATTATTTGGATACGCTAGATCTATTTCAAAAGCTCATGCATCAACCTGAGCATTATTTATTAGTCATTGAAACGGATAAAGGAGTAGCTGCTGGGTACTTGTGGGCGCAATTGGTAACGTTATATGAAACGCCATTTCGTTATGGGCAGAAGACGTTGTATATTCATCAAATCAGTATTGAACCAGAATTTCAGCATAAAGGTTATGGGCATGCACTCATGCAGTATATAGAAGAGGTAGCAGAAAAAGAGCGGTGTGACACAGTAGAATTGGATTATTGGGGGAAAAATAACGCGGCTGTTGATTTCTATGAGAAAGAAGGTTATGAATTTCTTCAAAAGCATTGCCGTAAAAATATTTGATGGTTTTTCTAAATGATGCGTCTTTGAAATAAATAGAAAAGTATAATTTTGCTCTTTTCAAATGTAAGCGCTTTACTTATTTTTGTACGTATGGTATATACATTAATAAGCATTTATAAAAATATAGTGTTAAATAACAAGAGAATGTACACCTCAGAAATACTACAGTTCTTTAGCGCACTTTTCAAAGGGGAGAGAGAAATATGAAAAGAATTATGATTACTGGCGCACTAGGGCAAATCGGGACTGAACTTGTATTAAAATGTCGTGAGATTTATGGAACAGATAATGTTTTAGCAACGGATATTAGAGAACCAGAAGCGGATTCTCTAATCAAAGACGGACCGTTTGCGATATTAGATGTAACAGATGCAGCACGCATGAATGAGGTTGTAGAGGAATTTCAACCAGATGCTTTAATGCATATGGCCGCATTATTGTCTGCGACAGCTGAGAAAGATCCAATGCTGGCATGGAATATTAATATGGGTGGTTTAGTCAATGCGTTAGAAGCGGCACGCCATCATAATGTACAGTTCTTTACACCAAGTTCTATCGGGGCATTCGGGCCAACAACACCTAAACGTGATACACCTGCGTTAACGATTCAACGACCAACATCTATGTACGGTGTAAACAAAGTATCAGGTGAGTTATTATGCGAGTATTACCATACTAAGTTTGGTGTAGATACACGAAGCGTACGTTTCCCTGGCTTAATTTCATTTGTGAAAGAACCAGGCGGCGGTACAACAGATTACGCTTGTGAGATTTATTTTGAGGCGGTACGTAAAGGTGAGTATACAAGCTTTATCGGTAAAGATACTTACATGGATATGATGTTTATGGATGATGCGATCGACGCAATTATTAAATTGATGGAAGCACCAGAAGAAAATATTGAAAATCGTTGTGCCTTTAACTTAAGCGGTATGAGTTTCGAGCCAGAAGAAATTGCCGCATCTATTCGTAAACAAATTCCAGAATTCAAAATGCACTATGAAGTAGATCCAGTCAGACAAGGTATTGCAGATAGCTGGCCAGATGCGATTGATACAAGTTGTGCAAGAAATGAATGGGGCTTCTCACCTAAATATGATTTAGACAAGATGACAGAAGCTATGTTGCAAGGGGTTAGAGAGAAAGAAGCAGCAACACAAAAATAATATAAGTATATGAATTAAATCAACAGGGCTGAATGTTTTCTAGGACCTATAGAAAATGTTCGTCCTGTTAATTATTATGTATAACGGCAGTAGACTAATGTTAAGTGGGTGACGATTAGATGACAACATCATCAAGAGATAGAAGCGTTATGGTTAAAAATTTTGCGAGAACAAAACCTAGAACATAAAATTGTCATCGCTAATAGCAGCTTTGGCCATAATGAACCAAAGTGTATCTTGCCATATGGAGTCAGTGCGACATTAGATGCTGATAAAGGAAGTTTTGAAATTAATGAAAGCGGATGTTCTTAATGAATAGAACGTCCATGCAAAGTGAAAATGAGATTGCTCACAGTTGCATTCAGAAATAGACTGTACAATAATGGAAGTGTAAGGAATATAGCAACTTTTAATTTGTATCAATGTGGAAATGTTAAAGAGAGATATAAATAACTGTGTTCAATAGAGGATTTGATTAGGGGCGTATTTTTTAAATTTTCTAAAAACTCATTGAATACACAGGCTTAGATTGCTATAATTTTAGTATTATCTTATTTATAAGCACAATTTTAGGAGGCAGAAATCATGTCAGAAAATGTTAAATTCGAGAAACGTGAAGAGCTTAAACAAAAACCAGATCCAAGTAACTTAGGGTTCGGTCAACACTTCACTGATTACATGTTAAGTTATGACTACGATGAAGATAAAGGTGGTTGGCATGATTTGAAGATTACTCCTTATGCACCGATCGAACTTGATCCCGCTGCACAAGGACTTCATTATGGCCAAGCAGTCTTTGAAGGATTAAAAGCATACAAACATAATGGAGAGGTTGATTTATTCAGACCTGACCAAAACTTCAAACGTATTAATCAATCATTAGCACGCTTAGAAATGCCGCAAATTGATGAAGAGTTATTATTAGAAGGATTAAAAGAACTTGTGAATGTTGAACGTGACTGGGTACCTGAAGGGGAAGGTCAATCATTATACATTCGTCCATTCGTCTTTGCGACTGAAGCAGGTTTAGGTGTGCATCCAGCATCTCACTACAAATTATTAATTATCTTATCTCCTTCTGGTTCATACTATGGCGGAGACGCATTAAAACCAACACGTATTTATGTAGAAGATAAATACGTTCGTGCCGTACGTGGTGGTGTTGGATTTGCGAAAGTAGCTGGTAACTACGCAGCAAGCTTATTAGCACAATCTAACGCAAACAAAGAAGGTTATGACCAAGTATTATGGTTAGACGGTGTAGAACAAAAATACATCGAAGAAGTCGGAAGCATGAACATCTTCTTCGTTGAAAATGGTACACTTGTTACACCTGAATTAAACGGTAGTATCTTACCAGGTATTACACGTAAAACAGTAATCGAATTAGCTAAAGAACTTGGCTATAAAGTAGAAGAACGTCGTGTATCTGTAGATGAATTATTCGAAGCGTATGATAAAGGTGAATTAGATGAAGTCTTCGGTACAGGTACAGCTGCAGTTATTTCACCTGTAGGTGTCTTAAAATACGAAGACCGCGAAATCGTTATCAATAATAACGAAACAGGTAAAATCACTCAACACTTATATGACCAATATACTGGTATCCAAAGTGGTAAATTAGAAGACAAACACGGCTGGAGAGTTGTAGTTCCTAAAAAATAATTCGAATAAGAATTATAAATAGTGAAAAAACAGGTCAGAAGCACAGATAACAGTGTGTTTCTGACCTGTTTTGTCATTAATATAATTAAAGGTTTTTGCCGAGTGCTTTATAACTTCATATGTAAAATAGGATAATTTCTACCTTGGGCGTCTGTTTGAGAGGTTTTATAAACTTCAAAGCCATTTTTAAGATAGAATTCTATTGCGCGTTCATTATCCTTGTTAACATCCACATAACTTACTTTTCCTTGCTGGATTAAATATTGCAAGATTTCTGAACCATAACCTTGATTAAAGTGTTTTGGGTCTATAAAAAGCATTTCTAAGTTGTGATCGTGGGTTCCAGAAAAGCCGATCGCTTCTTGTTCATCAAACCACAAATAGGCTTCAACTTGTTGGAAGTAAGTAGGAATCTCTTGTTTTAAAGTGATTCTATCTTCTTCTTTTAAAAAGTTATGTGTCGCGATGACAGAGCTTTCCCAAATATCTAATGCTTTTGGAAAGTTGGCTTCTTGAAGCTTCATTTTATGTAATCTCATATAGGTTTCTCCTTAAGATTTTGACATACAAACTATCCTACAGAAAGTGCTAACTAAACTCAAGGTAGATAAAAGTAATAAGCAAACATATTATTGTTTACTAGTCTGTATTCTATTGTATAATTGAAAATGATTATCGGTAGAGGTGCTTTTATGAGATATATTTTAATTACGATAGGTTTAATTTCAGCTATCGTTGGTTTTATAGGAATCGTTGTACCTTTGTTGCCAACTACACCTTTTTTACTTTTAGCAGCTGTTTGTTTTTCAAGAAGTTCTGAAAGATTTAATCGTTGGTTAGTGAGTACAAAGGTTTACGGTGAATATGTGGAAAGCTTCAAAAGAGATAGAGGCTTTACTTTAAAGAAGAAGTTCAAAATTTTATTGAGTTTATATATTGTTATCGCATTTTCGCTTTATATGCTAGATAACTTCTATATCAGAATTGGTTTATTGATTATGGTGACCTTCCAAACGATTGTATTGTTTACGTTAGTCAAGACGTTACCAGAACCATCAAAGGACCGTCAAAACTGTGAGAAAGATTAATCGTTGATGCATTTTGTGCTTACATCCAATATAAAGGGTGTAAGCCTTTTTTAATTTCCTTCTTAATTCATAAATTGATAAAATGAAATAAAAGTATAAAGAAAGAAGCGTGGAAACTGATGACAATTAAATGGATCTTATTTGATAAAGATGGCACACTCATTGATTTTGATATGAGTTGGATGAAGATTGGTATTCAAATGGTAGATCAGTTTGTGGAACGTTTTATTTCAGAAGAAGATCAAGCACATGCTTACCAGACTTTAGGTGTGAATAAAGAAAAGAATCAAATAGAACCTGGTACACCGATGGCCTGTGGTTCGCTAGATGAAATTATTCAGAATTTCAATGCGTTAGCTGGAGAAGATGTGGGCGAGTGGACACGCAAGACGAGTCAATATCTCATTGACCATAGAGTTCCTGAAATTAAATGGATTGATGGGATGGTGGAAGCGTTAGAAACATTAAAGGCAGATGGATATCATATTGGAATTATTACGAGTGATACGAAGAAAGGCACAGATCAATTTATTGAATCTACAGATACAGAAGCGTTCTTTGATTTAGTCATCTCTACTGAATCTAATGCGGCTGAAAAGCCAGACCCAGCTGTATTAAAGCCGCTCTTTGCGCAAGAGAAGGGGCTTAAAGCGGAAGAAATCGCAATTGTAGGCGATACACCTAATGATATACAAACCGCTGTTAACGCTGGCTTAGGACTGTCTGTAGCTGTATTGACGGGCGTAGGTCAAGCACATGAATTTAAACATGCGGATTATGTCGTAGAGAAAGCTCCAGAAATTGTTTCTATTTTAAAGGGTGAAGATACAGAATCCTAAGTTATCGTCACACATTAAATGAGGTGAAAATCATGAAAGAACAACATACAGTATTAGATGGACGTTATGCAGAATATCAAGGAGAAGTGTTTCGCGTCTTAAATGACTTTGGCAAGACTTTGCATTTGGTCACAGAGGATGCCGGAGCGAAGTCTTTAGGTTTTGAAGCGAAAACAACAAAATATTCGAGCCATACATTGTTTTATAAAGACGTCAAACGTCAAGAAGTCGATGCATTATATGATTTGAAACATGAAGCACGTTATGGCGGTACGCTCTTTGATTTGTTTTTTGATGCGAAAGGTCAAAGTTATATTGGCACAAGTGAAGCGGATAAGGCCGAAGCCTTTGGTTTAAAAGAAACAGATGAAGGTTATTATAGTAAAGCTATCAATGATGACGATTATGAACCTGTGATTTACCGCGAAGAGTTAGAATTATAACCAAAGTTGGAGGGATGATATGATGCGTCAATTAATTTTATTTGATTTTGACGAAACGTATTATAAGCATCAAACCACGAAAGAAGATATTCCTGAACTACGTGAACTTGAATCGACACTGAAACAAGCTGAAGAAAAGCACCAAGTGATTACTGCAGTGTTATCAGGCAGTATCTTTGAAAGTATTATGGAGAAAATGAAACATGCGGAAATGGAATATAAACCAGACTTTATCTTTTCTGACTTATGTTCCAAATTATTTGAACTAGATGATAAAGGCGAATATCAACGTTCTAAAGATTATGAAGAAGCTGTTTCAGAAACAACGTTCACTAAAGAAAAAGTTGATGAAATTATCGACAGCTTCGAGTCAGAACACCAAGTTGAACTTCATCCGCAAAGAGAATTCAGAGATGAAGAAACATTGTATGAATATTACTATTATGCACAAGGCGATGAAGAAAAAGACGAGCAGAATTTAAAAGATTTACAAGATAAAGCAGCGGCTTATGACTATGCGGTACATTATAATAAAACGAATCCTAAAGCAGGTGACCCTGAAGATGCGTATGATGTACATTTTACACCTAAAAACGCTGGCAAGTTATTCGCTGTGCGCTACCTGTTAGATATGTATGATCTTGATTCAGAAGGTGTACTAGGTTTCGGTGACAGTGGTAATGATGAGATTTATTTAAGTCATATCGGTCATCCGTTTGTGATGCATAATAGCACAGATGATGATATGAAAGATAAATTCCCAGTTACACGTTATGATTACTATAAAGGTTTGAATGATGAAATAAAACGTTTCTTTGATAAATAACTTCATACAAGTTTATTCAGAGTAAAAGAAAATCATGTATCTCGCTCAGTTAAGAGCAGAGATACATGATTTTTTGTTTGCTTATTATTTTCTAGTATCTACATTACGATAGACATCAATCACATGCGCAATTTTATCTAACACTGGATCTAGTGTGTCTAAACTTTCATGCAGATCATATTCATTAATGTTCACGCGTACGACAGGGCAGGCATTGAAGCTTGAAATCCATTCTTCGTAACGACGGAATAATTTTTTCCAGTATTCTGGATCTGTATCAATTTCCATTTGGCGACCGCGTTGTTTGATGCGCTCAATCACTTCATCGTAATCACATTCTAAATAAATTAAAACGTCTGGTTTTGGGAAGTAAGGTGTCATGACCATCGCTTCAAATAATTCTGAGTATGTTTTGAAGTCTTCAGGTGTCATCGTCCCTTGTTCTTCATGCATTTTTGCGAAGATATCAACGTCTTCATAAATAGAACGGTCTTGGATAAAGCCCCCGCCATATTCAAACATGCGTTTTTGTTCTTTAAAGCGTTCCGCAAGGAAATAGATTTGAAGGTGGAAACTCCAACGTTCAAAGTTATCATAGAATTTATCTAGATAAGGATTATGGTCCACATTCTCGAAAGAAGTGCGGAAGTTTAATTTTTTAGCTAAGGCACGTGTTAAGCTCGATTTACCGACGCCTACAGTACCTGCGATTGTAATCACCGCATCTTGAGGGATACCGTAATTATTCATGCGTGTTGCCTCCTATCATTGATTGTACAATGTTTAATAGATACTCGTAATCGTCAGCGTGATTGACGAAATCCAAGTTTGTTGTATCGATGCGTTTCACCATTTTGCCTTCGGCTTCTAAAGATTCATAGAAGTGATGATAAGCTTCTTTTAAATTTAAAAGATAATCATCTTCAATTTGTGCTTCGAAGCTGCGATTGCGTTTGGCGATACGTTGTTTTAATACTTCTAAATCTGCATCGAGGAAGATTACGATGTCCGGCATCATAAGATCCTCAGTCAGAATATCGTAAATACGGTCAAACTTGTTGTATTCTGTATCTGTCAGTGTTTGACGCGCAAAGATTTTGTTTTTATAAACATGATAGTCACTGACAATACCGTTATGTAGTTGTTCTAGATCTTGAACCTGTTTGTAACGGTTACATAAAAAGAACATTTCAGTCTGGAAACTCCATTTTGAAATGTCGTCATAGAAATCAGATAAAAATGGATTTTCATCCACGATTTCTTGTGCTTCATGATAATCAAGAGATTGACTTAAGCAATGTGCTAAAGAGGATTTGCCTACTCCTATAGGCCCTTCAATAGCGATATAAGGTTGATTCATAAACAACACTCCAAGTGTTAAAATAGACAATAGTAATTGTATCACATGGTAAGGGATTGAACATATGACAATAGATGAAAAATATATGAAACTTGCATTAGATGAAGCCAAAAAAGCTGAAGCTATCGGTGAAGTACCGATTGGCGCACTCATTGTTAAAGACGATGAAATTATAGCACGTGCACATAATTTAAGAGAAACGATTCAACTTCCGACAGCCCATGCGGAACATATTGCGATAGAAAAAGCAGCTGAAGCAGTAGGGAGTTGGCGATTAGAAGATTGTACTTTATATGTCACTTTAGAACCTTGTGTGATGTGTTCTGGTGCGATTGTTATGAGCCGTATTCCACGCGTTGTTTATGGCGCTGCTGATCCAAAGGGCGGTTGTAGCGGCAGTTTAATGGATTTACTTCAAGAATCGCGTTTCAACCATCGTGCAGAAGTTGTGAGTGGTGTTTTAGAAGAAGAATGCGGTGATATGTTGCGGAACTTCTTCAAGCAATTAAGAAACAAGAAGAAACAAGCTAAGCAATCGCAAGAGGCTAATGACTTGAACAGTTAAAACAACTTTAGAAGAATGAAGATGTCTGCTTTTAAGAAGTGGACATCTTTTTGTTTGAAAAGCGTTAAAAAGTAAGAGATAGTTAAGAATGAGTAATGCCGATAGTTTCTACCCTCATAAATCGTACAAACAGACGATAGAAGTCTGTTATCAAAATTTGATAGAATGAGGTTAGACTTTGTTGTGAAAAGTAATTTTACGACACTACGGCTAAGACAAAAGAAACGAGGTTAATTCATGATTAAACTAATTGCGACAGATATGGACGGAACATTATTAAATGCAGCACATGAAATTTCAGAGGAAAATATTAAAGCGATTAAAGCAGCGCAGGCACAAGGGATTACGGTCGTGATTGCGACAGGTCGTGCTTTCTATGAAGCCAATGCGCCTGTGGAACCGACTGGATTGAAAGTCCCATATATTTGTTTGAATGGTGCAGAGGTTCGTGATGAATCATTCGATATTATGCATACATCAAGCTTGAATCATGAAATGATTGAACAAATTACACATGTTCTAGATCGAGAGGATATTTATTACCAAGTCTATACTAACCTTGGTATTTATACTGAAGATCCTCAAAGAGATTTAGATATTTATATTGATATTGCAGAACATGCAGGTCAAAAAGCAGATGTAGAAAAAATACATCGTCATATTCAACATCGTATTGATCAAGGCACATTAAAAGTAGTTGATAATTATGATCAAATCAGTGAAAGACCTGGTGAAATTGTGATGAAAATTTTAGCGTTTGACAGTGATATCGGTAAAATTGATCGTGTCAGTGCAGAACTTGCGAAACACACAAACTTAGCAATTTCATCATCAGCACGAGGTAATATCGAAATCACAAACGCTTATGCGCAAAAAGGGATTGCGTTAGAAGAAATCGCAAACCAACTCGGTATCAATATGGAAGATGTCATGGCAATTGGTGATAACATGAATGACGTATCGATGCTTGAAAAAGCGGGTTATCCTGTCGCAATGGAAAATGCGATGCCTGAAGTGAAAGAATACGCAAAATATGTGACAGATAATAACCAAAACAGCGGTGTCGGTAAAGCAATCAACAAAATGCTGGAAGAGCAATCAAAATAAATTAACTGGGGTGACTATTGAATGAAAGGTGTCATTATCGTAGGCAGTGCGCGTATTGATTCGCACACAAAAGCACTGGCACAATACTTAAAGGGACAATTCAATGAAAAGGATGTTGAAGCGGAAATTTTTGATTTAGCTGAGCGTCCAATCCATACATTAGATGTTTCTGGCGCAAGTAATCCGCCAGATGATTATCAAGCTAATGTGAAAGATTTACAAGAGAAGGCGAGAGAAGCGGACTTTATTATTTTAGGTACACCGAACTATCATGGTTCATATTCTGGTATCTTAAAGAACGCTTTAGATCATCTGACAATGGATGACTTCAAAATGAAACCAGTCGGCTTAATGGGGAACAGCGGCGGTATTGTAAGTGCAGAACCACTTTCTCACTTACGCTTAATTGTACGTACCTTATTAGGTATCGCAGTGCCTACCCAAATTGCGACACATGATTCAGATTACGGCAAATTAGATGATGGTACATTCTTCTTACAAGACGAAGAATTCCAATTACGTTCTCGTTTATTCGTTGAACAAATTGTATCATTCGCAGAAAGCCGTCCTTATGAACATTTAAAATAAAAGGATGCAAGCGTGTTAGTTCAGCTGATAAAATATCCTGTTTGATAATCTCTGCTTAGTGGTGGTGCAAGGTGATTTTACTTTGTGGACTATTTAAGCAGAGGTTTTTTATGAAGAGGTAAAATAGTTAAGTTATATGGTTACTAAAAAGCATAAAGAAAAGGCCTGTAAGTTAAAGAGATAAACTCAAAAGCTTACAGGCCTTTAATGTGATTTATTCTAAATTCGCATGATTTTGTTGCATCGTAGTTTCATCAATATTGAAGTCTTTCATGAAATCTAATACAACAGCATCTAAGAATAATTGTGCAGCTTGTTCGAATAAACTGCCTAAAGGTTGTGCTGAACCTTCAGCATCATGTTTTGTTCCGGCAGGCAATTCGATTGTGACATCTGCCAATTCACCGATTTTAGAATCAGGTTTTGTTGTGACTAACGCCACTTGTGCACCTTGATCTTTAGCTTTTTCAGCTAATAGGCGTAAGTGTTCTGTACTGCCTGAACCTGAAATGACAATAAACAAGTCGCCTTCATGGATAGAAGGTGTTGTAATACCGCCAATGATAAATGCAGGTTGTTCAAGCTGATTCAAGCGCATTGTAAATCCATTTGCGACGAATCCAGAACGACCTTTACCTGCTACGAAAATATTTTTGGCATCTTTGATTGCTTGTTCAAAGTTTTCAACATCTTGATCTTTAACATTAGATAACGTCGTTTTCAGTTCATCTAAAATCAATTGATATTGTAGTTTTGCCATAGCTTATTTCCCTTCAACTGCGTCGCGGCAAGCTTTTGCTGCTTCTACTGGGTCGTCGGCATTTGCGATACCGCCACCAACAATCACTAAGTCTGGTTCTTCAGCTACGATATCTTTGATTGTATCTGGTTTGATACCGCCAGCAACGGCAACTTTAGAATTTTTGATAACAGATTTAACTGTGTGTAAATCATCTAATGGAGATTTACCTTCAGCTTGTAAGTCATAACCAATGTGTACTGCGATATAATCAGCACCCATTTCATCTAATTCTTTAGCGCGTTGTTTAATGTCTTGAACAGCAATCATATCTACTAATAATTGTTTGTCATTTTTGTGTGCTTCTTCGACAGCAGCTTTGATAGAAGCGTCTTCAGCAACACCTAAGATTGTTACAACGTCAGCACCGAATTTAACTGCTTGGCTGACTTCATAGTCTGCAGCGTCCATAATTTTCATATCTGCTAGAACTTTAACACCATCGATGTTTTCATCCATATATTGAACGGCAGGCAGACCTTCGTTATATATGATAGGAGTACCGATTTCTACGATATCGACATAATCTTTCACTTTGTTAGCTAACTCTGCAGCGTCTTCTTTATTTAATAAATCAATTGCTAATTGTAGTTCCAAAATGATTCATCCTTTCATAATGTATGTGTTGTAACTTTTGCTTTACTTAGATTATTTACCCTTTTTAGTTTTTGACAAACAACAGTGAATTTTACTGTTCGGGTGCAGCTGCGTTATCTACGTAAACCTCTACATTAGGATGATCGTATAAAACTGTTGCTGGGACATCTTTGTCTTGAATGCCGCTCGCAAGTTTTGTAATCGCATCTTTCTTTTTCTCGCCAAACGCTAATAAGATAATACGTTTTGCAGATAAAATTGTAGAAAGACCCATTGAAATAGCTTGTTTCGGCACATCTTCTTCGTTATCGAAGTAACGGCTATTGGCTTGAATCGTACTTTCAGTTAAATCTACGACACGTGTAATACTGTCTTTTTCTGTACCTGGTTCATTGAACCCGATATGACCATTTTCCCCGATACCTAAAATTTGGATATCTGCAGGCCCTTTATCCTTAACCAGTTGTTCGTATCTTGCAGTTTCAGCGTTTAAATCTTTCGCATCACCGATTGGTAAATGCACATTTTCTTCTTTGAAGTGTGGATAGCGATCGAATAGCACTTCATGCATATAATGATGATAACTTTCTGGATGATCGGCTGATAAACCGACATATTCATCTAAGTTGAATGTTTCTACATTAGAAACATCTAAGTCATTTAATTCCATCAGTTTAACTAAGTCAGAATAAACATCTACCATTGTACCTCCTGTTGCTAGACCTAGTTTACTTTCAGGATTCTCGTTCATTTGGTTGAACAGCTCGTAAGCTGTGTAGAATGATGCTTTCTCTTTATCCCCTAAATTAATAATTTTCACGTTGTGTGACCTCCTTATTTGTATCTATATATGAAGACATACATGTCCATTATAACGAGGTGAAGTTTAAACAGATAGTAAATCCCCCTCAAATTATAGGAATATTTCAATAACCTCTTTAGAAAGTGGAGGAACAGTTATATAATGTAAATATTGTTTCTAATTTAAGAATTGATAACCGAGAAAACCTATCGTTAATTCAAGAATGAGCAGTAGGTTATATTTATTGACGAGGATTTAGTACAATTAAATGATAAAGAGATTGATAAATAAATCAAGAATAACACGATATAGATGGGGTTCAACATTTGATTTTGCTTAGTGTAAGGGAGTGAGCAGCTTGGAGCCGATAGAATATGAGAAAGTACAAACGTTACTGGCATCTTATGTAGATCAACCTGTATACCTGCATGTTGAAACAACAAATGGTGCGTATGCGAACCATTTTGATCAACGTGTCTTTAATGCTGGAACGTTTTTAAGAAATATCAAAGTAGTCTTTGAACATGCCAAACTTAAGGGCGGTGGCAAAGAACCATTCAGAGTGGGTTTGAAACTACAAGATAATGGATGGGTTTATGTACAAGGACTGACACATTATGAAGTGAACGAGGATAATGAATTCTTGCTCGCTGGTTTTAATTATGAAGGGCAATTAGCGGCAGCGCTTGAAATCAGTGCTGTACCGTTTGAAATATAAGGAGGACGTATCATGTCAGAGGAAAGTCATGTATTAGTTATATTTCCGCATCCTGATGATGAGACGTTCTCATCAGCAGGAACATTAGCACGTTATATTGATGAAGGTGTTCCAGTTACGTATGCTTGTTTGACTTTAGGTCAAATGGCACGTAATTTAGGAAATCCGCCATTTGCGACACGTGAATCTCTGCCGAAAATCAGAGAGCGCGAGTTGGAAGACGCAGCAAAAGCGATTGGTATTAAAGATTTAAGAAAGATGGGTTACCGTGATAAAACAGTGGAATTCGAACCACATGAAAAAATGGACGGGATGGTTAAAAGTCTGATTGATGAATTGCATCCTTCAGTAATCATTTCATTCTATCCAGGTTATGCGGTACACCCAGATCATGAAGCAACAGCAGAAGCGGTAGTTAGAACAGTAGGACGTATGCCTAAAACAGAACGTCCACGTTTACAATTAGTTGCTTTTAGCAATGATGCGATTGATGAGTTAGGTATGCCTGATATCATTAACGATATTACTGATTATAGAGAAGTAAAATTAGATGCATTCAAAGCACATGCATCTCAATCTGGACCATTCTTGCATCAGTTAGCTGAACCGCAAGTTCCAGATACAGCCAAAAGTTTCTTAGAACAAGAAACATATTGGACTTACAATTTTGAATCATGAGTGGAGGGGCACACAGATGACTGAATTTGATTTATCGACACGAGAAGGTCGTTGGAAACACTTCGGTTCTGTTGATCCTATTAAAGGTACAAAACCAACAGTAAAAGAAGAAATGACAGATCTACAAAGCACGCACAAAGATTTTTTATTTGAAATTGAAGAAGTCGGGATTAAAAACTTAGTATATCCCGTGATTATAGATGAATATCAAACGGCAGGTACTTTCGCATTTTCAACTAGCTTAACGAGAGAAGAAAAAGGTATTAATATGAGCCGTATCTTAGAAAGTGTTGAGAAACATTATGATAACGGTGTAGCATTAACATTTGATAATCTGCATACGGTATTAGATACACTTCAAAAACACATGAAACAAACTTCAGCAGGGGTAGATGTTTCAGGTAAGTGGTTCTTTAATCGCTATAGTCCCGTTACGAACTTAAAAGCTGTCGGCAATGCGGATGTAACGTATGGCATGGCAGTTGAAGGGGATAAAGTGACACGTAAAGAGCTGGCAATGGAAGCGAAAGTAACTACTTTATGTCCATGTTCAAAAGAAATCAGTGAGTATTCTGCGCATAACCAACGCGGAGTAATTACTGTAAAAACGTACTTGAATCGTGAAGCGACACTACCGTCTGACTATAAAGAAGTAATTTTAGATGCGATGGAAGCTAACGCAAGTTCAATTCTTTACCCAATCTTAAAACGTCCAGATGAAAAACGCGTTACAGAACGTGCTTATGAAAACCCTCGTTTTGTGGAAGATTTAATCCGTTTAATCGCTGCAGACTTAGTAGAAGTGGATTGGATTGAAGGTTTTGACATTGAATGTCGTAATGAAGAATCTATTCATCAACACGATGCTTTTGCGAAGTTGAAATATAGAAAATAATAGAATGAAACAAGGCCTTCTTAAGTAATGGTATGACATTGCTTGGGAAGGTCTTTTAATATGTAGAAAATGAGCGTGAGTTTAAAAGTTCACTGAATTCATGATAAATATCGCAAATAAAAATAGAGCACTGCATCTAACCTGTTGGGACTTCAGGTTGATTGTGAGGAGGGACAACCTCGTAAGCTAAGCAGTGCTCTATTTTTTAGGGTGATCGACAATTTACGTCAGGGGAAACATACTTGTCGATTTTAAATTCAATGATTAGATTAACTGTTAATGCCGTCGCATGCATATTTTAGGATATGTTCTATGATTAATTTAGGAGGTTAGTTGCGACTTTAAGCATTGTTTATGTCGGTGTAGAGGAAACGTCTGTCCTTTTGTTTGGGTGGGTAGAAAGGTGTAACGATTATTTATAGAATATGCTTTTAGGATTGATTTAGGATGCATACATTACTTGCGTTTCCTCTACATTGATTATTGTATGATATCTCTACATAAAATACATGAGGCTATGGTATCAACTTTATCTAGGACTAATTGCCGAGAGCGTTACAATTGATTTTTGAGATTGAGTTGTTCAATAAAATGACTCAACAAAGCGATTAGACGATTTTTTCACGTACTTTACCTGAAATATAATCCACAATACCGACCATAATGACTAAACCGATTAAGATAATGCCGACACGGTCCCATGAACGTGTTTGTAAGGCGAAGATTAACGGTGTGCCGATACCGCCTGCACCAATCAAACCTAAAATGGAAGCGGAACGCAAATTCAACTCAAAGCGATATAAAATCAAGGATAAGAATGTCGGTAAGATTTGTGGGACGACCGCAAAGACTAACGTCTTCATTTTATTCGCACCGCTCGCTTTTAATGACTCAGTAGCACTTAAATCGATGTTTTCAATATCTTCTGCGAATAATTTACCAAGCATACCTACTGAGTGAATACCTAGTGCGAGTACACCAGAGAATGACCCTGGTCCAACAGCTTTTATAAAAATCAAAGCCATCACAATCTCTGGAAAGACACGAATGATACTTAAAATAAATTTACTGACGCCTGATATAGGTCTGAAACGTATAATATTTCTAGCACCTAAGAAGGCTAAAGGAATACAAATGACCGCTGCGATAATGGTACCTACAACCGCAATCGCAAAGGTTTCTAATAATCCGCGTAATAAATCTTCACCACCAGGCTGATAGACAAATCCCCAATCTGGATGTGTTAAACCATGCATAATGGACCCAAGGATTTGTTGCGACTTTTGTTTGATTTCTAAGGCGGGAATACCCGCAAAGGCCCAAACCAATAAGGCTATTATTACCACGGAAATAATGCCATACTTTAACTTTGTGCGAGGACTGCCATAATGTTTTAATAATTCTGCTTTAGATTGTGTCATGTGAGTTGTTCCCTCACTTTCGAACTGATGTAATCAATAATCACCACAATGACCAATGTAAATAAAATAATCATAGCCGTACGGTCATACTGGAATAATCCCAGCGTCTGATCGTAAAACAATCCGATACCTCCGGCACCGACTAAACCTAACACTGCAGCGGCTCGAATATTGATTTCGAACGCAAAGAGTACGTAAGAAACATAAGAAGCTAAAGCTTGCGGTACAACACCGAATATAATCCACTTTGTTTTATTCGCACCGACAGCCGTCATCGCTTCAAGTGGTCCAGGTTCAATAGCTTCTAGTACTTCATATAATAATTTCGCGACAATACTGATTGTTAAAACAATCACTGCTAATACCCCGGGGATTTGGCCGATACCAAAGACTGCTACAAAGATAGCGGCTAATAATAAATCGGGGATAGTACGCACGATATTTAAGATGAAACGTGCTGGCATCGCAATCCATTTAGAACGTGAAATATTTTTTGCACACAATAAGGCAATAGGTACTGCGATGATAGAACCGATAAATGTCCCGACAATTGCCATTCTGATTGTATCTAACATGGGATTAAGTATCTGTTCAAGATAACTCCAGTCAGGTGGAAACATTTGAGTGAATAGGGTCCCGATTTGCGGTAAACCATAAATCAAATCACTAAAGCTGAATCCCGTATATAAGACACTCCAAAACACTAAAAACAATACTAATATAGTGGTCATCGCTGTTTTAAACGACATTTTATGATTCAGCATTTCTGCATAATTTTTGTGGGGTGTCATATTAATTTACCCCTAACTTCTCATCATCATTAATCGAACGTCCATAAATTTTATTGAATGCTTCATCTGTTGCTTCATCGACTGCACCGTCAAAGACTAATTTACCGTCACGTAAGCCAATAATACGTGTACCATATTCGCGTGCTAAGTCCACAAAGTGCAAGTTAATGATGATGGTGATTCCTAATTCTTCATTAATACGTTTCAAATCATCCATGACTTGTTTAGTTGTTAAGGGGTCTAATGAAGCCACAGGCTCATCTGCCAGAATAATAGAAGGTTCTTGGCAGAGTGCACGAGCAATAGAAATACGCTGTTGTTGACCACCTGATAATTCATCTGAACGTGATTTATATTTATCTAAAATGTTTACACGGTCTAAAGCCTCTAATGCTTTGATTTTATCTTCTTTAGGGAAAAGACCTAAGACCATTTTCCAAGTAGGGTGATAGCCGACTCTGCCACTCAGCACATTACGCATTACAGAAGAACGTTTCACCAAATTAAAGTTTTGGAAAATCATGCCGATATTACGACGCATTTCTAATAATTTCTTACCTGATGCTTTGGAGATGGATGTTCCATCAATCACAATATCGCCTTCGGTAATATCATGCAGACGGTTAATCGACCGTAATAAGGTTGATTTACCAGCACCCGATAGCCCGACGATAACCGCAAAATCACCTTTTTCAATATTTAAGTTGATATGGTCTAAACCGACATGGCCATTATCATATACTTTACTTACATCTCTGAATTCAATCTGACTCATAATAGTAGTCCTTTCTAAATTAAGTATCGAGATAAAAACATAAGCGCACTCAAAAGATTAACTTCTGCACATACTTGCTAACAGAGTTCAATCTTGCTGAGATACGCTTAGGTTCAGTCAGTTTTTCTTAACTTGAATTATTTCATTTCTTTAACTTTTTTGTCGTACTCTCTTACTGTATCGAAGTTAGAATCTTTACTGTCTGTATAGCCTTCATGTGAATAAACATCACTGATCACTTGATGTCCTTCTTTTGTTTTAGCAATGTCTTTAAAGGCTTTTTTCAATTTGTCTCTCCATTTTTGATCCATGTCGCTACGTACTGAAATCGTGTCATTTGGAATGTCTTTTGTTAATTTCAATACTTTTGTATCTTTGTAGACATTAGGTTCATCTTTTTTCACAATTTTACGTGCATCTTGGAATACAGCAGCCGCATCTACATCGCCATTCATTAATGAGATAATCGCTTGGTCATGACCTTTCATGTTAACGACTTTCATATCTTTAAGGACGTTCACGCCTTCTTTATCCATTTCAACGGCAGGGAATGTATAACCCGCTGTAGAAGTAACATCTTGTAATGCGATTTTCTTACCTTTTAAATCTTTCACGCTGTTAATGCCTGAATCCTTTTTCACTAAAATTTCTGATTTGTATTTGTCTGTTAATTCTTTAGAATCAGAACCATCTTTGTTTACACCGAAACGTTGTGCTTGTAGTAATACATCAGCAGCTTTTTGATCATGCGCTAATGTATATGCAGTAGGAGGTAAGAAACCAACATCTACTTTTTTAGATTTCATCGCTTCTACAATTGTGTTGTAGTTTGTAGAAACAGAAACTTTTACTGGGATGCCTAATTCTTTAGATAATAATTTTTCTAAAGGTTTCGCTTTCGCTTCTAACTTATCCGCGTTTTGTGAAGGTACAAACTGTACAGTTAATTCTTTAGGTTTGTAATCTCCGCCTTTACTGTCGCTTTCTTTCTTGTTGTCTAACGAACTTCCTTTGCCACATGCTGAAACAAATAAAATAACTGCCATCATCAAAATAAGTAATGCCTTAAAAGATAAACGTGCTTTCATTACGTTGTTAACCCCTTCCATATGTATAAAATTTGATACAGGTTCATTATATACACGGTGTAAATATGATACAATATATTAATTGTTAAGTTTAGGTAAATATTTAATATAATCAATTCTTTAGTTTAATATTGTTAAATCTAAATTTAGTTATTGTAAATTTTCGTTCATCTTATGTCTCTAAACTATGACAGGTTCTATAATAAAGACAGAATTTACATTTGGAGGTATTTTAAAAGTGAGAAAATTAAACAAATTTTTTGCAGCTTTAGCTATTTCTACAATTTCCATCACTACTGTTCCAATTGATACATACTCAAATGCTGCACAAGCAGCACCGGCTATCGGTACGAACCAAAAAGGAGAAGTAGTATTTGATAATTCACACGGACAAACTGCAGGAGCAGCAGACTGGACGATTGATGGCGGCTTCTCAGATTATGCAAACAGTATTGTGAAACAAGGGTATAAGGTGACAGAACTGCGCGGGGAATCTAATATCACACCACAAGCCTTAAAAGGTAAAAAGATATTGGTTATTCCAGAAGCAAACATTCCTTTTAAAACCTCAGAACAAAAAGCAATGACTGATTTCACACAACAAGGAGGCAGTATTCTATTTATTTCTGATCACTATAACGCCGATCGCAACTTAAACCGAATTGATTCATCAGAAGCGATGAATGGTTATCGCAGAGGCGCATATTCAGATATGACAAAAGGTATGACGGACGGGGAACGTAAATCTAAAGCGATGCAAGATGTTCAAAGTACAGACTGGTTAGCACAAACATTTGGCGTACGCTTTAGATATAACGCTTTAAATAATTTAACAACCTCTCATATGTTACAAGGGAAAGAAGGTTTAGGAATCACAGACAATGTCAAAAGTGTCACAATGCATGCAGGTTCTACACTTGCGATTACAAATCCTGATAAAGCTAAAGGAATTGTTTTTACACCTGAGGGTCTGACTGCTAAGCAAAAATGGGGACATGCGGTAGACGAAGGTGTTTATAATGGCGGCGGTCAAGCAGAGGGACCTTATATTGCGGTTTCAAAAGTCGGAAAAGGTAAAGCAGCCTTTATTGGAGATTCTTCATTAGTAGAAGATAGTTCTCCTAAATATAAACGTGAAGATAACGGTCAAGCTAAGAAGACATATGATGGGTTTAAAGAAGCAGACAACGCACAATTGCTTAAAAATCTTACGACATGGTTAGGTAAATCAGAAAATGCAGATTCAATTACAGGATTAGGTGTTTCAAAAGATAAAGCCACTGCACTAAAAGATTTTGAGCAACCTGAAAATTCTACAGAACCGCAACAAGAACCTTGGAATACACCACCAAGCCATTATAAGTGGTATGACCGTTCTACTTTTGCGGCAGGCAGCTTTGGTGCAAAAGAAAATAAGGATGATACTGTAAAACCAGAACAACCAGAAGACAATCAAGAGCCGGATGGCAACACATCTAATACGAAATTAAACAGCAGCGGGGTGTCTTTCGAATTACCAAGTAATTTAGAGGCGGGCAGTACATTTTCAGTTAAAGTAACATTAAAGCATCAACCGAAAAATCAAACACTCTCTAATATACGTCTAGGTATTTATGCAGAAGGCGGTCAACAATTAGGTATATTTGGAGAAAATACAACGCCAGGTTACAGTACACCGCAACAAGTGAAAACAGATAGTCAAGGCAATGCTGTATTAACATTCGAAGGTAAAACAGCTTCTGATTTTAAAGGTGACGCAAATGTAAGGTTAAAACAAGGCGATACAACGATTAAGACACAACCTATTCAAATCAATTAACGTATTTCAGGAGGAATCACAGTGACACAGATAGCTTTTTACATCGTCAGTGATGTGCATGGATATATTTTCCCGACGAATTATCAAGAAAGACAACAACAATTGCCGATGGGTTTATTACATGCGGAACAACTCATCAATCAGGATAAAGTCAATTACCCGCTTCACGTTCTCATTGACAACGGTGACTTCTTACAAGGTTCTCCGCTGGGTCATTATCTAGCCAAAGAACTTGGTTCAGCAAAACAATTAGCGTATATTTATAACCATTTCAAATTCGATGCAGGTGTAATCGGCAACCATGAATTCAACTTCGGTATGTCGTATTTAAACCAGACACTAGAGGCACTCAATTATCCTGTACTGTCTGCTAATATTTTAAAAGATGGCGAACCGTTCACAGGCCACGATGTACGCTATATTGAACGCGGCGGGTTGATTATCGGAATCATCGGATTAACGACACAATATATTCCTCATTGGGAACAAGCAGCACATATTGAAGGTCTTACCTTCGAAAGTGCAGCAACCGCTTTAGAACGTTGGCTGCCAGAAGTGAAAGCGCATGCGGATATCATTGCGGTTTGTTATCACGGTGGTTTTGAATGTGATTTAACAACAGGCGAACCGACGGAAGACCTGACAGGAGAAAACGAAGGTTATGCGATGTTGAAACAGTTCCATCAAGATATTGACTTACTCATCACAGGACATCAACATCGTGAAATTGCGGAAATTGTTTATGATATCCCAGTCATCCAGCCCGGTGCGAAAGGTGAGAAGGTAGGAAGAATCATCATAGACGTTGAAAGAGGCAAAATACAAAATGCGGAAGTCAGTCTGCTTAGTAATGAAACATTAACACCTGCTTCTGATACAGAGCCTGAATTCGCACAAAAAATGGCCGCATTTGATGCGGAAGTGGATGCTTGGCTAGATGTGCCGATTGCGCGATTAGAGGAGACGATGATTGTAGATGATGCATTTGTCGCCCGCACAACACCGCATCCTTACATTAATTTCTTAAATTACATCTTAATGGATGTGAGCGGTGCTGATATTGCAGCATCTGCGTTGTTTGATTTGTCTAGTGGATTCGGAAACGAAGTGACTATGCGGGATGTCTTAAATAATTATCCATTTCCTAATACGTTCAATGTACTTGAACTGACAGGACAGGATATTAAAGATGCGATTGAATTAACTGCAGAATATTTTTCTGTCAAGGATGGCCAAGTCACTGTGAACCCAGAATTCATTTATCCCAAGCCGCAACATTACAATTATGATATTTACTCAGGTATCAGTTATACCATTAAAGTCAGCAACCCTGTCGGTTCACGTGTCGTGCAATTAGATTATCAAGGGAATCCGATCCATATGAAAGAGACTTATAAGGTTGTCTTAAATAACTATCGTGCAGTAGGCGGGGGGAATTATCCGATGTTCAGTGCGGATAAAATTGTTGAAGATATTCAAACTGAAGGAGCACAACTGATTATTGATTATCTGCAAGCGCACCCAGAACTTAAGATTCCAAATGTTACTGATTTCAAAGTGGAAGTATAACTAGGTGTGTATTTATATGAATAGTACCAATTGGATTCATCAAAATAATAAAGCCAAAGAAAAGATCTAGATTTTCCTTGGCTTTGAAACACAAACGTGTATTAGAAGGTTTATTAAATTGTAAAAGGACGATTTTCATTTTGCGAAAATCGTCCTTTTGAATATTGGAACATTTATATTCTGACATTCATTTTATTGATTATTAGATTAAACTTCTTGAACGTCTACATCGATTTTTTCGATACGGTTATAAGCACCGTGGTCTACAGGACCTACGAAGTCGTTCATTTTCCAACCATTTTTAATTGCAGATGCGACGAATGCTTTTGCGTTAACAACTGCATCTTTAGGTGATTGGCCGTTTGCTAGGTTAGCAGTTGTGGCTGCTGCGAACGTACAACCAGCACCATGGTTATAACTTTGTTGGAACATATCTGTTGTTAATTGATAGAATTTATCGCCGTCGTAGTATAAGTCATAAGATTTTTCTTGATCTAATGCTTTACCACCTTTGATGACTACATTTTGTGCACCTTGATCATAAATGATTTTAGCTGCTTTTTTCATATCATCGATAGATTTTAATGTACCTAATCCAGATAATTGACCAGCTTCAAATAGGTTAGGTGTTGTAACTGTTGCTTTAGGTAATAGATATTTAATCATTGCATCTGTATTACCTGGGTTGAGTACTTCATCTTCACCTTTACAAACCATAACTGGGTCAACAACGAAGTATTTCGCACCTGACTCTTCAAATGCTTCTCCTGCACGTTTGATGACTTCTTCAGTACCTAACATACCTGTTTTGACAGCGTCTGGTCCAATAGAGATTGCTGTTTCTAATTGTTTGTTAAATACATCGAAAGGAATTGGTGTTACATCGTGTGACCATGTTTCTTTGTCCATTGTCACGATTGCTGCTAAAGCAACCATTCCATAAGTGTCTAATTCTTGGAATGTTTTTAAATCTGCTTGCATGCCAGCTCCTGCACTTGTATCTGAGCCTGCAATTGTTAATACTTTTTTCAATGCCATATGTTCATACACTCCCTAACGTTTCTTTTACTCTATAATAACATGTTTACAAGGGTGGATTGAACTTTTTGATATATCGTGTGTTATCATAGTTTTGAGGTGATACCATGGAGTGGTCTGAAGTATTTCATGATATAACAAATCGTCATGATTTCAAAGCAATGCATGATTTTTTAGAAAAAGAATATACGACAAAAATAGTTTATCCTGATAGAGAAAATATATATCAAGCGTTTGATTTAACGCCTTTTGATAAAGTAAAGGTCGTTATCTTAGGTCAAGACCCATATCACGGCCCTAAACAAGCGCATGGACTAGCATTCTCTGTTCAGCCAGAAGGAAAGTTTCCACCTTCTTTACGCAATATGTATAAAGAACTAGAAGATGATATCGGCTGCAAGAGAACAGTATCTCACTTGCAAGATTGGGCGAAAGAAGGCGTGTTATTATTAAATACTGTCTTAACTGTGCGTAAAGGTGAAGCTCATTCACACCGTGGTATCGGTTGGGAAATCTTTACGGATGAGATTATTAAAACCGTTTCTGATCAGCGTGACCATGTGGTCTTTATTTTGTGGGGTAAACCTGCACAACAAAAAGAGAAGTTAATAGATACGTCTAAACATGATGTGATTAAGTCAGTACATCCAAGTCCATTATCAGCGTATCGCGGTTTCTTTGGATCTAAGCCGTATTCTCAAGCGAATGCTTATTTAGAAGCACATCATCAAACACCAATAAATTGGTGTGGTGAGGAGGCTATGGATGAATAAAGAGAAGTTAATTGCGTTAATTGAACGTGAATTAGTACAAGCGGATGAAGCGGCGAGTGAAGCGGAATTCAGCAAGCATATGTATGCGATTCATACACTGACTTCACTGTATACAGATAGTGATTCAAGTGACGTGCCTGCACGTTCATCAAAACAAACAAGTATGACGTATCAGCAAGCGCCTTCAGTGACGTCTCCAAGTTATACGACAAGTTCACATTCACAAGTATCAGCGGCAGAAATTAAAGCGATGGGTGGGAAAGTGTCATCACAACAGAACTCATCGAATTTATCGACACCACCGGGGAACTCTAATAAAATGGTAACTGATGACGAATTAGGAAATGGCGATTCTATTTTTGACTTTTAATGACAAAGGAGAGACTTTATATGAACTTTAAAACGATGAAAACGTTCGTAGCAATCGGTGCTGGGTGTGCAGCACTTTCAGTTGCGACTGGTGCGTTTGGTGCACACGCATTAGCAGATAAATTATCACCGCATTATTTAGATGTGTGGAACAAAGCAACAACGTATGAAATGTATCACAGCTTAGGTTTAATCGGTATTGGTATCTTAAGCGGTACAACTAAATTGAACTTAAAAGCTGCAGGCTGGATGATGCTTGGCGGTATTGTTATCTTCAGTGGCTCATTATACACTTTATCATTAACACAAATTAAACCGTTAGGTGCAATTACACCAATCGGCGGAGTGTTATTTATCGCTTCTTGGGTAACTTTACTCGTACAAACACTAAAATTAAAAAAATAAACTAATAAACGGTTCAAAAATTCACCTCACAGGGTATAATGTATCGAATGAGGTGAATTTTTATTATGGGAAAAATAGAGAAAAGACACCATAAAAAAGTAGACCGAGGAGATTTACAACAAAACCTATCTGAGAAATTTGTATGGGCCATTGCCTATGGTTCATGTATAGGTTGGGGGTCATTTATTTTACCAGGGGACTGGATCAGTCAATCTGGTTCTATCGCAGCAGCAATCGGGATTACAATTGGTGCATTACTAATGATTATTATTGGCGTGAGTTATGGCGCATTAGTGAAACACTTCCCAGTATCTGGGGGTGCATTTGCGTTCAGTTATTTAAGCTTCGGGAGGTATGTCAGCTTCTTCTCATCATGGTTCCTGACATTCGGTTATATTTGTGTGGTCGCATTGAATGCCACTGCGTTTAGCTTACTCTTGAAGTTTATGATGCCGGGCGTACTTGAACACGGTAAGCTATATACCATCGCTGGATGGGATGTTTACATTACCGAAATTATTATCGCAACAGCTTTACTTTTACTCTTTACATTTATTACCATTCGTGGTGCACAAGTTTCAGGTAGTCTGCAGTATTACTTCTGTATCGCAATGGTAGTCGTTGTTTTATTAATGTTTTTCGGATCATTTTTCGGCAGTGGTTTCTCATTGAGCAACTTACAACCTTTAGCTGAGGAGAAAAAAGGATGGTTTACATCAATTATTATGATTGTAGCTGTCGCACCTTGGGCGTATGTCGGATTTGATAATATTCCACAGACCGCGGAAGAATTCGACTTTGCGCCGAATAAAACATTTAAATTGATTGTTTATAGCTTGCTTGCGGCAGCTGGCACATACGTTTTAATGATTTTATATACGGGCTGGTTAAGCAGTCGTGGCGCAGAAAACAGCGACTTATGGGTAACAGGTGCTGTGACACAACAATCCTTTGGCTATATTGGTTTATTTGTCTTAGCTGTAGCAATTACTATGGGGATTTTCACAGGACTTAATGGTTTCTTAATGAGTTCAAGTCGTTTGTTATTCTCAATGGGACGTTCAGGTATTATGCCTGGTGTTTTCAGTAAAATCCACCCAAGATTTAAGACGCCATATGTCGCAATCTTATTCTTAGGTGCTTTAACATTAATCGCACCTTGGTTAGGACGTACTGCATTGACATGGATTGTAGATATGTCTTCAACAGGTGTATCTGTCGCATATCTTGTGACATGTTTATCAGCAACGAAATTATTCAGTTATAATAAAGAAAGTAATACTTACGCACCGATTTATAAAACATTTGCGATTGTCGGTTCAATCTTTGCGTTTATTTTCTTAGGATTACTTTTAATCCCAGGATCACCAGCCGCTTTATCAACACCATCTTATATTGCGTTGATTGTATGGTTAGTTCTAGGCTTAGCATTCTTCGTTGTACGTTATCCAAAATTAAAAAATATGGATAAAGACGAACTGAGTCGACTAATCTTAGATACAAGTCAACAAAAAGTGGATGAAATCTTAGATGAACCAGACTCTGAACCTACTCAAACAAAAGCATAAATTATATATTAAGAGCGATAGGCTTGAAAGATAAGTCATCGCTCTTTGTTTATAAAATAATGGATATTTAGTGGTTTAAGATGTTTTTAAAAAATGAGATTATTTATGATATGATAAAGAAAATATCGAAAATCAATAAAGGGGATTGGATATGTATAAAAAAATATTATTATTTTTACTTCTTCCTTTATTTTTAGTTGCATGTAATTCTGCACACTCAAAGGTGGAAGGTAAATGGAAATATTTATATGACAAATATACTCCTTTATATCTTATTGTGGAAGACGATCAGATGTTTGTTGAAGCTGAAGGAGTACAAGTAGAAGTTTACGAATTGAAAAAGTCAACTGACAATGAATTGTATTTTGTTTACGAGGGAGAGGACGATAACAACTCTATTTTTATCGTTCATGCTGATTCTGATAACTCTATTTCTGTCGAACCTATATCAGAAAATCAGATGTCATTAGCTAGAGCCGTAGTGACACCACAAAAATTGAGCAAAAAAGCAAAAAACGAATCGACAATTACAATGAAAAAAGTAGAATAACATAATTAAAGGTTAAAGAGCATATACTGGTATGTATTCTTTAATTTAGTGAAGTTCGTAACGCAGATGCACTAAGTATATAAAAGACAAATCTATTCATTTTAATTTTAATAATTAACAATCATTTTCTTGCCAACTATAGAATAAATTTTTCATAAGTGAAAATGGCACACTGGATAAAAAGAACAGAGTATACTTATAATTACTTGCATTAACTAAAGGAATAATATAAGTTATTAAAAACAAATAAAATGGAGATTCCATGGTATTTGTTGAAAATCCACTTAGGAGGAACGATATGGAAAAGATGGTCGAGCAGTTTATCGATCAATTTGGTTACCTCGGTGTATTCTTATTAATCGCATTAGAAAACATTTTTCCACCCATTCCATCAGAATTGATTTTAACTTTCAGCGGTTTCTTGACGTTACATTCTGATATGAATATCGTAGGTGTAATTATTGCGGCAACATTAGGTTCTGTATTCGGAGCAATTGTACTTTACTTTGTTGGTCGTTTATTATCTACAGAACGTTTACAGAAATTAGCGAATGGTAAAACTGGAAAAATTCTGCGTTTTAAAGCGAGTGATATCGAAAAGGCAGATGACTGGTTCGATAATCACGGTAAAAAGATTGTTTTCTTTGCGCGATTTATTCCTGTCATTAGAAGTTTGATTTCTATACCAGCAGGAACGACCAATATGCCTTTAACATCGTTTATTATACTTACCACACTTGGTACATTAATATGGAATACAGTGCTCGTAATTTTAGGTCAACAAGCTGGAGAAGCATGGCCGAAAATTTCAGCCGCATTTGATTCTTTCTCAAATATCGTACTTATTGTCTTAGTTATTTTACTTATTATTGCGATTATCTATTTTGTGAAGAATCGTTTTAAAAACTCAAAATCAGATGAATAATCAATCGCCGTTATTTCCTCAGTAGTAAAAAGGGATAACGGCGATTTTTATATTATAATATGTATGAATATGTAGTTTGATGTCGTTATTTTAAGACTGAAAAGAAAGGCACTATTTTGTCTGAAGAAATAGTGAGGTGACACCATGAATATCACAAAATTAGTTGTAATCACTGTAATAATTGGAGTAATACTTGCGGTGAACTATAAGCTGGATATCTTTGAGCCTATCCCATTGATACTTGGAGCAGCTTGTGTAATGGTATTTAATATCGTTATGAAACGATTTAAGTCGAAAGATAAGTAAAATAAATACGCATACCTTCTAAACGATGAAAGTATGCGTATTTATTTTATGGTTTTAGTTATGTTTATTTGCCTTTCTGATTTGAATCAAATATAAGACAATAAAAGTAATGACACCATACTCTAGTAAATCGATACAGTTATTTTTGTCTAGTAATGCAGGACTATGTGATAAGTAGTTGGTTATTATCAAATAGCCCCGCATATTAGAATAATAATAAGCGTAATTAAAAATATTGAACGTGCTTCCAATTCATGATGTTAAGTGTCTAGAAATGCATATAGACAGGGAATAAGTCCCATTGTGAATATACAAAAATGTGATCTGGTTGAATATTTAAGGTGTGGCTTAAGGTGTTGATAAGTATTTCTTTTGGCTGTTTACTATATAAATTATAATAATATTTTCCGTTTTTCTCAGTCACAAAACGCCAAGCCCCTAAATGTTGCAGGGGTTGAATATCAGGCTTTCCATCCATTGATTGTATAGATACTGAATAGCTGAGATAAATTTCATCTACTTGAGTCGGACAAGTCGTTTTAATACGATAGTTGATGATAAATGTGAGTATGAATAATCCTAATAAAATAAGCAACATAAACTTTAACGGTACAGCAGCAATAGAATTTTTATAGCTTTGTTGAATCAAATACATCCATAAACCAAGGCATATAAACATGATGGCCATGGTGATGCCTAAGAATATATTTTGAAGATGTTTTAAATAAAGATTCTCTGTCATTCGAGTATCCGTACTGTTATAAATCGGGTTGTCTTTATCTTTTAAATACGTATAGACAATGGCGTATCGGGATAAGTCGAGCTTTTTAGTAGTAATCGCAAAGAATGGAGAAGTATCTTTAATGTTATGTTCATTTTTAAGATGCTTAGTTTCTATAAAGTGCGTTTGAAGCTGAGTGTCTTTAACTTTCGGATTGTGCTTAAATGTATAAACACCATTAATGACACCTGTTAAATAATAACCTTCTGCTTTTTTCTGTTCTAGAAATTTCTTCTCAGAAAGCGAACCTTTAAAAACAAGTTTGAACTTTTTCATGATGTTATCCTTCTTCCTGATGTTATGTATGCCTTTATTTACATTTTAAATTTTCAGATAATTCAATGCAAGCGCTTTTATATTATTTTTATGTAGAACAAGTTTGTTTTGATACTTAAATTAATTATTTTGAAGTGGGAGAGACGTAGAAACAACCCCTTATAAAGCACATTTCACAATAGCTTTTATAAGGGGTTGTGATAGATTAGTGTTTTGTTTTAGGCGTTAGCTTGCTTTTGCTTGTAATGACTAAGCGTGCAATCTGATCGGCAAACAGTAAGCCCATTGCGATAGCGCCAGCAATTAATGTAACCTCAAGCATAGTTGGAACAGCTTTGCTGAATTGTAATATAATCAAGCTTTTGGTTGTATCAAAGGCTAAGCCTCCAGGTACTAATGGAATAATACCAGGAATCATAAAAATAATGACAGGTTCTTTCTTTAAACGTGCCATAATATGACTGATTAAGCCGAGTGTGAGACTTGAAAAGAAAGAGGCGTAAATAGTATGGATATGGAGTCCGGAATATAAAATAATATAGACCGTCCAACCACATGCACCTACAAAACCTGCATAAAAGTACATGCGTTTCGGTGCATCGAATATAATACAGAAGAACAGTGACGCAATATAACTAAAGAAAAAATGTGAAATCCAAAATAGCATCTTGTCATCACCCTCCTAAAATATTAATAGCATTGTGCCGACACCGGCGCCTATGCCGAATGAAGTCACTAATGCTTCTAAAGATTTGGTTGTAAACATCATCATATGACCACCGAATAAATCTTGAATCGCATTCGTAATCAAGACTCCAGGTACAATTGGCATGACGGCCGCGATGATAATCGCAGAAAGCGATCCGTCTGGTACTAAGTTATGACCGAGTATCGCAATGCCTCCAATGACAACAGAGCCTAAAAACTCTGGGATAAATAAAGTTTTTAAGTTCGCACGATATAACATTTCGACTAACAAATAACCCAAGCTTCCAGCAAAAATAGTAGCAACAATATCTACAAAATTACCAGTCTGTAAATATAAGAAGCTGATTGAAATAATTGCGGCTGCGATGCCTTTATAAATTAAATCATGGGTTTGTTTGGCATCATAAATCCTTTTTAAAGTCTCATAGGCTTCTTCTAGGTCAATTTTTCCTGCCGAAAGCTTACGAGAAACAGAGTTTGTCTGTGAAATTTTGATTAGATTGGTATCACGTGACTCAATACGATACATGCGTGGTGTCGTTTGATTATCTAATAAAAAATTGATAACTGTATTTGTGACGAAGCTGTTGCTTTCGTAAAAACCAAGTGTTTCGGCAATACGTGTCATTGTTCCCTCTACACGTGTGCCTTCAGCGCCGGACTCTAATAAAATACGTCCTGCTAACATGATAGTATCTTTCGCAAGGCGTTCTTTCGGGGTATCTTCTATATAACTTATTCTATTATCTAGTTCCATAACATCACTCATTTTCCTTTGTTGTATATGTAATATTAAACTTTTTAGAAAATTCAATTAGTATACCTATTATGTCGGAAAATACATAGAGAAACAACCTAAGATTTCGTTTCGATTATGTAAACTTTTTTCAAGAACAGTGACATAGGAGAGTGGAAAGAGGTTAAAATGATATATATAAACAATAAATGATAAATGTAAAATATTATGTGTATAATTTCTAATTAGGTATCATAATATGCTTGCATACTATATCTAATGTTTCAAATATTTCAAAACGGTTAAAGTTATAATGGTTAGCTGTTAAAGCATGTTAACTGAGTAGCGACAGTGGCTGCTTATCAGTTAACCAGCTAAACAAGTAGTGGCAGAGTTCTCCAAGGACACTACACGAGGGATGAGCGGCACTGTATTTCAAGCCATACATGTGTACGCTTAGACGGCAGAAGCTACCGACATTAAGAGTGGATGATGCCGAGAAGAACGTGCCGCTAACGTACAGGCTGTGTCGACAGCGTACATGTGGTACATAGGTGTCGTTCAATTCTTAATGCTGGTCTAGTCTTCTGCTTTAATTAATGAATAACACCATTACTATAGATTACTTGAAGAGAACTTACAGCGAGAGGGGCGTTGTAGAGTTCTCTTCCATCTTAATAACGTACGTTATCTTGTAGCCCTTGGAGAAGTTTATACATAGAAGTGCACCTGTTCTTTGATTTTAGAGCAGGTGCTATTTATATATGAAAGAAGGGACTGATATTGATGTCAGTCCCTTAGTTTCGTTATATTATTTTGTGTAGCGTTATTTAAATACTGAAGAATTTTTCTAGACTGTCTTCAGGTAATCTATGGCCGATAAAGAAGCTACCGAATTCTCCATAACGTGCTGTTGTTTCATCGAAACGCATTTCATAAACGATTTTTTTGAATTGCAGTACATCATCAGAGAATAGTGTAACGCCCCATTCGTAATCATCAAAGCCGACTGATCCTGTGATGAATTGTTTGATTTTACCTGCATATTTACGTCCGATCATACCGTGGTCATACATCAATTTTTGACGTTCTTCCATTGAAAGCATGTACCAGTTATATGTTTCGTTACGACGTTTATTCATTGGGTAGAAGCAAATATATTCTTTTTCTGGTAATTCAGGGTAAAGACGTGCTTTTACATGAGGGTTCTCATATGGGTCTTCGTCTGATTTTCCAGCAAGATAGTTACTTAATTCAATGACAGAAACATATGAGTATGTCGGGATTAAGTAATCTGCGATACGTAATTTGTTCAATGCTAGTTCTATTGCATTCAATTCTTGCATTTCAGGACGTAATACCCAAAGTAAAATGTCAGCTTTTTGACCTGTTACGTTATAAAGTACATGGTCACCGTTATGATGCTCACGTACTGAACCTAATTTTTCTAAGAAATCTTGGAATTCTTTGACAATTTCTTGACGGTCTTCATTAGGTACAAGACGTAATGTCGGCCAATCGATTGCATATAATAAATGGAGGCTGTACCAACCATCTAATGTTTCTGCTGCTTGACTCATTAATATCGCTCCTTTTGAAATATCTTTTAATTCAATTCAAATTTTATCATAAAGACAGAGACAAAGCATACAAATCGATTAAAGGTCGGAACGTGGAAATTACTTCGTAAATGGCGTATAATTATGGATGAAAAAATATTAAAAAGCGAGATTTTCAAGGAGGATATTATGCCTAGTTTATTAGATGTATTGAAAGACAAACTTTCAGGAAAGAATGTACGTATTGTATTACCTGAAGGTGAAGACGAACGTGTATTGACTGCAGCAACAAAATTACAAGCTTCAGATTTCGTAACACCTGTTGTATTAGGTGACCAAGACAAAATTGAAGCATTAGCGAAAGACAAAGGTTTAGATATTTCAGGTATTGAAATCATCACACCTTCAACAAGCGACTTGAAACCAGAATTAGTAGAAGCATTTGTAGAACGTCGTAAAGGCAAAGCGACAAAAGAACAAGCTGAAGATATGCTTAACAATGTAAACTACTTCGGTACAATGCTTGTTTATGCAGGTAAAGCTGAAGGACTAGTCAGCGGTGCTGCACATTCAACAGGCGATACAGTTCGTCCAGCACTACAAATCATCAAAACTAAACCAGGTGTTGCGAAAACATCAGGTGTGTTCTTCATGATTAAAGGCGAAGAACAATATGTTTTCGGTGATTGTGCAATCAACCCTACATTAGAAGCAACAGACTTAGCTGAAATTGCGGTAGAAAGTGCAAAAACAGCGAAAAGCTTCGGCATGGATCCTAAAGTAGCATTATTAAGCTTCTCAACAAAAGGTTCAGCAAAATCAGACGATGTTGAAAAAGTAGCGGAAGCAACAAAAGCTGCACAAGAAAAAGCTGAATCAGAAGGCTTAAAAGATGTTGTTATCGATGGTGAATTCCAATTCGACGCAGCAATCGTTCCAGAAGTGGCGGCTAAAAAAGCACCAGATGCACAAATTAAAGGTGACGCAAATGTATTCGTATTCCCAAGCTTAGAAGCAGGTAACATCGGTTACAAAATTGCGCAACGTTTAGGCGGATATGAAGCAATCGGACCTGTTTTACAAGGTTTAAATTCTCCAGTAAACGACTTAAGCCGTGGTTGCTCAACTGAAGATGTATACAACTTATCAATCATCACTGCAGCGCAAACATTACAATAATGGATTTAGCTGAACGTTATTTTGACGGTAAAGATTGGCGCTATGTAGACCATTCAACAGGGTTTGCGCCTATGCAATCTTTTGCGTTTGATGACACATTTTCAGAAAGTGTGGGCAAGGATTTATCTTGCAGTGTAGTCCGCACTTGGATTCATCAACATACCGTTATTTTAGGTACACATGATGCACGTCTGCCACATCTGAAAGAAGGCATTCGTTATTTAGTCGATGAACGCGGCTATAATGTGATTGTCCGTAATTCTGGTGGATTAGGTGTTGTATTAGATCAAGGTATTTTAAACTTTTCGTTGATTTTTAAAGGAAAGACAGAAATTTCCATTGATGAAGCATTTAATTTAATGTATTTAGTTGTAAATAAAATGTTCGAAGATGAACATGTAACGATTGAAACGAAAGAAATTGAACGCTCCTATTGCCCGGGAAAATTTGATTTAAGTATCAATGATAAGAAATTCGCGGGTATTTCACAACGCAGAGTCAGAGGCGGCATTGCCGTTCAAGTGTACTTATGTGTGGAAGGTTCAGGTGAAGAACGTGCTGAAATGATGAAGGCTTTCTATGACAAAGCTCTACAAGGCGAAGAAACAAAATTTAAATATCCAGATATCGATCCATCTTGTATGGCTTCGCTTGAAACGTTGTTCGGACATGAACTGACAGTTCAAGATGTGATGTTTAAACTACTCTATGCCATCAAAGATTTAGGTGGAACATTGAATATGGAGCCTATCAGTGAAGAAGAGTGGGAACGCTTTGAGAAATATTTCGAACGTATGATTGCACGTAATGCTAAAATCAACGCTAAAATGGACGATTAAGCACAAAGGGATGTAAATAGCTGAGAAGCTAGGTGCATCCCTTTTATATTGTGCACCTTGAAAAATATTCTTGTAATTTACCCATGAAAGTGAAAATTATGACCGATATATGAACAAATCGTTTAAATCATCATCAATTTTCGGTAAAATGGGGAAGTAGTTTAATATCAGGTATTAATTTTACAACCTAGGTATGATAAAACAATGCAAAAAATAGGGTATAATAAAACGGTGTTTGAATAAATATATCAAAAAAGAACAAGCTAATTGATAAAAATTAGAATGTCGGAAATAAATTATGGATATATCAATGACAAAAAGACGCAGACAGCATCTTTTAATCCTGTCATTTTCTATCAACCCAGATAAAGAGAGTGACTGGATGTTTTAACATGCAGAGAAACAGGGTGGAATATAGATATACCATGACAAACTAGGAAAGTGCTAAAGGTGATGCGATATGACACGAACAGGCTACGGAGAATCTAATGGGAAAATAATATTAGTAGGGGAACATGCGGTAACATTTGGTCAACCTGCAATTGCGATGCCATTTTCTTCTGGAAAAGTGACAGTAACAATTGAAGAAATGCCAGAATTGGCAGTGTCAACGATGATCAGTGATGTATTCGAAGGTGAAATTGCAGATGCCCCTGAACATTTACATGCTTTAATCAGCAGATTCGAAGAAGAAAATCATATTGAATCACCTGTGATGATAAAAATTGATGCACAATTACCGCCTTCAAGAGGTTTAGGTTCTAGCGCTGCAGTAGCGGTTGCTTTTACGAGAGCAGCATTTGATTTTATGGATCAGCCGCTATCTGATGAAACATTAATTGAACATGTAAACTGGGCGGAAATGATCGCACATGGTAAACCAAGTGGCATTGATGCACAAACGATTGTTTCTAATAAACCGACTTGGTTCCAAGAAGGTGTCTTTACGCCTTTAAAAACTTTGAATGTGGCAGGTTATATGGTCGTTTTAGATACAGGCATAAAAGGGAATACCAAAGAAGCTGTCAGCGATGTGCATGAATTAGTGAAAAACAATCAAGAAAATATGGCGTTTATAGAACGCATTGGACGTCTGGTGCATAAAGCAAATCAAGCGATTAATACACATAACTTTGAATCTTTAGCAGAGATTTTTAATGAGTGTCAAACATACTTATCTACATTGACTGTCAGTCATCCGAAGATTGACCGTTTACTGCAAGTGGCGAAACAAGCAGGTGCAGTAGCTGGAAAATTGACAGGAAGCGGACGTGGCGGCAGTGTGATTACTTTAGTGAAAGATTATGCGACAGCGAAAAAAGTCGCTCAAGCAGTTAAAGAAGCAGGCGCGCAACATACATGGATTGAGAATTTAGGAGGTTAATTCAATTGGTGAAGACGGGCAAAGCGAGAGCGCATACGAATATTGCGCTGATTAAGTATTGGGGGAAAGCTGACGAAGCATTGATTATTCCGATGAATAACAGCCTATCGTTAACTTTAGATAAATTTTATACAGAAACACGCGCAACATTTGATGCGCAATTAGATCGAGACTACTTCTACTTAAATGGTGAAGAAGTGGATGAAAAAGAAACTCAAAAGATTTCAGCATACTTAGATCTTGTTAGAGAACGTGCAGGAACAGCGTTGCACGCACGTATCGATAGTACAAACTTTGTACCGACAGCAGCTGGTTTAGCTTCTTCAGCGAGTGCTTTTGCGGCTTTAGCTGCTGCATGTAATGAAGCGTTAGAAATGAATCTTTCTGATAAAGACTTATCACGCTTGGCACGTCGTGGTTCAGGCTCAGCAAGCCGCAGTATCTTTGGCGGATTCGTGGAATGGGAAAAAGGACATGATGATGAATCCTCTTATGCACACGCGATTGATGCAGATCATTGGGAAGATGACTTAGCGATGATTTTTGTAGTCATTAATCAAAAATCTAAAAAGGTTAAAAGTCGTGCAGGGATGTCATTGACTAGAAATACATCACGTTTCTATCAGTATTGGTTAGATCATGTAGAAGCGGACATCGCTGAAGCAAAAGCTGCCATTGCCGATAAAGATTTTGACCGCTTAGGTCGTGTCTTTGAAGAAAATGGTTTACGTATGCATGCGACAAATCTAGGTGCACAACCGCCATTTACATATTTAGTACCTGAAAGTTATGATGCGATGGCTTTAGTGCATGAATGTCGTGAAGCAGGTCTGCCCGCATACTTTACTATGGATGCAGGACCTAATGTAAAAGTGTTAGTACAAAAACAACATCAACAAGCTGTGATTGATAAATTAACAACGTATTTTGATTCAGACCAGATCATCGCAAGTGATATCGGTACAGGCGTTGAAATTATAAATGAGGAAGATGAGCTATGATTCAAGTCAAAGCCCCAGGTAAACTTTATATTGCAGGTGAATATGCGGTAACAGAACCCGGATATAAATCCGTGTTAATAGCAGTAAATCGTTTCGTTACTGCCAGCATTGAAGCTTCTGGAGACAATGGTGGTTCTATTCATTCTAAAACATTACACCATGAACCGATTACCTTCCAAAGAGAAGGTGATAAGATTTCTGTATCTGATGCAGATGCGGCGAAACAACTAGCTTACGTCATTACGGCAGTAGAAGTGTTTGAACAATACGCTAAAAGCTGTGGTAAAACCTTAAGACACTTTAATTTAGTGATTGATAGTAACTTAGACGATGCTTCAGGCCATAAATATGGCTTAGGCTCAAGTGCTGCAGTATTGGTTTCAGTGGTTAAAGCTTTAAATGAATTTTATGAGTTAGACTTAGCTAATCTGAATATTTATAAATTAGCGGTCATTGCGAATATGAAACTACAAAGTTTAAGTTCATGCGGTGATATTGCAGTCAGTGTTTTCACAGGTTGGCTTGCTTATAGTACGTTTGATCATGACTGGGTCATGCAGCAGATTGAAACGTCATCTGTCGCAGAAGTTGTGAAGAAAAACTGGCCAGGTCTTTATACAGAACCGCTTCAAGCCCCAGAAAACATGGAAGTCTTAATTGGCTGGACCGGCTCACCAGCCTCTTCTCCTTACTTAGTCAGTGAAGTGAAGCGTCTCAAATCAGATCCTGATTTCTACAGCCGCTTCCTGGAACAATCGCAATCTTGTGTAGAACGTCTTATCTACGCATTCAAAACCAACAACCTAAAAGGTGTGCAAGCGATGATCAGACGCAACCGTTCAATCATCCAAATGATGGATAAACAAGCGATTGTAGACATCGAAACACCACAATTAAAATTACTATGTGATATCGCAGAAACCTACGGCGCAGCTGCCAAAACATCAGGTGCAGGCGGCGGAGATTGCGGAATTGCGATTATCGGCGACTCAAAACATCGCCAGTCTATTTATGAAAGCTGGAAAGCCTCTCGGATTAAGCCTTTACCTTTCCACGTTTATCAAGGACAATAAGACATCAGGCTGTCTCACCGGTCAACTTTACGGTGCGGCAGTTTTTTGATGTTTAAAGCGGTCACAAAATCGTTGCTTGAAAAATTACGGAAAAAGAGTAAAATAGATAAAGTTGAAATAGTTTAAAACAAATTATAGAGATAAAGTGAGGTGGACAGAGCAGTGAAAAACAAATTTTTGATTTGTGATGATTGCCAAGCCGTAAATTGCAAATCCTTGGAAAGAAAATTAAAGAAACTAGATCCAGATGCTGAAATAGAGGTGGGCTGCCAATCATACTGCGGTCCAGGTCGCAGAAAGACATTTGCTTTCGTGAATAACCGTCCATTAGCCGCATTGACGGAAGATGAATTGATGGAAAAAGTTGAGAAGCAACTTCAAAAACCTCGCGACCCTGAAGAGGAAGAACGTTTACGTAAACGTAATGAAGAACGTAAACGCAGAAAAGAAGAACAAGATCGAAAATTAAAAGAAAAATTAGCCAAACGTAAACAAGCAAAATAATGATACAAAGTATATAAAAAAACAGGCCCGTATGACTGGTGTGCTACCAGACAACGGGCCTACTTTCTTATCGTTATAACTATCGCGAGATTCGTTTTTATATTGACTGTTTAATGAACATGATGTGACTGCACTCGTGATGTTTGATTCTTTTAGTAAACTTCCACATAAGATCTGCACGCATTTAAGACATCTTTAGTATAGAAGTGACGTAAATTATCTTTAGTATAAGACGGGATTAATTCTTTACGTTTCACCCATTTATCAATCAGTGAAGGTGGAATACCATCTACCACCATTTCTGATTCATCTGTAACTAAAGTGTCCCAATCTAACGTAACAGGTTGTGAGTCAATATAAATGTTACCAAAGCTCGTATCATCCATATTTTAATCACCTTTTATTGAATTTTTAGTCCCTTAAGCATAATTAGATAGGGTACCTTGAGTTTCTTCTTGCAAAATTCATATACCCCGCTTATATATGAGTTATTCATCTTTTTTACAAAAACTTTACTTTTTGTTCAATTTTAGTGTAAATAGGGCGGAATTAATACACGATATGGGTTAGAGCACCTTCATGAATTTTGCTTAATACGTAAATATCGAGCAAAGAGGTTTTAAGTATAATAAAAATTAGAGTATGAAAAAAGGGTTTTAAATGTAAAAGTTAAAGACAATGAAAAAACAGGGTAAAGATGATAAGTACAAGGTAAAATGAGAGTGCGTTTTACCACAATTTGAGAAACTATATGATATAATTAATTTATTCATTTTGAAAGTTGAACTATGTAAGGAGACGTGATTAACGATGCGTACAGTGAGAGAAGCAACACCAGCAGATGTTGTCGGCATCAGAGATGTGGCAACAAAAGCATGGTATGACACGTATTTAAATATTTATGCTGCGACAACAGTGAATGAATTGCTTACAGCAGCTTATAACGAGCAGCATTTACTTAAACGATTAAAAGAACAATTATTTTTAGTGGCAGAAGAAGAAGGCGAAATTGTCGGGTTTGCGAACTTTATTAACGGCAGCGAACTTTTCTTATCTGCACATTATATTCACCCTAAAGCACAACGTAAAGGTTATGGTACAGCGTTGCTTGAGAAAGGGTTAGAACACTTTAAAGGACAATATGATGCAGTGTATCTTGAAGTGGATAACCAAAACGAAGAGGGTGTTGAATATTACCGTCAACAAGGATTTGAAATGGTGCGTGCGTATAACCGTGAAGTATACGGTGAAGTAATGGACCTTGCCTTGATGAATAAAGCATTTTAATGAAAATAATGCTAACACGATGGAGGGATACTCATGGCTGAGACAGATTACGGTACTCAAAAATTATATGAAGAGAAAGTATTCAAAGATCCGATTCATCGCTATATTCATGTCAAAGACCAAGTGATTTGGGATTTGGTGAAAACAAAAGAGTTCCAACGCTTGCGTCGTATCAAACAACTCGGTACGTTGTATTTATCTTTCCATACAGCAGAACATAGCCGCTTCGGCCATTCATTAGGCGTCTATGAAATTGTACGTCGCATCATCGATGAATCATTTGCGGGACGTGAAGCATGGAATAATGATGATCGTCTGTTGGCATTATGTGCAGCACTCCTTCATGATTTAGGCCATGGTCCGTTTTCTCATAGTTTTGAGAAAATCTTCAATACCGATCACGAGGCATTTACACAAGCGATTATTACAGGGGATACAGAAGTTAATGCGGTATTAAGTAAAGTATCACCGGATTTTCCGAAAGCTGTTGCTGATGTCATCAATAAAACACATCCGAATAAGCTGGTGATTTCTATGATTTCATCACAAATTGACGCAGACCGTATGGATTATTTACAACGCGATGCTTATTTTACAGGAGTCTCTTATGGGATGTTTGATATGGAACGTATTTTAAGATTAATGCGTCCAACTAAAGATGAAGTGTTGATTAAAGAAAGCGGGATGCATGCAGTAGAGAACTTTATTATGAGCCGTTACCAAATGTATTGGCAGATTTATTTCCATCCGGTAAGTCGAGCTGGAGAAGTGATTTTAAACAATTGTTTAAAACGTGCGAAGGAATTATATCAATCAGGTTATCAATTTAAATTGTTCCCTAAAGACTTTATTCCGTTCTTTGAAGGAACGATGACGATTGAACAGTATGTAGAGTTGGATGAAGCGGTCGTACTTTATTATTTGAAAGCTTGGGTTAAAGAAGATGATGCGATTTTAAGCGACTTAGCACGCCGTTTTATTAACCGTGATTTATTTAAACATCTGCCGTTTGACGGCTCGATTATTACGATGAATGAATTAAGAGAGCTGTTTGAAGCAGGCGGTATTAATCCAGATTATTACTTCGTCAGTGAATCTTTCTCTGATTTGCCTTATGATTATGACCGCCCGGGGTCTAATCGCCAACCGATTCATCTACTGCAACGTAATGGCAATATTAGAGAAATCAGCAGTCAATCTATGATTATTCAAAGTATTACAGGCATTAATCGCCAAGATTATAAATTATATTATCCTAAAGAACTGGTGCATCACATTGAAGATGACAAAGTTCGTGAACGTATTCTCAGTATTTTGAACGAATTGAATTGATAGTCAAACGATTGTGTTCGAAAAGTATCAGATGATACGGTAAAATAGATAAAGGTAATTAAAAATGGAGGTGTGGCTTGTGGCAGAGAATAAGGGTTTTCAATTCAATATTATTAAAAATGACCCGTTAGATGGCCATAAAGGAACGAATATCGGGGCAATCAGTTTGGATAACGTTGCACCTGTATTTATAGATTTACAAGAGAAAGAAGCATTTATTGATATTGGTGCGATGCATGCACGTGCAGATGTTGAAAAGGGTGTTAAATGGATTACAAATAAAGAAACTGTTGAAGGCCCTGAAGCAAAAGCTTATTGGTTATGCTGGGTGACAACTGAACGTGGTGAACAAGGTGCTTACTATGCTGGATTGACTGCTTGTTATTTATTAGTGAACAAGAAAATCCGCAGAGGTTATAAGAGTATGCCTGAACATGTCAACATGATGGATAAATCTATGAAACATAAAATTGTCATTGATCATATCGGTGATGAAAATATTGAGATTATCCGTGATTTCTTAAAAAATCATGATAAAGACATGTGGGATAACTCAAGTGATGAATTAAAAGAAGCACTACACGATAAATAAAAGCAATCATTAAAGGCAGAAATCACGTCATGTGGTTTCTGTTTTTCTTTCTTAATACTAAGTTATTTTTATACTTAAAAAGGATAAGTATGTTAGAGTGTAAGTATTATATTTTGAATAATCACAATAGTTAAATAATAAAAGGGGAGAGGGCATATGAGTTCAGAATTAATCAAACGTTTACAAGAGAAAGAAGAACGTATGGTCGAAATCAGACGGTATTTACATGCACATCCGGAGTTATCATTTAAAGAAGTAGAAACGCCAAAGTATATTGCGGATTTCTATAAAGATAAGGATTGTTTAGTAGAAACAAACGTCGGTGACAATGGGGTGAAAGTCACTATAGATAGCGGTAAACCAGGGAAAACGATTGCGATTCGTGCTGACTTTGATGCTTTACCGATTGAAGAGGCAACAGGACTGCCATTTGCGTCAGAGAATCCAGGCGTGATGCATGCGTGCGGGCATGATGCACATACGGCGTATATGTTGATTTTGGCTGAAACGTTGATTGAAATGAAAGAACAATTTTCTGGGAAAGTGGTCGTGATTCACCAACCAGCTGAAGAAATGCCGCCAGGTGGTGCCATCGGTATGATTAAAGATGGTGTGCTAGAGGGTGTAGACCATGTCTTAGGTGTACACGTTATGAGTAATGGTGAACGTGGTACGATTTATTATCGTGAAGGCAACGTACAAACTGCACGTGGTTACTTTAAATTAGTCATTCACGGTAAAGGCGGACACGGTTCTTCTCCACATGACGCAAATGATGCGATTGTAGCGGGTGCGAACTTTGTGACAACGGTACAAAGTGTAGTCTCAAGACGTATCAGCCCATTTGAAACGGGTGTCGTTTCAATCGGTTCTTTCGATGCGAAAGGTCAGTTTAATATTATTAAAGATAAAGTGGAAATCGAAGGTGACGTGCGTGGCCTGCATGATGAAACGAAAGATAAAATCGCACAAGAGTTACAACGTGTCGTCGATGGTTTAGAAACAACGTTCGGTGTGCCTTGCGACTATGAGTATCTAGATGATTATCCAGCAGTATACAATGACCCAGACTTTACAGAGTACGTAGCTGAGACCTTGAATAACGCAGAGCGTTCTGCGATTCAAAAAGTAGAACGTTGTGATCCATGGCCACCTTCAGAAGACTTTGCGTACTATGCGAAAGAAGTACCAAGTGTATTCATTTATGCAGGAGCAGCACCTGAAGAAGGTGAAGTTTATCCGCATCATCATCCTAAATTTAATATCAGTGAATCTTCAATGATGACAGCGGCTGAAGCTGTCGGTACGGTTGTATTAGATTATTTGAAGGATGAATCTTAATAAGTAGAAAAATTTAATTGATTTTATGATGTACAGCACATACAGTGTGAATTTAGTCACTGTGTGTGCTGTATCTTTATGTTATAATTTGGTATATTAATGAATAATTCAGAATAGGGTGAGCGCGTCTTTGAATCAAAACATTCGTATCCAAACATTACAGACGATTGAACGCGATGATGAGTTTGATGAATTTGAATTTGAAACAGATGGCACTTGGCAAGAGAAGCGGAATGCTGAATTTATCCGCTATGATGAACAAGTTGAAGACTTGACGGTGCATATTACATTGAAAATTCAAGAAGATGAAGTTAGATTAATGCGCAGCGGGAATATTAAACAGAACCTGCATTTTGTTGAAGGAAAAGACACCGTATCTTTATACGAGATACCGACAGGCAAAATTCCTTTAACTATTCGTACTTTAAGCATTCATCATTACGTACAACCAGACCAATCAAAACTTAAAATTCGTTATGAACTCTTCCAAAACGAAGAGAAGATGGGCACATACCTTTACCAAATTACCTATAAGGAGCTGAAGTAAGTGAATATTATTGATCAAGTCAAACAAACATTAATTGAAGAAATAACAGCAAGTGTTAAAGCCGCTGGACTTGCAGAAGAAGTTCCTGAAGTCAAAGTGGAAATTCCGAAAGACCCAAAAAATGGGGATTACTCTACAAACATTGCGATGGTGCTAACAAAAATCGCAAAACGTAATCCACGTGAAATTGCGCAAGCTATCGTGGACCATTTAGATAAATCTAAAGCGAATGTTGAGAACATCGAAATTGCAGGACCTGGTTTTATCAACTTCTATTTAAATAACCAATACTTAACTGCGATTATCCCTGAAGCTTTAGAAAAAGATACAGATTTTGGTCGCTCTGAAAAGAAAAAGAACCAAAAAATCTTAGTGGAGTATGTTTCTGCGAACCCAACAGGTGATTTGCATATCGGACATGCGCGTAATGCGGCAGTCGGTGATACGTTATGTAATATCTTAGATGCGGCTGGTTATGATGTTACACGTGAATATTACATCAACGATGCCGGTAACCAAATTACGAATTTAGCACGTTCTATCGAAGCACGTTACTATCAAGCTTTAGGTAAAGAAGCAGAATTACCTGAAGATGGCTACCATGGTAAAGATATCGTGAATATCGGTAAAGATTTAGCGGAAAAACGCCCTGATCTACAAGAACTCCCTGATGATGAGCGCTTAAAAGTGTTCAGACAATTAGGCGTCGATTATGAAATGGAAAAACTTAAAAAAGACTTAGCTGATTTCAATACACACTTTGATGATTGGTTCAGTGAAACAACGTTATATGATTCAGGCGAAATCAAACGTGTCTTAGAGTTAATGAAAGAAAATGGTCATACGTATGAAGCGGATGGTGCGACTTGGTTACGTACAACGGACTTTAATGATGATAAAGACCGCGTATTAATCAAAAAAGATGGCACATACACTTACTTCTTACCAGATGTGGCATATCACTATGACAAATTCCACCGTGACGGCGGCCAAGATATCTTGATCAACTTATTCGGCGCAGACCATCATGGTTATATTAACCGTCTGAAAGCATCTGTTGAAACATACGGTATTGATGCAGAACGTCTTGAAATTCAAATCATGCAGATGGTGCGTTTAATGCAAGATGGCGAAGAAGTTAAAATGAGTAAACGTACGGGTAACGCGATTACATTACGTGAAATCATGGATGAAGTCGGTATTGACGCGGCACGTTACTTCTTAACAATGCGTAGTCCAGATACGCACTTTGATTTTGATATGGAACTTGCGAAAGAAAACTCAGCTGAAAACCCTGTTTATTATGCACAATATGCACATGCGCGTATTTCATCTATCTTAAAACAAGCGGGTGAACGTGGCGTAGTGCCATCTGAAAATGCAGATTTCAGTGTTATTAAAAATGATAAAGCGATTGATTTATTGAAGAAAGTTGCAGAATTTGAACCGATGATTGAAAGTGCTGCAGAACAACGTGCACCACATCGTGTAACCAACTATATTCAAGAATTAGCAGCAGCTTTCCATAAATTCTACAACGCTGATAAAGTCTTAACAGACGATGAAGCTAAAACACAAGCTTACGTTTCTATGATTGCGGCAGTACAAATTACATTACGCAATGCCTTGGCATTAGTAGGTGTAACTGCTCCTCATACGATGTAAGATTATATAAAGAAGCATTCTTGACGGGTGCTTCTTTTTTTATTTTTAAACTTGTAAAATTTTTGTAAGATTCATCTTTTCAGCCCGCGTAAATATGCTAAAATGAGATTTACAATACAAGTATGAGGAGAAATTGATGAAACAGAAATTATGGGTGTTTTTAATCTTAATTATCTTAGTTGCGGCTGGGTGTTCAGCACCGAGTAATAAAGAGAAAGCAGACAACAAAAACCAATCAGAAGAAAAGACAAAACAAACGCAAAAATATCATCGTATTATCTCGTTGATGCCAAGTAACACTGAAATACTCTATCAACTCGGTTTAGGTAAAGAAGTTATAGGAGTGTCTACAGTGGATGACTATCCGAAGAGTGTTAAACATAAACAGAAGTTTGATGCGATGAAACTCAATAAAGAGCAGTTATTAAAAGCAAAGCCAGATTTGATTTTGGCGCATGAATCACAAAAAGGTATGGGTGATAAAGTATTAGGCGATTTAGAGAAAAAAGGCATTAAAGTCGTCTACATACCTGAAGCACATAACTTTGACGAAATTTATGGTACGTTCAAACAAATCGGTAAAATCACAGGTCGTGAATCACAAGCTGACACATTAGTTTATGATACAAAACATCGTGTTGACGCTGTGTTGAAAGATGTGCCGAAGCATGAAAAAGCACCGACTGTCTTTTTAGAAGTCTCACATGAACCAGAGATTTATACAGCCGGAAAAAATACATTCTTCAACTATATGATTGAAGAACTGCATGCGAAAAATAGTTTCGCAGATCTGGAAGGCTGGAAGAAAGTCAGCAAGGAAAGTATTATTAAACAAGACCCAAATGTTTTAATTACGACAGAAGGTATCACACGTTCGGATTACTTGAAAATTATTCGTAAACGTGGCGGCTTTGAGAATTTAGAAGCTGTGAAGAAAGGCCGAATTGAAGCGGTAGATGGTGATACGATTTCAAGACCAGGCCCTCGTATCGACCAAGGCCTTAAAGCATTAAGAGATGCGATTTACCGCGATGAAAAATAATATGAAACAAACCACTATTATTATAGGATGGTGTCTCGCGTTAATCGTGAGTATCGCAATCAGCTTGTTTTGGAATTTAGGCAGCTGGTCGGACCCCTTAAATCATAGTATTTTGTTTGAAGTGCGCTTACCGAGAGTGTTCGAGGCATTGTTGGCTGGTATCGGTTTATCGATAGCCGGCCAGATGTTTCAAACCGTTTTGAATAATCCGCTTGCAGATAGCCTGACTTTAGGCTTAGCGAGCGGTTCTGTTTTAGGTAGCGGTTTAGCTGTATTTATCGGTTTAAGCAGTTTATGGATTCCGTTCGCTTCAATTGTTGCAAGTATGTTAACTTTAGCTATTGTTTTAGGGGTGACTGCCGCAATTTCAAAAGGTTATATGATGCGCGCGTTGATATTATCAGGTATCATGATAGGTGCATTATTCAATGCGTTTTTATATCTATTGATTCTACTTGATGAACGCAGAATGAAAAGTATTGTGATGTATATGTTCGGCGGTTTTTCTAATGCAGAATTGCATGAAGTATACGTGATTGCACCCATTATGATGTTATGTATCGTGCTACTAGGCTTACTGCTGCCGAAGGTAAAGTTACTGCAAGTCGGAACGTTGAAAGCACGTTCTTTAAGTTTGAATGTCAGACAAATGATGTTTATGGTGTTAACTTTATCATCTATCATGACAGCTATTATTGTCTCGTATACCGGCATTATTGGTTTCATCGGTATGATTGTGCCACAGCTGATTAGAAGAACGACGCAGACTACATTAGGTGTACAAATGTTGCTGAACGGCGTTGTCGGCGGTACAGTGATGGTCTTTGCGGACACGTTAGGTGCACAATTATGGAATCCGATTGAAATTCCAGCAAGTATCATTCTTGCTTTATTAGGAATACCTGTACTCGGGTATTTAATCGCAACCCAGAAACACTCGTATGAATAATCTGATGAATAAAGAAATAATCACAGATGCCAAATAGGCATTTATAGGAGAGAAGCTTATGAATTTAGAGGGGATTAAGGCAGTCGTATTCGATTTAGAAGGCACGCTGTTGGATCGTAATAAATCAAGAGAGAAGTTTATTGAAGAACAATATGAACGATTTCATGATTATTTAGTTCATGTTCAAGCGCGTGATTTTAAAAAACAGTTTATTGAATTAGACGATGACGAAGATCATGATAAGCCTGAACTGTATAAAGCGATTATCAAACGATTTCATGTCGATCGTTTAACATGGAAAGATTTGTTCCGCGATTTTGAAACACATTTTTATCGTTACGTGTTCCCTTACCATGATACACAATATACACTAGAGCGTTTAATCCAAAGAGGTTATTTGACAGGTGTGATTGCGAATGGTAAATCTAAAATTAAACAATACCGTTTAGAAAACTTAGGTATCTTATCCTATATTCATTTTTTATCTACTTCTGAAATGGTAGGGTTTAGAAAGCCGCATCCTAAAATCTTTGAAGATATCATGGATCAATTAGATGTTAAGCCTGAAGAAGTGATGTACGTCGGTGATGATGCCTTAAATGATGTTGCACCGGCCCGTGCAATGGGTATGGTCAGTGTATGGTTCAATCATGAAGATGATGAAGTAGAATTGGCACCAGAACCTGAAGAGATGGACTTTGAAATTGCAACTTTGGAAGAATTGCTAGAGATATTACCAAAAATCGCCCCACATTCTAAGGAGAGTGAAAAAGCAGATGGAACTATTTACGACGAAGGATAATACGACGTTAAATTATATAACAAAGGGAAGCGGACAACCTGTTGTGTTGATTCATTCCGCTTTTGAGAACTATTCGATTTTCGATGATATTGCGACGCAATTATCATATGATTACCAAGTCGTCAGCGTAGATTTACGTGGACATGGTTATTCAGATAAACCTTTAAATATTGATTTTGCAGATTATATAGAAGATATTAAAGACTTGTTAGATTACTTATATATCAAACATGCATTCTTTATCGGTCAAGAACTGGGTGCGACGATTGCGGCAGATTTTGCGTCTAAATACGCTGAGTATAGTGATGGTATTATTTTAATCAACCCAGCAACATTACAAGCAGAATTGCCAGAAGCGCGTTTATACAGAAAGTACGCAGATCAAATCAGGACGTTAGAAGAAAACAAACAACAAAAATTCTTAGATAAACATACGTATGGTTCACCGAAAAAAGCAGGGAAAATGTTGAAACACTTTTCTGATACACTGACATTAATGACAAGACTTGAAAAAGAAGCGGTAACAAAATCATTTGAACAAACTGAAATTGATTTAGACTTACATCAAATTAAAGCACCGGCATTAATTATCGTCGGAAAATATGATGAACGTTTAACACCACAAGAGTTAGATACTTATACAAAAGGAATCGCTCAAGCACAAGTTGAAACGTTTGAACATTCAGGATTGTATCCGATGGGTGAAGAAAAGAAAGCTTTCTTAGAAACTGTAACAGCATTTATCAATGTGAATGAAGTATTAGAAGATGAGCAGAAACGCGTAACTACGCAACAGTAAAGTTTTTAATCATTAATATTAGCAATTAAACTCCAATATATTATACAATATTACAAAAGATTACATCTAGAGACTGATTACATCAAGGGTAATTAGGGGTATAGTGTAATAAGCGCAGAAAAAGTTACAAGAAATTTACAAAAAGAGAGCAAAGGAGTTATTGCTTATGAAAAAATTACTTTCAGCGGCTATTGTTTCTGCAACAGTGGTAACTGGACTAGGCATCTCTCAAGCAGATGCAGCGTCTGGAAATACGATTCAAACCGTTCAACAAATCCACCACGGAGATACTTCTCTAGAAGGCGTTAAGCTAGGTCAAAACATCCAAGATGTTTTGAAATCACAAAAACTCACAGGGTACTCTTATAAACCTGATAAAACAAAACATTATTATGAGTTTAACTCTGACAAAGGCTTATTGATTGTGACTGCTGATGGTCAAAAAGACCACGGCAAGGTAACACACGTTACAATGAAATACAACAAAGCAGATGGCCCAAGCTTTAATACTGTACGTAAACAGTTAGGCAATACGGTCACTTGGAGATATAACTATAATGAAGTTACAGGAAACTTCGGTTACATTAAAGATAAAGATACTTCTTATCAATTTACAAGCCAATCACCAAAAGATAAAAACTTAAAACTTTATCGCATTGATATTGGTAAATAAGTATACATGAAATAAAGGCAGGGGTGTTGTACACTCCTGTCTTCTTTATATTGATTGAACTAAGCAATTGTGCCATGATAAATTAGTAAGGATAGTAAATTTAAAGGAGTCACATCATGCGACCGAATGACAAAATTTTATTAGAAAATATCAGTGATTACTTCAACTATAAAGGGATTGCGCCAAACATGATTGACGATATTAAAGAGAAAATTCGTCAAGATTTACCGAAATCTGAAGCGCATGACGTCGATTATATCGAATATCGTAAAAAGGCACCGGCAGAGATTATTTTAACCATTCAAAGGAACTTATTTGGTTTACAGCTGAATCCGATTCTCTTTTTCATTATCAATTTCTTATTAATCTCTTACCTGTACGATAAACAGTTCGTGCCATTTCAGGCTGCGACAGGATTATCACTTATCTATTGTTTGATCATTTTTCCAATTACTGTTTTTGTATATTTCAGGATTGTGCGAAAGAATTATTTATATAGCAATAAAGCTGAAGTGATGATAGGGATAGGCATTGTGATTGTGGCGGCTATTTTAGTGGCACTGCATGGTTTGAATATTGATCTTGGTGTTATAGTCGTAACGAAATATGCGCATATTTTTGTGTTCTTTTTCGGCTTAATTATGGCTGGTTTAGGCCTGTATTATAAGCGTTTTGAATTTACAGGTGTAGGTTTATTGTTAGCACAAAAAACGATTGACGCAGTTATTTTAGACCCTAATATAGCGCAAATCGGTACGATTATCATTTGGGTATTAATCTTGGCGGTTATTATCTTTTATTCAATCAAGTTATCTACACGAGGGAAATAATAAGAGTTGTCCAAATAAAATACAAAATGACAATAAAATACGTATTTTCGTTGTAAACAAAAAGCGTGGTGCTTTGAATGTATGTCATTCTAAGCATCACGCTTTTTGTATTATCCTTTATAATCTATCGTCAGCTGATCAGATTTTGATTTCTTTGTTTGCAGTTAAGATACGCTCGTTAATACGATTTAATAATTCATTGATTTTTTCACGTTGTTTAGAATTTACTAAGATTAAAACAGTTCTTTCATCTTGTTCGTTACGTTTTTTATCGAAGTAATCTTCTTGTGATAAATTTTTAACAGCTTTAACAACTTGTGGTTGTTTGTAGTTTAAGTGATTAATAATATCTTTTAAGAAATATTCCTCGTCATCTGATTGACTAAGGAAAGTTAACACTGCAAACTCTTCGAAGCTGATTGTAAACTCTTTTTTAATAATGCTTTTCATCTTGTCAGCATATGTCACCATTGCTAAAAGATCAGATGAATTTTTAATTTTTGATACTGCCATTTGTATTTCCTCCCTTGACATTCCCATTATCGTAGTATTATTGGCAAATAGACTAATATTAACATTAATTTCATAATTGGGACTAGATGCTATTGCATCAAAATATTCCTGCCCCTATTATTTATTTAATTATAACTAAATAAAAATGAAATGTAAACAAAAAAACATTATAAAACAATGGCTATTTCAAACAAATGATACTTTCAAAAAATTACCCAATGAACCCAGAAAATTTATTGAACATCATTTGAATTACACATTATAAATTAAGATAATGTCTATTTTTTCTATTTAGCCTTTTGATATGGGTTAATTATATAAGAACTCTAGTTTAATGTGAAGTTTTTGGGTTGAGCAATAACTTTTTCTCCCGGTAATAAACCTTCACTAATAATAACCATACCCGATTTTTCATGGTATTTAATAATTCTTTTAACCATTTGTTCATTTCTTTTAATTAATATTGCGTTTTTATCATATAGTACGTCCTTTGGAAGGGCAATTAAGTGCGTAGGAATCGTAATTTGAAAGTGAGTTCCTACCGGTATAACACCATTAGTAGAAATTTGAACTTCATAATAAGATTTATTTGTTTCACTTTTTGTAACATCAGGATAATGACTAATACTCAAAATTTTGCCTTTAAACTGTTCCGTTGTTTTTGTTTTAATTTCAACAGATTGGTTAAGTTTCACTTGTTTGAGTTCAGTCTCAGAAATATAAGCTTTAATTATACGCTTTGAACTGTGAATTTGCGCAAATAATTGATTTTTCTTACTTGGATGCTTATCAATAATATGGACAATGCCTTCTGACATACTGAAGACTTGTGTTCTGAGTCCAAGCTGAATACGATCATATTCTTGTTCCAAATAGGTATGCATATTTAGGAAGTTTTGACGATGCTGATGACTATCTAAAGTATTCAAATGCTTACGTACTGCAGTTAATTGTTGTTCAAGTGTTTTATTGTAGTATTCGAACAATGGCTGATCTTTTTTTATCATTTTACCTTCAGCACTATACCAGTCATGGATGCTTCCCATACGAGCATCATAGTAAAAGGATTGTGTTGTTTCAGCAGATTGAATACCAGAAAATTGAATCGGTCGGTTATAGGTTGCGGTGTACGTTTTAACGTTTTGAGTTGCCTGAAGTGTGTAATGTCGGAATGCGGCATATAATCCGACGGCAGTTGCGCTTAAAAGGAGAAGGAGTATTAAGGCAATCAACCAGGGGTGTTTAAACAAAATTAAGCTCACCTCATCTTATTTAATTTCTTAGTTATTATACAATGTAAATAATGGTTGGTGCAACGCCTAAATTAATTATCTTGTCGCATATTTTTAATAAATATAAAAAAAGTAGAAAAATAACACAAATGCACTGAAAAACGACGAATATCAACTTAATCTCGTTATGCTCTGTGTTAAGTAATAGGTAAATTGTGTCACTTTTTATTTGTAAATTGTAAAAGTTGTAGATTTTTTTGAAATATCAATATATAATTTGTTGAAACGAGATGTTTTACATAAAGCGATTTATGAAAAGTGGGAAAAGGGGGGCGCATCATGACAAAAATGACTATTATTCGGGTGTTAGACGAGGAAACATTTTTTATAGATGCAGGACATAGTGCTTGTATTAAACAGCACCAATTTATAGAAGTATTGAACGCTAAGCATTCATATAAAAATTTAGCTCAAGTCGTGGATGTTTATGATGATTATGCTTTATGTAGAAAGTTAGGTAGTAAACGCGTGTTTTTCGGAGATGTAATTCAACCGAGGCAATAATCAAAAAATAGCCGAGTTTACTCAAATGTTGAGCAAACTCGGCTATATTTAATTAGAAGATAACATGTGTTTCTTTTTCTACGATTTGTGCTCCTTTAATCGCAATGATTTTACCTGATGGAGGATTTAATACATTGCTTTCTAACAAAGTGCTCATCGCATTACGGATAGATTCTTCAGATACTTGTTGTTTAATATCTGGAACTTGGAATTTGACCGGTTTGTGTGCTTCATTAATATAAATCAATTCTAGTGATTTTGTCATAATCTGATTCTCCTCTTATAAAGTTTCTACTGTTGTGACTTCGATGTTGTCGTATGTTTCACCTGTTAATTTTTCAATAGCTGATTTGAAGCTGTTTAATTGTGCTTCAGTGCTTTGTGGGTTTAAACGGGCAAATCTACGACGTTTGATAACTGGTTTTGCTTCTTTTTTGTCTTCGACACGAATAAGTGTCACTGCAAGATCTTTGATTGTTTTCATTTCTGTTCACCTCCTTGCTCACTCTATATATCGAAATTTCTAGAAAAAAAGCACACCCTTTTGTAAAATTAATTTCAAAAACTTTTGAAGGAGTGTGTGACGGGGTAATTAAACAGGTATATAAAGCTTCTTCTCTAAGGTAGATGAATCATCGCAATATCTATAAGATGATGAAGTTTTTAGAATAGATTTCACACAATTGATTATAGTATTATTAAACATAGACACTTGATATATGGTCGGAATCTTCAATGATATTGAAGAAAGATATATGAAGTATATACAACAAAGAAAGAGGTGACGCTGTGGAAATTATTGAAGGTCTTTTGGTCTTTATAGCAGCAATTATTTTAAGTTCATTAATCCATTCATTATTTCTCCCTAAAGTACCACTAGCGTTTATCCAAATCATTTTAGGAGCGCTGATCTTTTTAACACCAATTCCGGTAAACTTTAGATTTGATACAGAAGTTTTTATGGTTGCGTTGATCGCACCCTTACTATTCATTGAAGGTGTTAATGTATCGCGTGTGAGTTTGAAGCGCTACATAAAACCAGTAATGATGATGGCGTTAGGTTTAGTATTTACAACTGTCATAGGGGTAGGGTTCTTTATTCATTGGGTATGGCCAAGCTTACCCATGCCAGCCGGCTTTGCGTTAGCTGCTGTTTTATGTCCGACAGATGCGGTAGCTGTGTCGGCAATTACGAAAGGGAAAATTCTACCAAAAGGTTCTATGACAATCTTAGAAGGGGAGTCATTGTTAAATGATGCGGCAGGTATCATTTCATTCAAAATTGCTGTCGCAGCACTGATTACAGGCGCATTTTCTATTACGGATGCGATTGGTCAGTTCTTAATTACTTCAATCGGCGGTTTAGTTATTGGTCTGCTTGTCGGTATTATCTTAGTTCGTTTACGCATTGTATTGGCACGTAAAGGTGTAGAAAGCAATAATATGTTTGTATTCATTCAGTTATTGACACCATTTGTGTCATATCTTGCGGCAGAAGTCTTCCATGCTTCAGGTATTATCGCGGCAGTGATTTCAGGACTAGTTCATGGTTTTGAGCGTGATCGGATTAATCAAATCAGTAACCAGTTGAAATTGAGTTATACACAAACATGGAACTTATTGAGTTATGTATTAAATGGCTTTGTATTCGTAATTTTAGGCTATATTGTACCTGAAACTGTTAAAAACATTATTAAAACAGAGCCGCAGAACCTAGTCTTCTTACTTGGAATTACAGGTTTGATTGCCTTAGCGGTATATGTATTTCGTTTCTTATGGGTGTATGTTTTATATCCGTATTTCTACTTACCGGTCAGTCCATTCCAACGCGCAATGAATGATGGTGAGAATAAAGAACAAGGAGAAACGAAACCTAAACGTAGTAAATACGCGATGATTATGACTTTATGCGGAGTACATGGAACGATTTCATTAGCCATTGCTTTGACGTTTCCTTATATGCTTGGAGAACATACATCATTTGTTTATCGTAATGACTTACTCTTTATTTCTGCAGGTATGGTGGTATTAAGTTTGGTAATTGCTCAAGTTTTATTACCGTTAATTACGCCAGTCATGAAGAAGGTCGAAGTGGAAGGTATGAGTTTCAGAGAAGCTCGTATCTATATTCTTGAACAGACAATTGACTACTTAAGAAGACATGCGACGCCTGAAACTTCATTCAATTACGGTAATGTCATTAAAATTTATCATGATCGTATTGCTTTTATGAAAGTGATTGACGATGATGATGAAAACTCTAGAGAACTTGAACGCTTACAAGGGATTGCGATTGATACAGAGACAGAAACATTAAACGAGCTCGTGAAAGAAGGCAGAATTACACAAAGTGATTTTGATAACTATATGCGCTATGCCGAACGTACACAAGTGTATCGTCAAGCTTCATTGATCCGCAGAATTATTATGCGCATTAAAGTAGCTATTTTAAGACGTCGTGTGCGTGTACAAACAAACGCATCTTCCTCATTAGATGTGCAACAGAACTTAAAAGAAATCTCAAATATCATGCGCATTGTCCACTATAATGTGGTCAGACGTTTAACAAAAGAAGCCAATGCTGATAACAAATTAGAAATCGGCACAATTTGTGATAGTTATTTAATGCGTTCAGATAATCTGACAGCGGCTAATATCTTCTCAAATAAAACGGGTCATCGTAATAATGTAGCTAGAATCAAGCTCAATGCTTTACGTGAACAACGACATATTTTGAATGAATTGGTCGAAGATGAAGAAATCAGTGAAAAAACAGCTTTAAAATTACGTGAAGCGATTAACTATGATGAAATGGTCTTAGTGGACCGTTTAACATAATTATAAATAGAGCACAGCCTGCATAACAAACAGGCTGTGCTTTTTCATATAGTAAAATAAAAGAAAGAACTATTATAAATTGTTAGATAGTTGATAATTGTTAACTTTTATCTATTTAACAATTGATAAATCTTGTAAAAGAAAGGTTTAATCGGTTTAATAAAGTCGCCGACATATTCTTCAACATGGGCATTAAAGCCTTCTTTGAATTTTTGAACACCGAAATCTTCAGCATCTTCACTGAAATCTCCTGTAATACCGTAAAAATTATAGCGATCAATACCTTTATTTTTCGCAAATTGAATCATTTCCCATTGGAGTCTGTACGCACCCATATAGGCATTGTATTTAGGGTTTGAACCGCTGGATAGGTAGTAAACTTCATGAGGGTTATAGATATAGTAAGCTGCAGCTAAGTCTAATACAGGTCCATCTGTTTCTATCAATTTTTTCGTTTCAGTAATTTTTCGTTCTTGTGCTGCTAATTGCTTTTGGTATTGCGCATATTTATTTTTGTTTTTCTTAGAATTAGGGTTTTCTTTTAATGCCGCTTGAACATTTTCAATATCTGTATTTAACTCAGCGACTTTCGCATTTTGTGCCTCTAATAATTCTTCTAAATCGATGTAAGCCAGCTTTAACATACTGTTATCAGCGTATGTTTTCTGCATTCTTTCAAAATAACTTTGTTCTCTGAATTTGAAGCCGTGTTTTTCTTCAGCCATTTTAAATAATTTAAAAAATCGATCTGTTTCATCAATTGATAAATCACGGACTTTCACCTGCATTTCATAGGTTTTCTTAATATTACGGCGTGTTTGATAATCCATTTCTTTTAACAATTGTTTTTCATCTTTGTTTTCTAGGTTTAAGACAGACAACCATCTGATCTGACTTGTTTGAGAATAACCTGTAGTAAACCCTTGATGACGGTAACCTAATAAATTCATCACATTCATAAAAGTTTCGTTATCATAAGATTCAAGGATTTCTCCGTCACAACTTCGAATATTTTCTAACAGGTAAGGGTCAGTTAAAATATATAAGCAGTTTTGCTTTTTTAGATAGGTCGTTAAGTTTTTATAAAAAAATCTGACTAACTCATGGTCTTTAAAGTTCATGACTGGACCGCGATGTGTATAGAAATATTTAAAGAACTTTAAACAACGTGCCTCAGTCAGTAAACAAGCAGCTAATACATCACCTGTTTCATTTTTTACGCCGACTAAATGTACATTATTTTGATGCTCATTTTGATAATTGAAGTGTGAGGATGATTGGGTATAATGTGATGCATTTTCATTAACAAAATTTTCAAATTCTTGAATGTTTAACTTAGAAAAATTCAAAAAAAGACCTACTTTCATATAGAATTTTTTAACATTGATTAGATATACACAAAAAAATCGATTGATTAAGTAACCGCAATTGTTAACTTATCAACCGATATCAATATTGTTTAAAACTAAGCGGAGGGAGAAGGATTCGAACCAACGCAAGCACTGACGTGCTCCTAATTAATAAATAAATATTAACCCCCTTAAACCAGACTTGGGTATCCCTCCATGAATAACTAAATTAATCATAACTTTAGTTTTTCTAAAAGTAAAGGAAATTTATAAATATTTTGTAGATAAACAATTGAAGATATTTAAAGAAATATAATAAATGACTAAATTTTTGTTGTTTGTATTTAAAAGGGTAAAGATGTGATCTTGTGATGAAAGATTGAGTGAATTAAACACAAAAAAAGCGACAGCTCTTGAGGGGAACTGTCGCTTCGAAAATCGATGTCATCGCAAGCACCGATTTTCTTAAAGTGGTGTGTGGTCCAGTGGGAGGAAAGACCACAGCTTATTTATGTTTAGGATAGATTATTTATGGATTAGCGGAAATGGAATGGACATACTAGGAGGTCTTTTTCCGCTAATTGAAAGGATAAATTGTTTACTTCATGCTTTGATGAACGGTTTCAATGTTAGATTCCATCATTTTGTAGTAGGAATCTCCTTTACTGCCTTTTTTGCCAATAGAGTCTGTGTAGACTTCTCCTGAAATCGGAACGCCTGTTTCTTCACTCAAGCTCTTCATGCTTTTATGATCGACACTTGTTTCGACTAATAGATTTTTCAAGTTGTGATCTTTAACGAATTTAATTGCTTGTTTCATTTGTTCAGGTGTTCCTTGTTTTTCAGTGTTAATTTCCCAAATATAGCCGGGAGTGATGCTATATTGTTTTGAGAAATATTTAAATGCGCCTTCACTTGTGATCATAGCGCGTTGATCTTTAGGAATGTCATCGAACTTGTCGTGACTGTCTTTATTTAACTTTTCAAGCTTGTTGATATAAGCATCACCTCGTTTTTCGTAGTCTGCTTTGTGTGCTTTATCATGATTGATTGCAGCTTGCTGAATTGTTTTTACATATTTGATGCCGTTCTCTAGACTTAACCAAGCGTGAGGATCTTGTTTTGTCTCATCGCCTTCAGCACCGTTCAGGTAAATTGGTTTTACATCTTTAGAAACGCGTACGACACTATCATCTTTAGTTGTTTTGCCAGCTTGGTCTAAAGCATTTTTAAACCAACCATTACCTGTCTCCAGATTCAACCCGTTATAAAGGATGATATCTGCGTCTGTTAAGGCTTTGATGTCTTTAGGTTTGACCTCATATTCATGAGGATCTTGGCCGATAGGAACTATGCTATGTATATCCGCATGGTCCCCGACTACGTTGTCGGCCATGTCATATAGTATTGAATTGGTTGTGACGATTTTAAGTTTATGATTATCAGAGGCTGTTGAGTTTGAATCTTTGCCTCCGCCGCATGCTGCTAACAGTAATAACATGATAGCTAATAATGGTACTAATTTTTTCATGATGTAACTCCTTTTTTGATTTTGAGAGTCAATTTAGAATAGATAAATGTACCGACATAAATAGCAAACGCACACAAGACAATTGTTGCACCACTAGGGATGTTATAAATGTAGCTGAAATACATACCGATTATTGAACTGATTACACTGATCAGACTGGCTACAATCATCATAGACCATAATTTCTTGGTGATGAGAAAAGCTGCTGAAGCGGGTGTAATCAACAGTGCAACAACGAGTATAATACCCACAGTTTGAATGCTTGCAACTGTCACAAGTGACAAGAGCAGCATCACAAAGTAGTGGATGGCTGTTGTGTTTAAACCGCTCATTCTACTAAAGGTTGGATCGAAAGTAGAAATCATTAATGGGCGGTAAAAAATGATGATAAGCAAGAGTACTATTATGCTGACCACAATCGTCGACCAGTATGCACTATTGGTAATCGCTAGCAAATTACCGAATAGAATATGATACAAGTTCGTCGTACTATTGATCAAGCTGATAATAATAACTCCGGTAGCTAAGAATGCTGTGAAGCTGATGCCGATGGCTGCGTCTTGTTTAGTTTTACTTCGTTCAGAAATAAAACCGATGAATAGACTGGCTAGCATTCCAGTAACTAAAGCTCCGACAAACATCGGAATTTTGAAGAGGAATGATAGTGCAACCCCTGGCAATACAGCATGGCTCATCGCATCACCCATGAGTGACAACCCTCTTAAAACAATCAGGCTGCCGACTGTTCCGCACACAATGCCGACACAAATGGAAATAATCAGAGCGCGGTTTAAAAATTGATATTGTGTGAGTTGTTGTATAAATTCGTACATAAATTTGACTCTCTTTCTAATTCTTTAATGGCGCTGTGGTTGATTCATGAATGTCTCGTTTAATCGTTCTGTGATCATTGCTTCTTCGCTTGGTCCGAAATAACGTAAAGTTTGATTGAGCAGAATGACACGATCGAAATAAGTAGTTGCTTTTGATAGATCATGATGCACGATTAAAATTAATTTGCCTTCGGCCTTTAAGCCTTCTATTTTACGCATAATTAATTGTTCACTCGTAAAATCAATTCCTACAAAAGGTTCGTCTAATAAGTAAAGTTCGCTCGTCGACATCAAGGCGCGTGCAACTAATACACGTTGCAGCTGTCCACCGCTTAATTGAGAAATTTGGCGTTTACGTAAATGTGTTAATTCCATTTCTTCTAATAATTGAGTTAAGCGTTGTTTAATTTGTGCAGAAGGGCGTTTAAACCACCCAATCTCTTTATAAGCGCCTGATAGTACGACGTTTTCAACATCAATTGGAAAATCTAAATCTAAGTAGGCTTTTTGCGGTATGTATGTGATGTTCTTAAGTTGTGATTCGACTGGTTGATTGTTCAACAATTGGACACCTTGTGATTTAAACTCTCCGATTAACGCTTTGATTAATGAGGATTTTCCTGCACCGTTCGGACCCATAATACCGATAATTTCACCGTGAACAGGAATAGACAAGTTGATGTTTCGCAAGACATGCTTATTGCCTAAATACAAATCCAAATTCTCAATTTCTAACAATATCACACCTCCTAAAAGAACTTTTAGGGTAACCTAATTTATTTCATCATAAGACATGAATTTTCGCGTGTCAAGTCTTTTCGTGATACAATAAAGTGAATCTGGATGGAAGGAACGGTGACAAGATGTTAACGGAAGAAAAAGAAGATTACCTCAAAGCGATTTTGAATAATGGCGGCGCAACTTCATTCGTTACAAATAAAAAACTTTCTCAATACTTAAATATTAAACCCCCATCCGTGAGTGAGATGGTCAATCGTTTAGAAAAAGCGGGCTATGTAACTACCAAACCTTATAAGGGTGTCAAATTATCCGAAGAAGGTTTCAACCATACATTAGAAATTATTAAGCGTCATCGCTTATTAGAACTTTTCTTAATCGAGATATTGAAATACAACTGGGAAGAAGTGCACCAAGAAGCAGAAGTGCTTGAACATAGAGTGTCTGATTTGTTTGTCGAACGTTTAGACTCATTGTTGAATTATCCGACGACATGCCCACATGGTGGTATCATCCCAAGAGATGGTAAATTTGAAGAAATTTACAATGAATCCTTAAAAACATTCCAAGCAGGAGATCAAATCGTGATTCGTCGTGTACGAGACCGTACGAAATTATTAATTTATCTTTCTAGTAAATTTATTTCAATCGGGGATGCGGTGACGGTGATATCTCGTGATGATACTAACGAAGTTATTGCTATTCAAAAAGGGGATGACCCATTAATTATTTTAAGTTATGAAAACGCAGCACATATTTTTGGGGAATTAGCGGACGTATAAATAGAATAGGAATCAGAGTGGTTCATCATTGGCGTAATCTATTTAGGTTACGTCTTTTTTGTCGTTCTAATTAATGAGATGTATATCATTCTTTGTACCTATGGATAATTCAAAAAATCGTCATATAATAATAAAAAAGATAAAAGAGGTATAAGGATGAAGGAGAATACAGCACATCAATCAGAAAAAATAGTGTTAGTTGTCAGCTTACTGATCTTTTTGTTTATAATGATTGGGAATTATTTAAAGTTAGATTTTTTACGATATATGGATCAAACGACATTACGATGGTTTATTCAAACGTTTGGTGAACCGAAAATGCAGTTTGGTCATGGCTTTCTTAATGATTATATGAATGCACTGGCTACATATGGAGATGTTTTAACCTTTGTAGTGATGTCTATTGTCATTGCGATTATTTTATTATTCAAGCGTTACTATGTATTAAGTTTATGGTTGTTAAGCACAGTGGCTTCAGGAGGTATCTTAGGTATTATTTTTAAGGATGTCATTCATCGTCATCGTCCGTATGACCATTTGTTAGCAGACACAGGTTTTTCTTTTCCAAGCGGGCATTCATTATCTAGTACGCTGATTGTGATCATTATATTTGCGGTGTTTTTACCGAAAGTGAAACATCATGCAATTCAAGTGACAATTGCTGGTTTGCTTTCAGTGTTATGGGCAAGTATTTTATTTTCAAGAATGTACTTTCACGCACACTTTTTAACTGATGTGATAGGCGGTGTCTCTTTAGGTATCGTTTGGGTAATGGGTGCTATATTGATATATCGCTTGTTATTAACGAAGTTGCCTCAAATCAATTTACTGCGAAAAGGTAAGATGTTTTATATAAAATAGTAAAATAAAGAAGCTTTGCGGTGTCGCAAAGCTTCTTTTGTTCATCTATTCATCTCTATTAAATTTGTTTGCCCCAAATATTTAAGTCTAAGCGTTGATTATCGATGTGTGCGATTTGCGGCATTTCTCCCCAAAGAACGTAGCCTTGTTTTTCAAATAATTTATTACATGGTATGTTTTGTGCGAAAACATAGCCAGTTAAGAAGCGAATCCCTAACGCTTTGGCTTCTTGTTCTAGACGTTGCATCACTTTAGTACCAATACCTTTCCCACTAATCTGTTGATCCAAATAGATACTGACTTCTGCAGTTTCATCATAAGCAGGTCTGCCGTAAAAGTAATTCAGACTCGCAAAACCAATTGGGCGCATTTCTTCATCGTATACTGTAAACAATGGACGCATGGCATCGTGTTTATCAAAGACGTGTGCCATTTCTTGTTCTGTCATTTCATCAATATCTGCTGTGATGTTACGTGCAGCGATGGCTTGATTATAAACTTTTGTAAATAAAGATAAATCGACTTGTGTTGCTGGACGAAGCTTTACCATTTTTATCACCTTAATTCTGTAAAAGTAGAATAGTGATAATAGCGTACACGATATAAACGTTAAAGGCAATCCATAACAAACTGAAAATTACGACAGGGATGCCGGTTAATTGACGTAAAGCTAAACCATCCCAGTCGATAACATGTTTCGTAAAAGTCAAAGTAATAATCGTCCAAGTCGATTGTAGCAACTCTCCGAACAGCACACCTAAAATAAAGTGGTAAATCAATGATAAGATAATGACAATGAATTCAGGTTGACCGTTTTGAACTAAACCATAAATCATGACACCTAATAAGAGCGTGAGTAAAATAGGGATACCTTTTCTTGAAGTAATCAGCACAAAATAAATAAAGATAGCTAGATAGCTGAATACGAAGAGTGAAGGATAATGATAATAACCTGCAAAGAGTCCGACTGCCAACATCAACGGAGGCATCACATAACCGCCAAGTGTCGTAATTATCATCGTCACTCTACTTCTAGCTCTGGTGACCGCAAAGCCTTGTCGCGAGGTCTGTATACGTTCTCTAGGAGAAGTAACAATCACTAAATCCTCGGTATGACCGCCACTGATTTTGTTAAATAGAATATGACCGAATTCATGTGTCAGTACCGGAATGTAATTTAATATAATGTCTAGAATCGCAAAACTTGGTTTATGACGATTGCGATGCACGAATAGATAAGCAATGGCGATTAATACCACCCAATATAAATGGAGCGTCATAGAAGTGCTCAGAATATCTTTAATCAACTGCATAATTTAACCTCTTCTTGAATTAGAAAAAGTTGAGATACATGACCTCAACTTATGATTTATCTTCATTGTATGAATTTTTAGCATTTACGTCTTGCGTCTTCGGACCTATTTTAATCATTCGGCACATCTTTGATGTAACGTGCTGGATTACCTGCGACAACTTGATTTGTGGATACATCTTTAGTGACGACGCTGCCTGCGCCGACAACAACATTATCGCCAATGGTAATACCTGGCAAAATAATCGCACCTGCGCCAATCCAAACATGATTACCGATTGTTATAGGGTAGCCTAACTCTAGTCCAGCGGCACGTGTTTTAGGATTTAAAGGGTGAGTTGCGGTAATCAACTGAACGTTAGGACCTAAGAGTACGTGATTGCCAATCGTAATTTTTGCGATATCTAACATCGTCGCATTAAAGTTCGCATAGAAATGGTCTCCAATTGTAATGTTATAACCATAGTCAAAGTGGATATCTGGCTCAATGAAGACTTCTTCACCGCAAGCCCCTACACTTTGGCGGAATAAATGCATACGTTCTTTAATAGAAAAGGCATTGTTGATTGCTTTTGTTGCGTGGCGTGCTTTATGACGTTCCTTTACTAACTCAGGATCTCTTGAGTCATAGAGCTGACCGCTCAACATTTTGTCTTTTTCACTTGTCATAGTATCTAACCTCTTTGATTCTCATAATAAATTCAGATTACCACTTATAGTGAGGAATGCAATCAATTCAACTGGCGTGTATAATAAGATGAAATGAACTTTTATTAATCAGAGGTGCAAGTTAGGAGTTTGAAGCGATGAGTATTCAACATAAGCATAAACAGAATAAAGTAGATATTTTGTCTGTTCAATTTGATAACGTCACAATGGATGAGATGAAAGAAGCGGTCATGCATTTTAGAGAAACAGATACAACTGATAACATGTTTGTTGTGACTGCAAATCCTGAAATTGTAGATTACGCATTAGATGATCGAAGTTATTATAATTTAATCAGTGAAGCAGATTATATCATTCCAGATGGATCAGGGATTATTCAAGCAGGCAGAATATTAGGTACCCCGTTAAAAGAACGTGTGCCAGGTATCGAATTTATGGCAACGTGTTTAGAAATTGCTGAGCGTTATCATCAGCGTGTCTTCTTATTAGGTGCATCTGAAGCTGTAGTCGCAAAAGCCAAACAAGAGCTACAACATCGATATCCTCATGTGACTTTCGATGCACATCACGGTTATATTGATTTAAAAGATGAACAAGTGGTTCGTAAAGTAAGTAAATTTAATCCAGATTATGTTTTTGTCGGTATGGGTTATCCTAAACAAGAACAATGGATTAAACAACACCGTCATCGCCTTCAACATACATTACTGATGGGTGTCGGCGGATCCATTGAGATTTATAGCGGTACAAAAAAGCGTGCACCTCTATTCTTCCGTAAAACGAATCTTGAATGGTTCTATCGCTTGATTACAGATTGGAAACGTATGGCAAGAATGCGCAGATTACCTAGATTTGTATCCAAAGTTTTCCGTAAACGTTTGAAGCGTAAATAATATTTAAATGAGCCTTCTCTAACAATACAGGAAAGTTAGAGCAGGCTTTTTTATGAACAAAATATGATATCTACATAATGTGTATAGAATATTTAGAAAAATAAAGTAATATTGTATCATTCACATATGAAGTGTCTTGATAAGCATGATTGAGACATGATTTGTGACAATCATTTCTTTAAGAGCATAAACAACAAACATCAAGAGGTGACAACATGAAAAAAGGGATTCTATTATTGATTTTCGATTTAGTTTCGACCTTTGGTTCGGAAATCTTTTTCTTTGCTTGTTCGTTTTATATTTTAAGAGAAACAAGCAATGGTGCATTATACGGTTTTGTTATAGGTATGATGGCTGTAGTTCAAATTGTGTTAGGTCCAATTATGGGGAACCTAGCCGATTATAAAAGTAATCGAAAGATGATCTTCATTGCGCAATTATTAAGCGTGCTATCCATCACTGTGTTTTTAGTGGGGTATCAAAATCATTTATGGGCACTGGTTATTTTAATGATGATGCTTACTGCGACTGATGTGCCAGTAGGTTTAATCATTGAATCTAATTTAGCGAAGATAACAGGGGAGCAATTAGAGCGCTTTGTGTCTTTAAGGAATATTGTAATTATGGCCACATCATTCTTAGCGCCAGTAATCGGCGGTATTGTGGTAGGATTCCTTTCTATTGAACAAATGGGATATGTGATTTTAGTGACTGAATCACTCGCCATGTTGACGATAGCATTTATACCTTTAAACAGACATGTGGAAAAAGAGAACCAAGCTTTCATCAATAATTTCAAAAAAGGTTTTCACTACATATGGGCTAAAAAGGATTTAGCGACGATGGTGGTTTATTTGGCAGTGATTAATATTATTTTGTATGCGATACCGATTGGCATTTCAATGTTAGCCATTCAAAAGATGCATGTATCTTCAAGTGCATTTGGATGAGAGGCTTCTTTAACAATCAGCATGGCGTTAGGCAGTATCATTCTTGCGATTTTCCCGCCTAAACAAAATTTACGTTTATATTTAATTGGATCGAGCTACACGATTGCGATGATTTTCTTTGCGTTGGCATTGATTACGATGATGGCAATGGGAAATTTAGCTGGGGTGTTAGCGTTAATTGGCGTTTATATTGTATTAGGTTTCAGCGCACAATACAGTAATATTCCACTTCAAATCTACTTCCAAAAACGTATCGAGGAAAGTTATAAAGCAAGGGTCTTCTCTGTCAGCTTTGCGCTCAGTCAATTCACCAAACCTTTAAGTATTATGTTCTTCAGCTTTATTCTTGGTTTCAATTACACGCTTGTATTTCTGATTACAGGATTAGTTTTCGTCATGATAGTAGTTGTATTTACTAAAATTGTGCCAAAAGATGTTTTTGATAACGGCATCAACATGCCATCAAAAGAAGGGGTATAATAGAAATAAATACAAGCAGAGGAGTGACATGCGTGGCAAGACATAAAATTTATGATATGGCATTCGCAAGTGTTTATCCGCATTATGTGACAAAGGTTGAGAAAAAAGGGCGTACAAAAGATGAATTGCATGAAGTAATCACTTGGTTAACAGGATATGATGAAGCAGGTTTACAACAAGTATTAGATGAGCGAGTACCGTTTGAAGATTTCTTTGCGCAAGCACCTGACTTAAATCCGAACCGCAAGTTAATTACGGGTGTCATTTGCGGCATTCGTGTTGAAAACATTGAAGCACCTTTAATGCAGGAAATTCGCTATTTAGATAAGATCGTAGATGAGCTCGCAAAAGGTAAGCCATTAAATAAAATAATGAGGAAATGATTTAAAGAATAAAACGTTTTCAAGTTTTACAAAATGATGAACTTATAAAAAATATATTGCAGAATCGTAATCGTTACGATACAATGTACTTAATTTAAAAACGGATTCGATGAAAAAGATATGAAATACAAGATTTAAGTCAGAGATAGAAAGTCAGCGGCTGGAAGCTTTCTAATTACTTAAACTGTGTTTTACTCCTTTTGAGATGTATGTGAAAGCATACCGACTAATGGCATGTTACGCCATTCTAATGAGGAAGCAAGTTGAGACTTCTAGGAGAGCAACTCTTATTTTAAGTCTTATTTAAGTACTTGTTTCGAATGTGGGTGGTACCACGAGCATAAACTGCACTCGTCCCTGTTATCAGAGGATAAGTGCAGTTTTTTTATTGAATAAAATCAACCATTAGAATTTAAGGAGGCAATAATTATGGCAGAACAAGTTATCGTTACTTTACCAGATCAACGCAAATTGGAGGTGGCACAAGGCACAACACTTTACCAAGTTGCGCAACAAATCGGCAGTTCTTTTGCGAAAAAAGTTGCGGTTGCGAATGTGGATGGCACATTTTATGGTTTGAACGAATACATCGGAGAAGATTGCCAAGTTGAATTCTTGACATATGAAGATGAAAAAGGGTTAGAAGCCATTCGTTATACTTTAGGTTATTTAGCAGGAGAAGTGCTTGAGAAACATGGCGCAAAAGTTGCGGGATTCGGTGTAAACAAAGAACAATTCTTTGTAGACTTCAAACCTGAAGAAAACTTGAAAGCAGCGGATTTAGAAAAAGTTTCTAAAGACATTCAAAAAGCAGTAAGCGCCAATCATCCAATTGAAGTTCGTGAATTATCAAAATTAGACGCATTAGACCAATTTAATGAAAATGCTTTTATGCAACATCATATTGAACAAGCCTCAGAGCCTGTGAAAGTTGCGGTTCATGGAGACTATGCAGCAGTCATCGACCAACCTTTAGTGCATAATTTATCTAAAGTGAAAAACTTCAGTTTGCAAGCCGTATCTGCGACTAACTGGTTAAGAGATGTGAACAACGAAGCATTACAACGTGTATCTGGTTTTGCATTCGCAGATGCGAAAGCCTTAGAAGACCATCAAGCGTTTATTGATAAATATGAACAAGTGAACCATCGTCGTTTAGGTAAAGAACTAGATATCTTCTCATTCTCAGAATTTGCACCAGGTATGCCATTCTATGCGCATAACGGCCAAGTGATTCGTTTGGAATTACAAAATATGTTGAGACAATTACAGTTTGAAGCGGATTATGAAGAAGTCTATACTCCATTTATCATGGACGAAACTTTATGGAAAAACAGTGGACACTGGGATCACTACCAAGACAATATGTACTTCACTGAAGTTGATGAACAAACTTATGCGTTAAAACCAATGAACTGTCCTGGACATATGTTGATTTACAAAAATCATTTACATTCATATCGTGATTTACCAATTCGTATGGCTGAGTTCGGACAAGTACACCGTCATGAATTAAGCGGTTCTTTAAATGGTTTATTCCGTGTAAGAACATTCAACCAAGATGATGCACATATCTTTGTACGTCGTGACCAAATCGAATCAGAAATCTTAGATGTCTTAGGTTTGATTCATAAAGTATATAGTGTCTTCGGCTTCGATTACAGTATTGAACTTTCTACTCGTCCAGATGACTTTATGGGTGAAATCGAACTTTGGGATTTCGCTGAACAATCATTAGAAAATGTATTGAATCAACATGGTTTTGAATATACAGTCAATGAAAAAGACGGCGCGTTCTATGGTCCTAAAATTGATATTCACATCAAAGATGCATTAGGACGTAGTCACCAATGCGGTACTGTACAACTAGATTTCCAAATGCCTGAAAAATTCGATTTAACTTTCGTTAATAAAGACGGAGAAAAAGAACGTCCAGTGGTTATCCACCGTGCAATTTACGGTTCAAGCGATCGTTTCATCGGTATCTTACTTGAACACTTTGGCGGAAACTTACCATTATGGTTAGCACCTGTACAATTAGAAGTGATTCCTGTCAATGCAGACTTGCATTTAGATGCGGTAAAAGGCTTGAAACGTCAATTGAAAGCTGAAGGCTTCAGAGTAGATCTAGATCTTTCAGACGAAAAAATGGGTTATAAAATCCGTCAAGCACACTTAAGAAAAGTACCATATACACTTGTTGTGGGAGATAACGAAGTAGAAAATGGTACAGTTGCGGTAAGAAAACGCGGTGCTTCTGAAGAAACTAGCGTAGATGTGAAAGACTTCATCGAACAATTGAAAGTAGAAAGAGATGTTTTAAACTCAGTAGAGTAAGTTTAAAACGATAATTGAATATAAAAAATACGCATTGCAGTAGAAAGGGTAGCTGCAATGCGTTTTATTTTTAAGGGTTATTATTTTATAGTTTCATGTGTTTCAATTAAGTAGTTGAGGGAGCTTAATTGAACACAGGTTTTTTGACATTTTTATTAATGAGGGTAGGATTCAGAATGCAGGGCTAATCACGTTCTGAATCGTCGTGTGATTTTCAAGATTGAGTTTAAACGTTTTGTTTGGGCTCATTTCCATATAACAGGTGTGCGTTTGATCGATGATTATCATTCAGAGCGACTTAAACTCTGTTTTATTTGAGTAAGGGTTGTGTTGTAAGTTTGAAATAGTAACGTGAAGCATAAGAAAGTTGAGGGCACTGCTGGTGGTGATGAATTGTGGGAATTCAATCAGCAGAATATATGCATTGTTACCTTATTTCAATACTTAGCGCGTTTTAAATTTTAACGCAGATTTATTTTAACCATCAATTGCTGTTATAGGCATACTGATTACTATTTGGCACTTAATTTGAACTTACCGGTTGTTGTTAGGGTTATTGTGTAGCTATGACAGCATCTTGCAATGTTTATGATTAGCTTTTTCAATCAAACATTTTAAAACAGGAGGTTGCAAGAGAATTGCTGTTGTATCAGCTTTGTGCGTATAGAATGGGCTGTTTTCTTATACGTAAAGCACATTGTTATAATTGGGCTGGTTTCAATAGACTACTATAGTGGTGAGTGTAGCGTATTGAAAATTTTTATAGAAATGAATGGTTGTTTAATAAGGTAAGTTCAATTTAATGTTATAGGGAAATAAAAAAACTCGCTCCTGTTTACATGCATCACCTCCTTGAAAAGTCTTTACGAGTTTCAAAGTAGGTTAGTAAACAGCACCGAGTATCTTACACCAATCCTAATATATTCTATTACGATTCAATATTGCGATCGAACACGAATATTGAAATGACTTCATCATCTTCTAAATTAACATCTGTAAATAGTTTTACAAATTTCGCGCCTACCAATTCTTCCATTTCTGTAGGTGGATGTTGGTTGTAAAGTTGTTTAATTTCTTCTGTACGTCCAAATTTAAGCATTCTTTCGAATTCCTTACTTTGAGTATTACGCAAATAGAAGTTTTCAACTTTACTTAGGCTTCCTGTCATATGGGCAACCGCCCAGTTATCTTTGAAAAACACTTTGATTTGTTCGGGACCTTTGCCGATGTGTTCTTTACGATACGCACGGACAAGGTTCGCAAATGCTTGTGTCTTATTTTGTTTAGCTATATCAATCACCTGCTTACTTGAGAAATGATATGACATATTGAAGTTCAGGCTGATTAGATTTCAATATTTTGATACACCTTCACTTTAAAGAAAATGAAGTGTGCAGCAAGACTATTGAAATGATTACTTGTATCAAAATGTCATTGTATGAGAGCATCCGACATTAATCAAGTGTGCAATATTATTTTGCCTGTTGTTAATACACTTGTACTTAATGATAATACTTTTTTTCTTTGATTTAAAGAGGTTTGCTTAAAGTTTTTTAAGTAAAAAGATTCAGAAATATCAATATCGCTTTAAAAGAGTGAAGTAGAAGAGGAAAAGAAAAAGCAGTTTATACTGCGATTTCTTTTACAGCTTCAATTGTTTATTTCATTACAAATCTTTCTTCGTCTAAGTTTTTACGGAAAGCTTTTTGGTCTGCTTTAGATTTCTTTTTAAAGTCTTTAAGGAATTGTTCGTACTTAGGCAATACTTCCTCAACTTCGCCGAATTGTTTCAAGCGTCCGCCTTCAATCCAAGCGATTTTTGTACAGAATTGACGGACTTGGCCGATGTTATGGCTGACGAAGAAAATCGTTTTGCCTGCTTCTTTAAATTCGTGGATTTTGTCTAATGATTTTTGCGTGAATGTTTGGTCTCCGACAGACAACGCTTCGTCAATCACTAAAATATCCGGATCAATCGTGACGTTGATAGAGAAACCAAGTTTAGCACGCATACCACTTGAATACTTTTTAACGGGTTGGTAAATAAACTCTCCCAGTTCACTGAATTCAACGATTTTAGGTGTGAGCTTTTTAATTTCTTTACGTGTAAAGCCCATGCACAACATTTTAAATTCAATATTTTCTAATCCTGTTAATTGTGCGTTAAGCCCTGCATTGATCGCAATAACACTGACTTCACCATTTTTTTCAATTGAACCTGCAGTGTTGGATAAAGATCCGCCGATAATATTGCTGAGGGTTGATTTGCCTGAACCGTTGATGCCGACTAAACCGATAATATCACCTTTATACGCTGTCATTGAGACATCTTTTAACGCGTAAAATGTTTTGTTCTTATGATTAGGAATGAGCGCATCTTTGATTCGTTCTTTGTTATTACGATAGATACGATATTCTTTTGTAATATTATCCATCTTTACAGATACATCTTTCATTGTATAACCTCTTCCTTAACCTCTATTTACTCTATTATAGTACATATTGCGATGCCGAGCGGTCAAAACGCATATGAATTCTTCAACGCTATAAATTTTACCATTTCTTGAAGAATTGGTCATTATTTTCGTCGTTAAAGTCATTTCTTTGCCATTAGTAATGAAAATTATTCCATTCTATATTATAATTACGTATAATGTTGAGATGGATATATTTCAAGCATAGAGAAAAAATTACATAAGCATATGTAATGAAATGCGCAAATCGTTTGAAAGCGTGGTTTGAACATGGGAGCATTAATAACTGTTCTGAAAGAACATATTAAAGGATTTTATTTGATCCACAGGTTAGCACAATTTGAGTTGAAAATTGCTAACCATAATAACTACTTAGGTATGGCGTGGGAGTTAATTAACCCGCTTATCCAAATTTTAGTCTACTGGTTCGTGTTCGGATTCGGGATTCGTACAAACGCACCGGTTGATGGGATACCCTTCATCTTCTGGATGCTTGTCGGTATCAGTATGTGGTTCTTTATCAACCAAGGAATATTAGATGGGACACGCTCGATTGTATCGAAATATAATCAAGTGGCGAAAATGAATTTCCCGTTATCGATTATTCCGACGTATACCGTAACTGCAAAATTATATGGACATTTAGCATTACTCGGGATTATTATTATTTTCTGTATCGCTTCAGGTATTTATCCGACGATACATATTATTCAGTTATTCTTATACGTACCATTTGCGTACATTGCTACAAGTGCTGTCGCAATCTTAACTTCGACTCTAGGTGTATTAATTCGTGATACACAAATGATGATGCAAGCGTTAATGCGTGTATTATTCTATGCATCACCAATTTTATGGGTCGCTAAGCCAGGTTCGATTGTACAAAAGATTCTGATGTTGAATCCGATTTATTTCATCGCAGAATCATACCGTGCAGCAGTACTGTATCATAACTGGTATTTTATTGATCATTGGCAATTAGCACTTTACAACGTATTTATTGTCGTATTTATATTCTTTGTAGGTTCGATTCTGCACATGCGCTACAGAGATCAATTTGCAGACTTTATGTAAGATTATTTAAGAGTAAACTCCAAGCATGTTTTAGCGTGTTTGGAGTTTTTTTAAAATAAGCAGAGGTGAAAAACATGAGACAAGTCATCAAGAAGCTGTATTTAACCATTATCAATGTATTTAATACATTATGGTTCAATAAAAAAATCGATACGCATCATATTGTGTTGTTTATGAGCTTTAAAGAAGATATATGGCCTTTAGTTCAAAGGTTTCATAATGAAGGTTACCGTTTAACTATCATCGGTAAAGAAAAAGATAAAAAACAAGTTGCACAATTATCAGGTGTTGATTATGTCATCAACAGTAATAAAAACGTTATTGCGCAATTAAAAGCATTAGCCACTGCTAAAGTTATTTTTGTAGATAATTACTATTTGTTAATGGGAGGTTATCGCAAGAAAAAAGGGCAGACTGTCATTCAAACATGGCATGCGGCAGGCGCTTTAAAGTACTTCGGCCTAAAAGATCATGCGGTCGATTTGTCTAACAAGAAAATGGTAGATCAGTATTTGAAAGTATATCATGCGACAGATTACTATCTCATAGGTGGCGACCCAATGGAAATTTGTTTTAGAAATGCTTTTAGTGCAACACCTGAACAAATGTTACGCTTTGGTTTGCCTAGAATGCAACAGTACTTTACAGTTAACTTAGAACAACAAAAAGAAAAGTTGAAACAACAGTATGGGATTAAAGATAAGCTTGCAGTATATGTACCGACATACAGAGAACATCAAGCAGCAAACAGAACGATTGATGCACAACATTTTGAACAGGAGTTGCCAGGCTATACCATTATCAATAAATTACATCCAGCTGTAAGACAAGGGTCTACATCTGATATTGAGACACAACACTTGTTCTTGATGGCAGATGTCATCATTACAGATTATAGTTCACTTGCGATTGAAGCGAGTTTATTGAATAAACCTGCCTTATTTTATGTTTACGATCAAGCGGAATATGAAGCGGATCGGGGTTTGAATCATTACTATTGGCAAATTCCTGAAAACTATAAAGCATATAATGAAGCAGAGTTGCTGCATAAATTAAAAGAAGGTTTAGAACATTATCCGCCGCTCTTTAATGAATGGCATGATTACAATACGGATGAAACTTTAAATCAGATATCAAATTATATAAAAGAATTGGTGAAACGATGAAAATTTCTATTATTATTCCAGTTTATAACTCAGAAGAAGTCATTAAGAAAGCAGTCAGTTCCATTGATACGAAATACGATCATGAAATTATTTGTATTAATGATGGTTCTACAGATGGCACACTTGAAGCACTTGAAACAATTCAAAAAGAAAATAAGCACGTCAAAATTATCAGTCAATCTAACAAAGGCGCAGCGGCTAGTCGTAATGTCGGCTTATCTCATATTACAGGCGATGTCTTCATGTTTTTAGATGCTGATGATGAATTTTTACCGAGCCGTATCGATGTGATGGCACGTCGTTATGAACAAAATGACGATGTTGAAATCGTGATTGGACAAACAGGACGTGATTATCATGGTGAATGGCGTACTTTCCCGACACATGAAGAAATTAAAAAAGATGAAGTTGTGAATTTAGCGCAATGCCCAGCGATGCTGCAATCTATCGGACCAAGAGATAAGATGTTCAGCGCACGTTTCAAAGATTTACGTTTTGATGAAGACATTGTTTTTTGTGAAGAACATACATTTATGGCACATGCATTTAATCAAGCACATGATATTCAATTGTTACCAGATATTATTGCGGGCTATAATGTACGTGAGAACTCGATTACAGCACGCAGTGTTGAGCGTTTCTTTGATTATATGCACGATGCTTATATTGTACGTGGCCGCGTGATGGATTACTTGAGACTTCGTAATGTACAACAATATTATAGCTATCGTATGGATGAATTGATTGTCAGTTATATGCTTCAAGCTTATGTGACAGAAAAACCAAAAGTGACACAAGAATTATTAGATACAGTTATCCAATACATTGAAGGTATGCAAAAGACGCATTATGATGGCGATGCATTATTTAGAATTGTCAAAGTGATGGAAGGCGGCTGTAAAGGTTGGACGTTGCATTATTATCGTCAATGGCGTGTAGCGTTGAACAAAGTAGGCATCGGACGTCCGAACTATTTAGCGTTCAAAGCACAATTAGTGCCTAAACAATCAGCTTTTAGAGGGCGTGCTGCTTTAAAAAGCGCGTTAAAAAAATAAGCGAACTTACAATTTTAATATGAATTGAAGAGTGAAATGTGTTATTTTTTTACAGTAACTAAAATTGTGAAGGAGGGTTTAAATTTGAAGAGAGTTATTACGTACGGTACATATGACTTATTGCATTATGGTCATATTGAATTACTGAGAAGAGCGAGAGAAATGGGAGATTACCTGATTGTGGCACTCTCTACAGATGAATTTAACCGCATTAAAAATAAAAAATCTTACTACAATTATGAACAACGAAAAATGATGTTGGAATCTATTCGTTATGTAGACTTAGTCATTCCTGAGGATGATTGGGGTCAAAAAGAACGTGATGTGGAACGTTATGATGTAGATACTTTTGTCATGGGTCATGATTGGGAAGGCGAATTCGACTTCTTAAAAGACAAATGCGAAGTGATTTACTTAAAACGTACAGAAGGTATTTCTACGACACAAATCAAAAAAGAATTATATGGTAAAGATGCCAGATAAAATAAAAACAGAGGTATAATCGCCAAGGCTTGGCAGTTATACCTCTGTTTTTGATTTGTATTTAAAATTTCAACATTATTTCTTACGTCCGAATGATGAAATAATCATATAAACGACGATGGCTAGTGCTGCGACAATAAATGCAACGCCAAGGCTCGTTAGAATCGGATGTGTACTCCAAGAAGATTCTGCGAATGTTGTTGCTTTTCGCATCAATGGACGTTGAACATCTACTGATGGCGGGCCATAATCTTTTGAGATAAATTGTCGGTCATAGTCTAGATGAAGCTTGCCATCTTCTACGACGAATTTATAATCTTCTTTTTTAAGATTGCTTGGAACAACATCGTATAAATCTTTTTTCACGTAATAGGTTTTATTATTGATTTTGTGTTGTCCTTTAGACATAACTTTAACGTATTTATATTGTTCAAATGAACGATTGATTAAACTGTTGCCCATTTTATTACGTTCTTTATCTCCGCCTAGATGTTCGAAGTCACCTGCACCCATCATAGCTTGATCAATACGGAAGCCATCACGCTTAGTACTTAATGTGTGGTTGTAATCAGCGATGTCGCTTGATCCGGTTTTTAAACCATCTGTACCAGGTAAGCTCAATTCAGAACCTTCAAGCGACCAGTTGAACGTATAATATGTTACACCGTGTTGAGTTGGTGAGATTGCTTTAGTAAATTTAAGCACTTTAGGTGTATCTTGCACGACACGTTGTGATAAAATCGCGAAATCTCTTGCGGTTGATATACTAGACATTTCATCTTTATAACGTTTTGGCGCAAAACTTTTTAATAAGTTATTTTCAGCGCCTGTCGGATTTACAAAGTGTGTATGGTTCATCCCGATTTCTTTAGCTTTTTCGTTCATCTTGTCGGTAAAATCAGAAGTGGAATCAGAAACTTCATTTGCTAAAATCAATGCAGCCGCATTACTAGAGGCTGAAACCGTAATTTGAAGCAATTCACTGATGGTATAAGTTTCACCAGGATATAATTTGGTATTACTTAACTCTGGAAGGGTAGACATCGCATAATGTTTATCAGTGATTTTCACTTTGTCATCTAACGATAATTTACCTTCTTTAACAGCTTCTAACGTCAGGTACATTGTCATCAATTTCGTCATTGAAGCGGGGTACCATTTCTTATCCATATGATAGCTGTAGAGTACTTGCCCGGTTTGACTAATGTTCACAGCACTTTCTGGTTCAAAACCTTCTCCGATATTTTGACCGCGTTCATTAGCGATTTGGACAGGTGATTTGGTTTCAGTGTCCGCATCAGAAAATGGTGTTATAATGGTACTTACGAAGAATATTAACAGTGTCAGTATTACTATCTTTTTCATTATGTATGTTTCAGTCCTTCAACAATAATAGTTTCACAGTAAAACTATTTTATCATAAAAGTAGTTTGATACAAGGGAACAATAAATATATGAAAATTATGCCTATTTTAGACGTCAGTCTGACGGTTGTCTGACCGAAGGGTGCCCGGACGTCTAAAATCATGTGAAAAGTCGGGACTATGCATCATAATTTAAGAAGAAACATAAAACTATAATTGAGGTAAGCGTGAAAAATGAAACAGACTAACAAAACATCTAATCCACTCTTATTCTTATTGAAGAAACTGACATGGCCAGTCGGCTTGATTGCGATTGCAGTATCTATTTCTTCCTTAGGGAGCATCAGTGGTTTAATTGTCCCTTTATTTACTGGAAGAATGGTTGATAAATTTACTGGCGAATCCTTCAACATGCAGTTTATTTTAATTTTTATTGCTGTGTTTGCGTTGAATGCAGTCTTAAGCGGTATCGGCTTATACTTATTAAGTAAAATCGGTGAAAAAATTATTTATGCGATTCGTACTGTTGTATGGGAACACATCATTCGTTTAAGAATGCGTTTCTTTGATGTGAATGAAAGTGGACAGTTAATGAGTCGTTTAACAGATGACACTAAAGTGATTAACGAATTTGTTTCTCAAAAATTACCGAATGTGCTGCCTTCTATTATCACATTAATCGGTTCATTGATTATGTTGTTTATTATGGATTGGCAGATGACGCTATTAACTTTTATTACGATTCCTTTATTTGTGATTATTATGATCCCTTTAGGACGTGTCATGCAGAAAATTTCTACACGTACACAAGCAGAAATTGCGAACTTCAGTGGTTTGCTTGGACGTGTATTAACGGAAATGCGTTTAGTTAAAGTTGCCAATACGGAACAAGTTGAACTAGATAAAGCACATATAAATTTAAAAGAAATTTATAAGCTGGGTCTGAAACAAGCGAAAATTGCGGCAGTCATCCAACCGATTTCCGGTTTGATCATGTTGTTAACAATCGGGATAATTCTTGGTTTCGGAGGTATCCTTATTTCATCAGGCGCAATTACTGCAGGAACACTTGTTGCGATGATTTTTTATGTTATTCAAATGTCGATGCCGCTTGTGAACTTGTCGACATTGATGACAGATTATAAGAAAGCAGTCGGAGCAAGCAGCCGTATTCATGAAATCATGCAAGAACCGTTAGAAGAAGTCTACATGCCTACGGGTCAATCTTTAGGTAATGGTGACATCGCATTTAAAGAAGTTTCATTTGGTTATGATACAAAAGAAGTCTTACATGATTTGAATTTTAATATTCCAAAGGGTAAAGTAACTGCATTTGTAGGGCCATCAGGATCAGGAAAAAGTACGATTTTCAATTTAATAGAACGAATGTATGACGTGACACACGGAGACATCCTTTATAATGATGTTTCTATCTATCAATTACCGCTATCGGATTGGCGTAATAAAATTGGTTATGTCATGCAGTCTAATGCGATGATGAGTGGTACAATTCGAGATAATATCTTATATGGTATCAACCGAAAAGTGACAGATGCTGAATTAATGCAGTATACACAATTAGCGAACTGTCACGAATTCATTACAGATTTTGATGAGGGATACGATACCTTAGTCGGTGAACGCGGATTGAAACTTTCTGGTGGTCAACGTCAGCGTATTGATATTGCGCGCAGCTTTGTGAAAAATCCTGATATTTTATTATTAGATGAAGCGACCGCAAATTTAGATAGTGAAAGTGAAAGAAAAATTCAAGAATCATTAGAAACATTAATGAAGGAACGTACAACTGTGGTAATCGCACACCGTCTTTCTACCATTATGAAAGCTGATCAAATTATCTTCTTAGATGGTGGACGTGTGACGGGTATTGGTAAGCATCATGAGTTAATGCAGTCGCATGAAAAGTATAAAGAATTTGTGATGACACAAAAACTGACAGATTAATGATAAAGGTTGAGACAAGAAGAAAAGTCTCAACCTTATTTTTATAACAAAAAAGATATATAGACGAATTATGACAATCATATTTATTGCAAGAATTTTTGTTTCATTTCTCAAAAATCTAATTCAAAGGTAACAACCAACATGATATACTAAAAAAGCACTTAAATTTTTTACAATTTGTAAATACGAAATATCTCAAGTAACAGGCGGACATTGTAAGGATTATAGGGAATTCAATCGGGAGGTTATGATTCTGTCAGTGTAGACTTGTACATAATAAAATAATAGAAATGGTGGGTGTAAAATGTATTTACTTATCAACATTGTTGGTTTGATTGTATTTTTAGGTATTGCAGTGCTCTTCTCTAGAAATAGAAAAGCGATCCAATGGAAATCAATTGGTATCTTAGTCATTGTAAACTTATTCTTAGCATGGTTCTTTGTCTTCTTCCCATGGGGAAATGCGGCAGTTTCTAAAATGGCAGATGGTATTGCATGGCTGATTGAATCAGCGAACGCTGGTACAGGGTTTGCGTTCAAAAGCTTTGTAGATACGAAAGAAATAGATATGGCGGTTGCAGCCTTATTCCCAATTTTACTCGTAGTACCTTTATTCGATATTTTAATGTACTTTAATGTTTTACCTAAAGTTATCGGTTGGATTGGTTGGGCGTTAGCTAAAATTACACGTCAACCAAAATTCGAATCATTCTTCGGTATCGAAATGATGTTCTTAGGGAACACAGAAGCATTAGCTGTTTCAAGTGAACAGTTAAAACGTATGAATGAAATGCGTGTACTAACAATTGCGATGATGTCTATGAGTTCAGTATCTGGTGCAATTGTCGGTGCGTATGTAACGATGATTCCAGGCGAACTTGTTTTAACAGCAATTCCATTAAACATTATCAATGCGATTATTGTTACTTCTATCTTAAACCCAGTAACAGTTGAAGAACGTGAAGATGTGATTTACCACATCCAACAAGAAGGTGTAGAACGTCAACCGTTCTTCTCATTCCTTGGAGACTCAGTTATCAACGCTGGTAAATTAGTATTGATTATTATCGCATTCGTAATCAGTTTCGTAGCATTAGCAGACTTAATTGACCGTTTACTTCACGTACTTTCAGGTACAGTAATTGGTTGGTTCAATGTCAAATTCAGCTTTGGCTTAGACCAAATTTTAGGTGTCATCATGGTACCTTTCTCATTATTACTTGGTCTACCTTGGAGCGAAGCATGGCCAGTTGCGCAACAAATGGCTAAGAAGATTGTCACAAACGAATTCGTAGTCATGGGACAAATTTCTGATGCGGTTAAATCATATGATCCGCATAGACGTGCAGTTATTTCTACTTTCTTAGTATCATTTGCGAACTTCTCAACAATCGGTATGATTATCGGGACATTAAAAGGTATTGTTGATAAGAAAACATCTGATTTCGTTTCGAAATATGTACCTATGATGTTATTGTCTGGTATTTTAGTTTCATTACTAACAGCAGCATTCGTAGGATTATTCGCTTGGTAAGCGTATAGATAGAAGCATTGTATTCGGTAGTTGTTACTGAATATGATGCTTTTCTTTTTTAAGCAAAATGAAAACAGGTGAATGAATGTGGGGAGACACAAACATTACCTGCTTTCAACGGGAAATGAATTTGATGCACGTAATCAGTAAGGACTAGGTACTGATGGTGCATTCGAGCGAAAATTTTGCTTGTTTATTGTAAACAACACAAAGGAGATAACTTCCTTAATCTCTTGATTAAGGAAGTTGAAATTTATTATAGCAAAGCTTCAACACAAAGTAAACAAAATTTTCAGAATAATTAATTTAATATTAATAAACACTGTGATTCAGGGGTTTCACATTGTTGGTTAAGAGCGCCTGTGCTAGTATTTATCTTATCTACACAATTTAATAAGGGGGCGATTGGATTTGAAACGAAGAACGTGGCGTGACCTCGCACTCGTAGTATTTGGTTCATTTATGTTCTCTGCAGGGGTCAATACATTCATTATTTCCGCACAATTAGGGGAAGGCGGCGTAACGGGACTATCCATTGTATTTTATTATGCTTTTCACATTTCGCCAGCTATCACCAACTTTGTGATGAATGCGATTTTAATTGCGATTGGTTATAAGTTCTTAAGTAAGCGAAGTACGTATTTAACCATTCTTGCAACAGTGTTAATTTCAGTCTTTTTAGGACTGACTGAATCTTGGCATGTTGAAACTGGCAACATTATTGTGAATGCCATTTTCGGGGGTGCTTCAGTCGGATTAGGTATTGGCGTTATTGTACTTGCTGGGGGAACGACAGCAGGTACAACGATTTTAGCGCGTTTAGCACATAAATACTTAGACGTCAGCACATCTTACGCGTTGCTATTTTTCGACTTAATCGTTGTGGCGATTTCATTTACTGTGATTCCAGTCAATAAGTTATTGGTAACGATTATTTCACTTTATATTGGTACGAAAGTTATGGAATTCGTTATTGAAGGTTTAAATACGAAGAAGGCGATGACTGTAATTTCAAGCCGACCTGATGAAGTGGCGAAAGTTATTGACCAAAAAATCGGACGAGGGGTTACGATTATAGATGGTCGCGGTTATTACTCAAAAGAAGACAAAGAAATTTTATATGTGGTTATCAGTAAAACACAAGTTTCAAAAGCGAAACGCTTAATTCGAAAAATTGATGAGAATGCCTTTTTAGTCATCCACGATGTGCGTGATGTGTATGGTAATGGCTTCTTAGTAGATGAATAAAGGATGAGAAATCGAGGCGATAGTCTCGATTTCTTGCGTTTTAGTACATAAGAATTGTTAGGAAATCGCTCCAAAAAATGTTATAATATAGCCTATGATAATGATTATCAATTACAAGACTGTAGTTGATAAAAGTATGAAAGCTTTCACGATAATCTTTACAGGTCATAATTATAAATAAATGCAATGAGATAAGAAATAGAAATAAATTCTGCGGCAGACCTTGAAAAGAGACAGGTGTTTCGGCAACTGTATTTAAGGTTCATGTCGTATCCAATGGAGGATGAAGTATATTGGCAAATCGTTTAAATGGTCAGCACGTAACAATCGGATATGGGGATCATGTGATTGTTGATAACCTAGATGTAGAAATCCCTGACGGCAAAGTTACGTCTATTATCGGACCTAACGGTTGCGGTAAATCAACATTACTAAAAGCATTATCTCGTCTTTTATCCGTTAAAGGCGGAGAAATCACATTAGATGGTAAAAATATTCATACACAATCTACGAAAGAAATTGCGAAGAAAATCGCCATTTTACCACAATCACCAGATGTAGCAAATGGTTTAACAGCAGGCGAATTGGTTTCATACGGCAGATTTCCACACCAAAAAGGTTTTGGCCGCTTAAGCGCTGAAGATAAAGCTGAAATCGATTGGGCGCTTAAAGTAACAGGTACGTATGATTTTAAACACAGAGCTATTAATGATTTAAGTGGCGGTCAAAGACAACGTGTATGGATTGCGATGGCTTTAGCACAAAAAACAGATATTATTTTCTTAGACGAGCCAACAACGTATTTAGATATCAGTCACCAATTAGAAATTCTTGAATTAGTTCAAGAATTGAACCGTGAACAAGGTTGTACCATTGTAATGGTGTTACATGATATCAACCAAGCGATTCGTTTCTCAGATCATCTGATTGCGATGAAAGCAGGCGAAATTGTTTCAAGCGGTGAAACACAAGAAGTCTTAACGAAAGATATTTTAGAAAGATGCTTCAATATAGATGCAGAATTAAGTACAGATCCACGTACAGGTAAACCGATGTTAGTCACATATGATTTATTGTGTAAACATTATTCGAAAGTATGAGGCACGGTAAATGAGTGATAAAGAGAGAAAAGAGAAGTATCCCAGATTTATATTGTTATTACTTTTATCATGTGTGATGTTAGGGACAATGTTGGTGCTCTCCATTTTATATGGAGATGCGCCCATTCGTCTTGGGACGATTTATGAAGCGGTTTTCCATTATAACCCTATGAATGAACAGCACAACATTATCAGTGAAATTAGAATACCTAGAGACTTAGGTGCAATACTTGTAGGTATGGCGCTTGCGGTGGCTGGGGCAGTTGTTCAAGGTGTGACTAAAAATGGTTTGGCAGACCCAAGCTTAATCGGCTTGAATGCTGGTGCCAGTTTTATGCTCGCTTTAACATATGCCTTTGTACCGCAAGCTTCTTTTAGTTTATTGATGCTTGCAGGATTTATCGGTTCAATATTAGGCGGTACAATCGTATTGATGATGGGCCGTTCTAGAACTGATGGGTTCAATCCTATCCGTATTATTTTAGCAGGTGCTGCTGTCAGTGCATTCTTGACGGCTTTAAGCCAAGGCATTGCATTAACTTTTAAATTGAATCAAGACATCAATTTTTGGAGCATGGGCGGTGTTTCTGGCACAACTTGGGTTCAATTGAAATGGAGTACCCCTGTTATTTTAGTGACGATCGTTTTGTTAATCTTACTAAGTCGACAATTAACAATTTTAAACTTAGGAGAAAGCTTAGCTAAAGGCTTAGGCCAAAATGTGCGCGTCATTCGTACAATCAGCTTAATACTAACGATGCTGTTAGCAGGTGTTGCTGTAGCAATGGTCGGACAAATTGCCTTTGTCGGTTTAATCGTGCCACATATTGTACGCTTTTTAATTGGTACGGATTATGCGAAAGTGATTCCGTTAACTGCTGTTTTAGGCGCATTTTTAGTTCTTTTAGCAGATACCGTCGCACGTATGTTAGGAGATGCGCCAGTCGGTGCGATTGTTTCCTTTATTGGCGTGCCTTACTTTATCTATTTAATTAGAAAAGGAGGTCGCTCAATATGATAGAAGATAAATTACGAAGACGTCAGTGGCTGGCTTTATTAATAACTAGTGTCCTTTTGTTTGCGGCCTGTGTTTGGAGTATCACGTCAGGTGAATATCAAATGTCAGTCGGCACGTTCTTTAAAACTTTATTTGGTTTAGGTGACTATACGGACAGTTTGATTCTACTAGATTTTAGACTGCCGAGAATGTTAGTAACGATTCTGGCAGGTGCTGCATTAAGTTTAAGCGGTGCGATGATGCAGAGTGTAACCAATAATCCACTAGCTGAACCTGGTATTTTAGGTATTAATGCAGGAAGCGGCTTCTTTATCGCACTCTTTATTGTCATCGGACAAGTGAGTGCAGATAGCTTTATCTATGTTTTACCAATACTGAGTATGACTGGCGGTATTTTAACTGCATTAATTATTTTCTATTTCAGTTATTCTAAAGAACGCGGTATGACTCCAGCTAGTATGGTCTTAGTCGGTGTCGGGTTATCTGCCGCACTCTCTGGCGGTTCGCTGACATTGATGTCTAAATTTGATAAAGACCAAGCAGAGTTTATGGCAACATGGCTTGCGGGTAATATATGGGGTGATGAATGGCCGTTTGTCATCGCATTATTACCATGGTTGATTGTCATCATACCGTTCCTGTTTATGAAAGCAAATACATTAAATATCTTGAATACCAATGACTTATTAGCACAAGGCTTAGGTGTAAATGTCAGACGAGATCGTATGATTATTTTACTGGCTGCTGTTGCTTTATCATCAGCAGCTGTAGCGGTAAGCGGTGCTATCAGCTTTATTGGTTTAATGGGACCGCATATTGCGAAAACGATTGTGGGACCAAGACATCAACTCTTTATGCCTTTAGCAATAGTTATTGGCTCGTTCTTACTAGTATTCTCGGATACAGTTGGTCAAGTGATTTTACAACCATCAGGTATTCCAGCTGGTATTGTCGTTGCGTTAATCGGTGCACCTTATTTCTTGTATTTAATGTATCGTACACGTTCATTGTAATTTAACGTAATGAAATATTGTTATACGTTATAGTAATTGATGTGAAATCCAAAAAAATATGGTAAACTAATACTAATTGTAGATAAAATCTGTTCAACAATAGGAGGACATTGGCATGAAAGATTTAATCAAGCGACATGTCTTAAACGGCGAATTTGAATCTGTGAAACGATTAATGTCCGAATCAGATTTTATGGAATTTGAAGAACATTACATTTCAAGTGCGCATGAAGCAGAAAGTGTTATGTTTTATACGTGTATCTTAGATATGATCAAAGATGGAGAAACAGCTGAAATGCATGATTTAGCATTCTTACTCCTTGTTTATCCATTAAGTGACTTAGAAGGTGCATTGGATTCTGCTTACTATCATGCAGAAGCTTCCATAAAACTCACTGAGGGCAAAGAAGTGAAGAGTTTACTACAAATGTTGTTGCTCCATGCAATTCCTGAACCTGTTATTTCTGATAAAAAAGCTTTCGATATTTCTAAACAGATCTTGAAATTAGATCCTAATAATAACGTAGCCCGTAATATCCTTAAACAGACAGCGAAACGAATGGATAACGTGGTGGTCAGCATTGATGAACTGAACCAAAATCGTGATGCAAAATAATGAATTTAAAATGAATTAAAGGGTATCTCACATGAGGTATCCTTTTTGTTTTGCACAAAAAAATATTTATCCATAAGTTTTACTAATGGGTATGTTTACAAAGTTTAATGAGTAATTCTATCAAATTGAGGGTAATTTATTGTTGTGTTTGGGTAATTACACTTAACGGCTATTGCGCAATTGAGTGTTTTATTGTTACTATATACTTTTCATGGAATAAGTAATGGCCTTTTTCAGAAAAAGACAGAAACATAAGCTATGGATAGTAAGTATTAACGTTGGCAAGCATTGTTTTTAATTACACGAGGAGGTATTCAACGTTATTATGACGTTTAATAAAGAAACAGTAAAAATTGGCTTTGCCTATGTCGGTGTAGTCGTCGGCGCAGGTTTTTCAACAGGCCAAGAAGTTATGCAATTCTTCACTGAATATGGTCTATGGGCTTATATCGGTGTTTTAATTTCAGGTGTTATCTTAGGATTCATCGGAAGACAGGTCGCAAAGATAGGGACAGCTTTCGATGCTGAAAACCACGAATCAACTTTGGCATATTTATTTGGAAAATACGTTGGACGGATCGTCGACTATATACTGGTCTTCTTCTTATTCGGAATTTCTGTCACAATGATTGCAGGGGCAGGTTCTGCATTCCATGAAAGTTATGGCATCCCTACATGGTTAGGTTCACTGATTATGGTAATTGCTATTTATATTACATTACTTATGGACTTCAATAAGATTGTCCGCGCACTTGGTGTGGTAACACCTTTCTTAATCATCTTAGTGATTGTGATTGCAGGTGTTTACCTATTTAAAGGTCAAGTGCCATTTAATCAAATTAACGCAGAAATGCCTAAGACAAGTCCGCTTTGGGGCATTATCATGGGAACAGTTTACGGCGGTTTAGCGTTTGCGGTAGGATTTAGTACAATCGTCGCTATCGGCGGTGACGCAAGTCGTAGAAGAGTATCAGGTGCCGGTGCAATGTTCGGCGGTATCATTTATACGATTCTGTTAGCATTGATTACATTTGCATTGCAAACTGAATTCCCAGCAATCAAAGAAGCGGCTATTCCAACATTGACATTAGCGAATGGTATTCACCCAATCGTAACAATTGTATTGTCAATTGTGATGTTAGCCGTAATGTACAACACAATTTTGGGTCTGCTTTATTCATTCGCAGCAAGATTCACAACACCTTATAGCAAAAAATATCACATTTTAATCGTGATTATGATGCTTGTCGCTTACGGATTAAGTTTCGTAGGTTTCTCAAGTCTGATCAACTTCTTATACCCAACAATGGGTGTTATCGGACTTGCTATTGTTATTGGCGTGTTAGTGAAATATTTCAAACGTAAAAAAGAGAATGAACAACATATCGCATAAATTGCCCAATGTGTGACATTTACTAGATATAGCAGAAAACTTATGAATAATGAAGGTCAACTTACTGCTTGTAAGCAGTAATGATGAAAACAATAGGTATAGCGCAGCTGATTTTGCTGCGCTATTTTTCTTGATTTCACCCTTTGAGATGACTTTAAATATAAAGTACAATAAATACAAACTGAAAATTATCTTGCCGATAGAATAAAGAGAGGACTTGGTAATCAAATGAACAGTCGAAGAAAAAAATGGCTGGCAATCGGTGCGATTATCTTCGTGTTATTAGGCATCGCTGTCGGTGTTGGTATAAAACTTTATATGGACTATCAACATAAACAAAATATGAAACCTAAAGTCGCGATTAACAATAATAATGTAAAGGTCTTTAATAATATTACATATAGTAAAGCATTCCCGAAGAGTCAGCTTGATATCATCACACCAGCAGAATTAGATAAAGATGTGAAATTACCAGTGATTTTTTGGATGCATGGCGGCGGCTTTATTGCGGGTGATAAACAATATAAAAATCCATTGTTGGCAAAAATTGCAGAACAAGGCTATATTGTAGTGAATATTAACTATGCTTTAGCACCACAGTACAAATATCCGACCCCTTTAATTCAAATGGATCAAGCTGTAAAATTCATTAAAAAGAATCCGCATGAATTGCCGATTGATTTTACGCAAGTGGTGTTCGGCGGCGACTCAGCAGGTGCACAGTTATCCAGTCAATTTACTGCGATTCAAACAGATGAACAGTTAAGAAAAGATATGCACTTTAAACAACGTTTCAAACCGAAAAATATTCGTGCAGCTATCTTTTTCGGTGGTTTCTATAACATGAATACAGTCAGAGAAACAGAGTTCCCACGTATTCAACTCTTTATGAGAAGTTATACTGGTACAGAAGAGTGGGAAAGTGAATTCAGAGATTTATCTGAAATGTCGACAGTGGAACATGTCACAAAAGATTATCCACCGACTTTCTTATCTGTTGGGGATGCAGATCCATTCTTCAGTCAAAATCAAGAATTTGCACGGGTCTTAGAAGAAGACGGTACATCAGTCGATACATTCTTTTTTGATGGGTCACACCATTTAAGACATCAGTATCAATTCCATTTAAACTTACCAGAATCAAAAGAAAATCTAGTCTCTGTACAACGTTTCTTAAGTAGAAATACAAGCTCAACAACGATTAAAAATCCAGATGAGCAATTTGAACCGATTCAATTAAATCCTTATAAGGATTAGTATGTTAATAACAGATCATGTTTTAAAAGAAGTATCACAAAGTAATCGGCTTTGTAGATACTTCTTTTTGTTATAAGATAATAAGTGGGTTATATGTAAAATAGAAAATGAAAGTAATAAAAAACCTGATATGTTTGTGACATATCAGGAGAAATATTAGTGCAATAGTTTAGCCATAACGTATTCACTATAGTATTTATTATCTATTTTGAGTTTATCGCGCATTTCGCCTTCAATTTGATAGCCTGCTGATTTGAATAAATCTACAGCATGCTCATTTTGAGGGACAACTAATGCTTCTAAACGACGAATATCGTGATTGTATGCCCATGCATCCACTGCATTTAATAATGATTGCCCAACACCTTTGCTGCGGTATTGTGCGCGAATGCCAAGACGCACGCGTGTTTCGTGGCGTGTACGTTCATATTCGCGAGATGTGACAATCGCAAAACCAATCAACTTACCGTCGATTTCTGCAAGATAAATAGTATTCGATGGAGAAGTGATAAAATGTTCAAGCTGTTGTAATGCGCTTGAAAGAGATGGCACATATTCGCCAGGGCTATACAGCATATAGCTAGATTCATCATAGATATCTTTTAATAAAGCAATATATGCATCTGCATCATTGATACTTATTTCTCTAATCGTATGTTCCATAGACACCCTCCATAATATAAGGTAGTATTACACTGAGTATAGCGTAAATGACGATTGTCTGCATCGTTTTTAGTTTCATTTTACTTTAAAATGATAGAACGCAATGATTGTTAGAGAATCGCACAAAGATAAGTGTAAAATAAAAGTTGTGAAATGTAAATGAAACAGTTTTGAAATAATTTCGAAATAAAAACAATAGGTGATAACATGAAAATTTTATTGGTAGAAGATGACAAGTCCTTATTTGAACAATTAAAAAAAGAACTAGAACATTGGGATTTGCAAGTGTCTGGTATTGATGATTTTAATCAAGTTATGGAAGCATTTGAACAGGAACAACCAGAAATTATTATCATGGATGTAGAGTTGCCGAAATATGACGGGTTTTATTGGTGTCGTGAAATACGTAATCAATCGAATGTACCTATCTTATTTTTATCAGCGAGAGATAATCCAATGGATCAAGTTATGAGTATGGAACTAGGGGCAGATGATTTTATGCAGAAGCCTTTCTATACTAATGTCTTAATCGCGAAGCTTAAAGCCATATATCGCCGTGTATATCAATTCAATCTAGAGGAGCAACGTATGTTGTCATGGGGCGATGTCCAAGTGGACCTTGGTAAAGGCGTATTAGAGAGAGGAAATGAAACCGCACATCTTTCTAAAACTGAAATGCTTATTCTAGAGATTTTATTAAAACATCGTAATCAAATTGTCAGTCGTGATGAGATCATTACGGCGTTATGGGATGATGAAGCGTTTGTGAGTGATAATACGTTGACGGTTAATATCAATCGACTACGTAAAAAGTTAGCAGACTTTGGATTAACTAATGCGATTGAAACACGGGTCGGCAAAGGATATTTAGCACATGACAATATTTAAACGTATCTCAAATTACTTAGTCTCTCGTTTGAATTGGTTGGCGTTGATTGTTGGCTTTCAAATATTTTTAGTGATTTTAGCTGTACTAGATCAAAATTTATCTGTTGAATCTATGCTTTATGTCATTTTATGTAATGTTATCTTCACATTGGTGTTCCTCATTTTTTCTTACAACTATGAAACTTCGTTCAACAAAAAATTGTCTGAAATGAAAGAGGTTGAGGAGTTGAAGCATAAAGAAGCGGCCAATACTCCGATGGAAGAAGAAGTCTTACAATATTTATATCTGATGATTCAAAGACAAAAACAAATTGTATCTAGGCAATCTGTGCAATTAAAAGAAAATGAACAAAGCCTTACGGAATTTGTGCATGAAATTAAAACACCTTTAACCGCATTGAAATTAATCATTGATCAAGAAGAAGATATGACTCGTCGACAAGCTTTATTGTTTGAATGGTCACGCATGAATGAAATGTTAGACCAACAATTGTATTTATCACGATTAAGCCAAAAGCACCAAGATTTATATTTTGAAGGCGTTTCATTAAAACGTATGGTGATTGAAGAAATTCAGTTAACACGTAATATTTGTAGACAGCGCGGTATTGGGTTCGATATAGATTTTAATGAAGAAGATAATGTCTTTACAGATATGAAATGGTGCAAGATGATGATTCGCCAAGTCCTTTCAAATGCGGTGAAATACAGTCAAGCGGGTACAGAGATACAAATCATCACTAAAGAAGTCGAAGGACATATTGTGCTTGAAATCAAAGATACAGGACGCGGAATTGCTTCTCAAGATATGCCGCGTATATTTGAACGTGGTTTTACGTCAACACAATACCGCCACGAGACAACTTCTTCAGGTTTAGGTTTATATTTAGTGGATCAAATCAAACAGCCATTACATATACAAGTATCGGTTGATTCTATTGCAGAAGAAGGGACAACAGTCTCTTTTATCTTCCCTAAACAGAACGAAATGTTAGAACGTATGTCTGAAGTGACAAAATCGTCACTTTAAACATGCGTTTTGTAATATCAAATCAACGACCATAAAATCACTTATGCGTACACTATAAATACAAGAGTTAAGAAAAAAGGAGCGCAAAAAATGGAAATTCTAACAGTATCCAATTTAACAAAAGTATTTGGAAATAAGCATGTGGCGCATGAAGTGCTGAAAGGCATCTCGTTTAAAGTTGAAAAAGGTGAATTCATTTCAATTATGGGACCGTCTGGTTCTGGTAAAACGACATTATTGAATATGTTAAGCTCCATTGATTATATAACACAAGGTTCAGTGGAACTTAACGGACATCAATTGCAGAAATTAAGTAACAAAGCACTGTCAGAAGTGCGTAAAAAAGAAATCGGCTTTATTTTCCAAGATTATAATTTATTAGACACGTTGACAGTTAAGGAAAATATTATGTTGCCGTTATCTATTCAAAAGTTATCCAAAAAAGAAGTGGATGCACGATTTGATGAAGTGACAGAAACATTAGGTATCAGAGATTTAGCAAATAAATATCCATCTGAAGTTTCAGGTGGTCAGAAACAAAGAGTTTCTGCAGCCCGTGCATTTATCACACGTCCAGCAATTATCTTCGCAGATGAACCAACAGGGGCGTTAGATTCTAAAAGTGCACAAGATTTATTAAGACGTTTGAAAAATATGAATGAACGCTTTGATACGACTATTTTAATGGTGACACATGATCCGGCAGCAGCCAGTTATTCAAACCGTGTCATCATGTTGAAAGATGGTCAAATACATTCTGAGCTATACCAAGGTGAACGTTCTAAACAAGCGTTCTATAAGGAAATCATTCAAGCACAAAGCGTCTTGGGCGGTGTGTCTTATGACGTTTAGACATATTGTATTAAAGAACTTAAGACAAAACATCAGACATTATGGTTTATATCTTTTTTCTCTCATAATGAGTATTTCCTTGTACTTTAGCTTTGTGACATTAAAATATACAGAAACAATCAATAATAGTGAATCTTCGAAATTAATTCAAAAAGGCGCGAGTTTAGGTAGTGTTGTACTGTTCATTATCATTATAATCTTTTTAATGTATGTGAATCAGCTCTTCATTAAACAAAGAGATAAAGAACTTGGACTCTATCAATTAATCGGATTAACGAAAGTAAATGTAGTTCGTATGTCGATGTTAGAGCAATTTGCGATATTTGTTGTCACAGGTCTTGTCGGCATAGTTGTCGGCTTAGTAGGGTCTAGAATTTTATTATTGATTGTGACGAAATTAATGCAAATGAATGAAACGGTACATCTGCATTTCAGCTTAAAAGCAGTAGGCGCAACGGCATTGATGTTAGTAATTGCGTACATCTTAGTTATTGTTCAAAACGCAATCTTTATCAAACGACGTTCCATTTTAGGATTAATGCAAACTCGTCGTACGGCTGATGTGAAATCAAATAAAATTACAGTACTTGAAGCAATCAGTGGTATTGTAGGGCTTGCGATGATTATTTCAGGATATGTTATGGCGGTTGATACAAAGCTTTTAGCGAATATGGCTATTCCGTTTTTAATTTTATTCCTGACAATTGTCGGTGCTTATTTATTCTTTAGAAGTACGGTATCTTTATTATTCAAGACGTTGAAGAAAAGAAAAAAAGGCCAAGTTTCAATTAATGATGTCATTTTCACGTCATCTATTATGCATCGTATGAAAAAGAATGCCTTATCATTAACTATTATTGCGGTCATTTCTGCGATTACAGTAACTGTCCTTTGTTTTAGTGCCATACAAATGAAGATGGAAAAAGTGCAACTCAATATGTTTTCGCCATATGATGTGACATTACAATCGAAACATGATGTGGATTTATATGAAAAAGCATTAAAAAAACATCATATCGATTATGACTTAAATTATAAAGAGTTGTTGATGGTACAGTCTCAGAAGAATAATTTATTTAAGAAAAATGTCGGCTACGAGATAGGTATTCGCGTCACAAGTGAAAAATATGTCGACAATGCAGGGCTCTCTGATCATACCGCAAAACTTTCGCACCCTTTTGGAACAGGTATGCTCTTAAAACCGATTACTAATGATTCTTATGTAGCATTTCAAGATAAACAAGGACAACAACTCTTCCGTGTGAAAGTACAAGACACTGAACTTGATACACGTTTCAGCTTGCTTACGTTACGTGGCGGTGTGTTGGTAATCGTCAATGATGAAGACTATCGTTTATTGAAAGAGAAAGGGGAAATAGATAAAGATGACCTTTCTACGCAATATGGCTTTACTATTACAGATAAATCTCAAATGAAAGAAGCTTCGAAAGCATTGGATGAAGTTGATCCAGGTTATGAGACAAAAGAAGAAATAGCTAAGGATAATAGAGAAAATAATGGTATGTTCTTATTCATATCATCATTCTTAGGTATTGCTTTCTTAATTGCGGCAGGTTGTATTATCTACATTAAACAAATGGATGAAACAACAGATGAAATCGGTAACTTTAAAATATTGAGAAAGCTAGGTTATACACAAAATGACATGCGTCACGGTTTAAAACTTAAAATCATGTTCAACTTTGGTTTGCCATTGATAGTAGGTTTGGCACATGCATACTTTGCATCATGGGCATTCTTGAATTTGATGGGATCTGATGATCATTCTCCAGTCTTTATCGTAATGGGAGTTTATACATTGATTTATGCATCATTTGCGATTATTGCTTATATACACACAAAACGTACTATAAAACAGTCAATATAGTATAGTAAACTTACTTCGAAAACTTGAAATAATGAGTTTTCGGAGTATTTTTTTGGATTGGAATGTGTAAGAATGGTGAAGTTAGGTAAAATTTTTAGAGAGGAAGTATTTACTTTTCGCTTAGGATTGTGGAAATTTTGAAAACTTAGCGAAGTAATCGGACATTACAATTATGTTCAATTGTTAAGATTTTGTAAATAGAATTGTAGTGTTGTAAATTTTGTGCTATTTTCTTTTTAGGAAGGTAAAATTTATTTGAAGCTAGTGTGAAGATGGTATACATATTAGTTTCAAAAGTATCACACGATTACTTTTTACAATTATATACTTTTGAGTTCAAATTTATGAAATGTGATTGGGAAGCAATCGCTGAAAATGGAGGATTTTCAATGTTTAACAAGAAAAAGGATAAGTTCATGGTTAAATTGGAGGAAATGGTATTCAATTTAGATCGCGCAGCAATTGAGTTCGGGAAAATGGACTTTAACACACACCTAGATTTAAAAGCTTATTCTGATAATATCAAAACGTATGAGTCACACGGTGACGAATTAATGCACCAAGTAATCTCAGACTTGAACCAAACGTTCATTACCCCAATCGAGCGTGAGGATATTTTATCTTTATGTAACGCTATTGATGATGTTTTAGACGCAATGGAAGAAACATCAGCAATGTTCGAAATGTATTCAATCGAGTATTCAGATGAATACATGGCTGAATTTGTAGATAATATTCAAAAAGCAGTAGCTGAAATGAAATTAGCTATCGGCTTATTAGTAGAAAAGAAACTTTCTCACATGCGTATTCATTCAATTAATATTAAAGAGTTTGAAACAAATTGTGACGGTATTTTAAGACAATCAATTAAACATATCTTCAATAGTGAAACAGACCCAATCACATTGATTAAAATTAAAGACATATATGAAAGCTTAGAAAACATTGCAGATAAATGCCAAGCAGTCGCAAATAATTTCGAAACAATTATCATGAAAAATAGCTAAGGAGTAATATAAAATGGATTATATTATAATTATCACTGTAGCTATCGTTATTTTTTCATTGGTGTTCGACTTTATTAATGGTTTCCACGATACAGCGAATGCGGTAGCTACTGCAGTGTCGACAAGAGCACTGACACCAAAACGCGCAATCTTTTTAGCAGCGATTATGAACTTTATCGGTGCATTAACATTTACAGGTGTAGCAGGGACAATTACAAAAGACATTGTGGATCCATTTAAATTGCAAAATGGATTAGTCGTGGTATTAGCGGCTATTTTCGCAGCGATATTCTGGAACTTGTTAACATGGTACTTCGGTATTCCAAGTTCTTCATCACATGCCTTAATCGGTTCGATTGCAGGTGCAGCGGTTGCATCTCAAGGTTCATTTTCAGTGTTGCATTTCCAAGGCTTCACTAAAATTATTATTGTGTTGATTGTATCGCCATTGATTGCCTTTTGTGTAGGTTTCATTATGTATAGTATTGTTAAAGTCGTATTTAAAAATGCGAATTTAACAAAAGCTAACCGCAACTTTAGAATATTCCAGATTTTCACAGCATCATTACAATCATTCTCACATGGTACAAACGATGCGCAAAAATCAATGGGTATCATTACACTAGCTTTAATTGTTGCGAACTTACAAGATGGTAACAATGTTGAACCGCAATTATGGGTTAAAGTAGCCTGTGCTGCCGCTATGGGTCTAGGTACAGCAGTAGGTGGTTGGAAAATCATCAAAACTGTCGGCGGTAACATTATGAAGATTCGCCCAGCTAACGGGGCTGCTGCAGATTTATCTTCAGCATTAACAATTTTCGTCGCATCTTCATTACATTTCCCATTATCAACAACACACGTTGTATCTTCATCTATCCTTGGTGTAGGGGCATCTAACCGCATCAAAGGAGTGAAATGGAATACAGCTCAACGTATGATTGTAACTTGGGTAATTACATTACCAATTTCAGCATTCGTCGCAGCAATGATTTACTGGATTATGAATATTTTCTTATAATCATTCTCAATCATTGAGACATAAACATAGAGAACATTAAATAGAAAGCGGATCATTTTCTGATTTTGAAAATGATCCGCTTTTTTGCGGTAAATCGGGCTTAGAACTATATAAAAGCTATTGAGGCGCTCAGTTTGATTAGCATGTTACATCATCTATTGGTTTCCAAATTTAAGCCAAAATAAAAAGACGATGCGTCATCGCCTTTTTAGATTATTAATGAATGTAGTTATAGCTAGAAGCCATTGAAGCAGGAATTGTACGGTAGTCGACAATGCCTGGAGGTGTATTGTAGTTCATTTCAGAAATTAAAATGCTGCCATCACCATTCACTTGTTCTACATATGCAACATGACCGATTGGTCCTTCATAGTTCTGCATAATTGAACCAGCTGCAGGTGTGTTGTTTACTGTGTAACCGTCAGCTTGTGCATTGTTTGCCCAATGATCTGCGTTCCACCAGTATGTACTGATTGGTTGGCCTGTTTCAGCACGACGATTGAATACATGCCAAGTACATTGTCCCCAGTCATATAAGTTAGCATGATTAAATGTCGGTGATTGGTTCGTTGCAGGTGTAGCTGTAGGTGTACCGCCTGAACCACCAGCTGCGCCAGAAATTTTTAATTGTTGGCCAGGGTGAATTAAATAACCATTCAAGCCGTTAGCTGACATGATTGCCTCAGCAGATGTACCATATTGATTTGCGATGATATTTAATGATTCACCAGCTTGCACTGTATGTGTGCCACCAGAAATGTTAACAGTCGCCCCTGTATTTGAACTTTGACTGCTGCCATTTACTGTAATGACTTGGCCAGGGAACACCATATTATTTGATAAATTGTTATCTTGTTTAATGCTTTCGATAGAAGTGCCGTATTCTTGTGCAATAGACCAAAGTGATTCACCAGCTTGTACTGTATGCTGTGTCGATGCATCAGCATCTTGTTGAGTAAGCGCTAAGGCTGCACCTGTTGCAACTGAAAATGTAACTGCTAACTTTTTCAAATGAGATTCCTCCTCTAATAAGTTTGGTTCAGTAATTATACATTCGTTTTATATTTGCTATGTAATACGAATATCAATCATTATTTCTATACTTCCACATCTTATCAAAAATATGCGGAGATTTGTCGGTTGTTACGTGCTTGTAATAATTTTTAATAAAACCTGAATTGTCTAAAATTCAGAAAACACTAGACAATATAGGGTTTATTGAAGGAAAATTTGGATTTTGATAATACTAATGTAATGTTTGTAATGAAAAATGACAATACACTAAAGCGCTTTGAAGATTTATAGTTGCTAAATCAGAAAGTGGAAATCAGAATACACTCTATGAAATAATAATTAACAAATAGTTTCAATGAAGGAGTTGAACAACTTGGTAAACGCAACACATACTACCTCTAAATCGAGTGCTTATGCGAAGGTTTGGCTTTACTTTATGTACTTTTGGCTTATTTTTGGTATTGGTACATATTTTGGCCAGTATCTGCCTGATGCTTGGAGAAGACCACTCTCTATCGGTTTGACGGTATTAATTTTGATTTCGTTATTTGTGAATCGATCACGTAAATTCGGCTTTTTAATATCTAATATATATGCTGTAGCAATTGGGTTATTAGCTTATGCTGCATTTACGACATACATGCAGAATTTAGGTCCAGAGTTATTTTATAAAAACGTAGCACTTGCAGTAGGTGCCTTTATTGCGTTTGGTGTCATTGGATACTTTTTCGTGCAGAATGCATCAAGTATCGGCAAATATCTATTTGTAGTATTAATCGCGTTAATTGTGGCCACTTTAATTGGTTTCTTTGTGCAAAACCCGATTTTTTATACTGTTATCAATGTTGTAGCAGTTGGTTTATTCTTGCTGTATACATTGTATGACTTTAACAGATTGAAACGAGGACAATTTGCACCAAGTGAAATGGGCTTTAATTTATTTGTGAACTTATTGAATATTATTATTAATATCTTAAGTTTAGCTAATCGTTTTAGAGATTAATATCATCAAGAATAGGACTGGAACAAAGAAAAACAATGTTCCAGTCCTTCATTATATTATACAATCTAGTTATCATTGATAAGAATAGTACGATATAATCATACGTTACGTAATTTGAAACAACATAAAAATACTATTAAGTTTTAAAATTTGTGTCTAATTGCGTTGTGTGCTAAATTTGTAGAGTATAGTCCTAGAGAAATTACAGGAAGGAATAAAATAAAGAGAGATGTATCATTACGACTTAAAACAGCTTATTTTATTAAAGGTTATATAAATGAGAAGTAGTATTATCGATTTATACGCAGCTGAAAATTTGCCAGCCAATCGTTGTTATGATGGAGTGTTATTACTTTGGCCAGTAAACGATACAGCAGAAATCCAAAGGTCCGCTCAAGTTGAAACAGTAAATAACACGGTTTGTCTCATCAACCATAATGAAGTTTTTCAAGTTTCGAAAAACAAAAAGATGATGATGGTTTATGTTGCGAGTGATTGGTTCCTTGAGAAGGATTTCGCTTTTTTTAATTATTGCTTTAATATTCAAATGGTTCAGTCGAACAGTAAAATTGAAAAAGCAATGTTGATCTTATTGGAAAAGTATCTTGAAGAAACCTTAACAGAAGAACTGATTAAAAAATGTATTAGTGAGATATGCGACATTTTAATTGAAGAGGCGAGTGTTGAAATCAAACATACGTCACACCAGTTAATTGCATCGCTAGATTATAGAGAAAAGAAAATCGTAGATTATATCAACGAACATATTGGAGAGAAACTGACTTTAGAGACAGTAGCTAAAGAAGTTTATATTTCTCCGACAACACTCTCTTCTTCCTTTTATAAAATATTTAATATGGGTTTCAGAAATTATATTGAAACATTACGAATTGGACTTTCTATAGAAATGTTAGTAACGACTGACCGAAAAATTTTGGATATCTCTGAAGAAGTAGGTTTCAGTAATTTCAGTGGTTATTATCGGAAATTTAAACGTCATTTAGATACCACGCCTAATGACTACAGACATAAATCTAAGCTGAGTAAAGACCTTTGTTATTTAGTAAAGGATCAAGATTCTGAAGTCAGTGAACAAGGTAAAAAAGTATATTTAAAGAAAATCAAAGACATACTGAAGAACTGGACAGAAGATAAAGAGAACATTATTTATGTAGATAATAATAATCCCATCTATTCTCCTACACGTCCGTTTGTGATGACGATTCAAATTCGCACGCTTGAAGAATTGAAGGAAGTGATGGTTTATCACAGGCATCAAGAAATCTTTGATTTCGATGATGAAGTGATGTTCTTAATCCATCCAAGTATACCAACGATTCATCAACATTTTAGCACGAGTGAACTAGTTGCTATGCTTGATACTATCTATCAAAGCAATGCGAGAGTAGCTTTTGAACTTGAATCAAAAGAAGATATTGATTATGTGAAACATGAATTATTACAGTCACGTGCATTTACAGATCATCAAGCCTATGCAGATCTTAAAAAGGATACATCTAAGATTTCGATAACATTTAGTTTGCAGAATCAATCATTGAAAGACATCTATATACAAAAAATGAGAATTAAAGAAATTGGGTTTAATGTTAATTTTAACCTAGATGTTACTAAATTGTTTAATGATCCTGAAAAATTTAAAGCATTAGAACTCCCAATTAAACGAGTGAATTTTGATTATTTCTTTATTGATAATGAAAAGTTGAAACATCCTTATTTGGAAAAATCTTATAAAAAAATGCCGATGAAACAACTAGTCAATTTGAATGCGCTGCAGTCAGTTATGAAACAAGTTCATTTAGAAGAACGTAAATATATACTGCTTAATGTTCCGAATAGGAAATTATTGAATGAAGATATGAGTCTCTTAGATAGCACACCATTAATGATGTATATGTTTATGCGCTTTTATAGTATTTTATCTGGAATCGGCGTGGATTTATATCAACGTACTGATACGAATATCGCATTTCTTTTTGATACAAATGGTTTCAAGACCACACTGTATTTTTTATATAGACAACTGTCTGGATTTGAGACGTTTTATTTCTATGAAGATGATGCTTGTCTCATGACACGTGGGGATGAACATTACAGTATTATCGTCTATGACTGGCGTATTATTGAAAATGAAATACATGAAGGTAATCAAAGTTGTCATCGTTTCTATATCGGTTTTAAAGATAAAAGTTTAAGAGACAATTATTTGGTAACACGTGAAGTAACAGATTATAAACACGGTAATATCAAGGAGATTATTTCACCCAATATCATGCCTACATTTAAATGGCCAAAAGATTTAAAACGTAAGATAAAAAACGCCAATAATCCAAAGTTTGATGTATTTGAACACAACTTTAACAATGGCACATTGAGTGTTGATGTTGAATATAATTCATTGCAATTGATTTCTTTATATAAAACAACGAAATAGATTGAAGTTTATAAAAGGTAATTGTATTTTATATAATTCAATTTGTCGTACTTAGGAAAATTGCAAAGACAATGTGGGGAAACACTAAAGACTTTTAGAGTTTTAATATTCATACTTAATGTATTATATCGATATAAAATCTGGAGGCGTATACTTTGAAAAAAAGTAACTTAGAGAAATTGCTCAATGAATACAAAAAATTTATGGATTTGACACGTTTCATTGAAGAAACATATAAAATCAACATGAATGACTTTGTAATACTTAATTGTGTTCATGAGAATTGCACCGAAGAAAAGATGTTAATGCAGCCCTTTTTAAAGATTGCAACAGATTCATTTGAAATTAGCCGAACTAAAGTTTTGGCATCCATTCGTAAACTAGTCAATCAAGACCGTGTCAGCAAAGTCCGTTCTGAGTCTGACGAACGTAAGGTTTATATTTATATGGATGATAAAAACATAGAAAAACTTGATCAAATGCTTAAAGACATTGATAAGTTTTTAGGTTGATAATACATCTGAACACCCCATACTAGAGAGATATAATATTGTGGATGAACAGCCCGGTTTTTGGGCTGTTTTTTTATGAGGATTCAAAGTAATTATGCACAAAAGGGGAACTTGGTTTTCAATAACTATATATTAAGCGTGAAATCATGTATAATAGTTGATGTTAAAAATTGAGAGCGAAAGCGAGATGGAAGTATGGGACGTAAATGGAATAACATCAAAGAGAAAAAAGCCCAAAAAGATAAAAATACAAGTCGTATTTATGCGAAATTCGGTAAAGAAATTTATGTAGCTGCGAAATCTGGTGAACCTGATCCAGAATCGAACCAAGCATTACGTTTAGTGCTTGAACGTGCAAAAACGTATAATGTACCGAAAAACATCATCGACCGAGCGATTGACAAAGCAAAAGGTAATGATGATGAAAACTACGATGAATTACGTTATGAAGGGTTTGGTCCTAGCGGTTCAATGCTGATTGTTGATGCATTGACTAATAATGTTAACCGTACTGCATCAGATGTACGTGCTGCTTTCGGTAAAAATGGCGGTAACATGGGTGTATCAGGTTCAGTATCATATATGTTCACACATACAGGTACTTTCGCATTTGAAGGCAAATCTGCAGATGAAATCTTAGAAGTTTTAATGGAAAAAGATTTAGATGTGCGAGATGTTGTCGAAGACGGTGATTTAACTATCGTTTATGCTGAACCAGATCAATTTGCACAAGTACAAGAAGCTTTAAAAGAAAGCGGCGTTGAAGAATTCGAAGTTGCTGAATTTGAAATGTTACCTCAAAACGACATCCAATTATCAGATGAAGACAAAGCAACTTTAGAAGGCTTAATCGATGCGTTAGAAGATTTAGAAGATGTTCAAAACGTTTATCATAACGTGGACTTGGATTAAGTAATGGAACATTCTGTATCGGAATGGGTGCGCCAATTAGATTTATTACCGCATCCAGAAGGCGGCTATTATAAAGAAATTATTAAAGCTGAACGCCAAGAAGAAGGACAAGCACGTCCAGCTTATACGAGTATTTATTTTTTATTAACAGATGATAATATCTCACATTTTCATCGTATAGATGCAGATGAAATTTGGTATTACCACTATGGTAACACTTTAACAGTGCATATGATTTATCCTAATGGCCAATATGAAGCGGTAGACCTTGGACCCGATAAAACAAAGGGTGAAGTGCTACAACACGTTGTGCCTGCAGGTACAATTTTTGCATCTTCGATTAAAGATGAAAAAGGCTATGCGCTGGTTGGATGTATGTGCCAACCAGGTTTCATGTTTGAGCATTTTGAAATGTTTGATCAAGCGGAACTTAAAAAAGCGTATCCTCATTTGATTGAAGTGATTGAACACTATGCACTAGAAACTATTGATTGATTTTAAAATTGAATCTATGTTTTACCAGGCACTTGCTTTAGATTTTGGGAACGAGCCCAAGCTAAAACAAGTGCTTTTTTTGTATCTCGAAATATTTTAACTATAGCAGAAATTTATATTAGGGTAACACCTAGAATTTAATACGTCTTACGAATCAGCTATTTAATCTATTCGCATTGATGAAGTTTAAATGTTTAAAGCGAATATTGGAGAGGATTTTATTGGTAAATAGTTTTTATCTTACAGGCTAATTCTCAATCGATAAAAATAAAATACAAAATACGTTTTACCTAAAAAGTATAAATGAATACGAAAATGATTTGTTTGTAAATTAGAGTTGAGGGTAAAAACAATAATACCAATTAAAGAGAGAGGGGTGTTATCGTGAGCAGGTATAAAAAGGGCGTAAATATTAAAAAGAAGAAAAACAAGGGCAATAAAAACATTCATGTCGCTGATGCTATTGTAGGCGGTGTGTTCGGCGCAACTTTCGGCTGGTTCTATAGACGAGAAGGCACTCAAAATATGATTCACCGTGTAAAAGAATCAGAGTTATTCCAAAATATTGCTTCAGATGTTTATGAAATTACTGAAGAAAATATTAAAGCCTACATCGCGATGAATATTGAAAATAAAACCCGCGATTTTTTTCAAAAGCCCGATGAAGAGGACGAAGACGAAGAATATTATGAAGATGATGAAGAATTTGAAGAAGCATACGTAGAAGATGAAGACGATGCTTACGATGATGAAGACGAAGAAGAGTTAGATGAAGAAGAATATTACGAAGCATTATTAGAAGAAAATGAACAGCTTAAAGAAGCTATCAGTCGTTTAGAAGATCGCTTTGAAGAGTTACTGTAAAAACATTAAGAAAGTAGAGGGGAAAACAGTATGAGCAAACAAATTAAAAACCAGACAGAAAAAACTAAAAAGTTACAACCTAAGAAGAAAAAATGGACATCTAGTCCCGTATACCGCACAGTGGCTGGGGGAGCAGTCGGTGCAGGTCTTGGTTATGTCTTAAAACCTAAGCAAGATAAAAAAGCACTTTATACTAAAAAGAATGCTTCAAATGCATCATTAAAAGATAAAGCTTCTGATTTAAAAGACTCTATCTTTGGTGATGATAAGAAGAAAAAAGGCAAAAAAGGTAAGAAAAATGCTAGGTTATTCAGTAAAAATACTAAAGGTAAAAAACGTAAAAAGAAACCAAATAAGAAACAGTTTCAGTTATTGAAATCCGAAAATGAAACATTGCAACAACGTTTACAATTTTTAGAAGATAAATTAGATCAATATACAACATCGAAAAAACGTAAGAAATCTCTTTTCCGTAAAAAATAAACTTTGGTTAAACGTTCAATCGAAAAGGTGCACAGTTAAAAAAACTGGCACCTTTTTTAACTAGTAATACAAGCACTTTCAAAACCTCAAGATGTTAAACGTCAATACAATGATTGTAATGTAGATTAAGAGAATGTTTCAAAAGTTGTAATTGTGTTTGAGTTTAAATTCAAAGTGGTGCTGTAATTAACATGAAAGAAAATAGATTTTACAACTAAATCGAATATTCAACTAAAAACAATAAATAATTTAAAGGTATTCAGACATCCTTTGAATCAAACGATAAGAATGTACAGAAAAACATCTTAGACATCTTTATTTATTTTATTTATTGATAAGTCAAAGGTGGTTTCTATCAAAAAAGAAAATATCAATTTAAAGGAGGTCTACAATGCCTAATAAAATGGTGAAAAAAGCTGCTGGTGCAGTGGCAAAAAAAGCAATTGAAAAGACTCCTGACGAAATTGAAGATAAAGCAAAAGATAAATTAAAAGATAAAGCACACGAGATGATGGAAGAGAAAATAACAGAAGGCGTTCAAGATAAAGCAGATCAAGCAGCAGGCAAATTACAACAAGTGAAAGAGAAAAACCAAGAAGTTGTGCCTGAAGTTGCAGATAAAGCAACAGACAAAATGCAAGGCGCCCTGTTAAAGACACGTGATAAATTAGGACAAGTCAAAGAAGCTGGGGAAGCATTCCAAGAAAAAATCAACAAAGATGAGTCCGGCAACAGCAAGAAAAAAATCAAAGGTGTTCAAGACATCAAAAGTGTTCAAAATATCAAAGGTATTTCTAACATTAAAAGCTACAACGACATTAAACATGCCTCAGACATTAAGGGAGTAGAAGATAATAAATCAACATTGATTGACAACTAAAAGAAACATTAAAAGTTTAACGAATGAAAACAATATCAATTTGAGAGGGGATTGAACATTATGAGTTCAGTACAAAGAAGTGCAGATACGTCTAGTTTAGCAGAAGTAATCGACAGAATTTTAGATAAAGGTATCGTTATTGATGCTTACGTTAGAGTTTCAGTAGTAGGTATCGAAATCTTAACTATCGAAGCAAGAATCGTAATTGCCAGCGTAGATACTTGGTTAAGATATGCAGAAGCTGTAGGCTTACTGCGTGATGAAGTTGAAGAAGAAGGCTTACCAGGCCAACAACAAGAACAACTTTCAGGAGATACGAACCAACAGCAACAAATTTCTCAACAAAGTGAACCAGAAGAAGCAGAAACAAAAGAAGCAGACGACAAGAAAAAATCAAAATATAGTGTTTAATTTTTAAATTAAAAGGGAGGCGGCGACGGAATGTTGTCGTCATCTCTTACTATATAAGATTGATGGAGGATAATTATGACGATCAAAGAACTTATGAGTAAAATTAGAGAATTCTTCAATGAAAATGTAGCACCGCCTTTCAAAATTACTTCAATCGAAGAACGTGAAGGCGATGAATCAGGTTGGACTGCGACAGTTGAAGTGATTGAAGAGAAAGAATATATGAAACGTTACGCGAAAGATGAAATGCTTGGCACGTATAGCGTTGTATTAGATAAAGATGGCGAAGTCACTTCATTTAAACGTGAAGGTATTCGTTACAGAAGTAAAGTAGACGGTAGTTAATTAATAAACGCTTTAATTAAAGGACACTAATACTAGGTACTCAAAGGAGATAAGCTTATGGCACAAGAAGAAACAGGGATTTATATATTTTGTGGAACACAGACAGATCAAAACGACGATTTCGGAACTGTTGAAGTAGAAGGTGAAAATCGTGAGTTGTTCACAATCAGATATAAAGATGCAGCTATTGTTGCTGCAGAAGTTCCGATGAAGATTTATGCACCGAAGAAAGATAATTTAATGATGCACCAAAATGTTGTGGCGACTGTTATGAAAGAAAAAGATGCAGTGATTCCTATCAGTTTCGGTAACGTATTTAAGTCTAAAGACGATGTTAAAGCTTTACTTGAAAAATTGTACCCGCAATTTGAAACGTTATTCCCTGAAATCAAAGGAAAATTTGAATTAGGACTAAAAGTCATTGGCAAACAAGAGTGGTTAGAGTCAGTAGTGAATGACGACCCTAAATTACAGGAAATGGCAAAATCAGTACGCAGCAAATCAGAAGATGCAGGCTACTATGAACGTATTCAACTGGGTTCTGCGACACAAGATGTTTTCAAGCAATTATCTAATAAAATAGAAGCGGATATTTATGAACCGCTCGCAGAGTTGAGTGCATCTGCTAAATCGAATGAACCTCAAAGCGAGAAAATGCTATTAAATGCAGCATTTTTAGTTGATGAGAAAAATGATCAAGCCTTTGATGATTTAGTAAATAAACTCTATGAAAAATGGGAAGACAAAGTAGAGTTCAAGTACACAGGTCCATGGGCCGCTTACAACTTTGTGAATATCCGTCTTAATATCGAGGGATCATAAAATGATAGTATATGGCTCACTTAAGTTATTGAAAAAAATTGCAGAACAAGTCAAAGATGAAGCGGACAAAGAACTTTATGACCTTCCGACAATTGAAAAGAAATTAATTCAATTACAAATGCAAGAAGAACTAGGTGAGATACCAGAAGACGAATACAAGGAAAAAGAAGAACAATTATTAGCACGTTATGAAACGGCTAAACAAAAAGAAATTGATGAAGCAGAAGCAATGATACAACAAAAGGAAGATGAATAGCGAATGGAAAACTTGTTATATTTATATGCACTTGTTCCAGAAGCGGAACTAGAAAACCAAGACCTTCCTTCCCTAACTGGTTTTGATGGTGAAGGCAGCTTATATACAGTTCCTGTTGATGATAAAATCACAGCAATTGTATGTGATTTAGATGGGAATGAATATTCAGAAGAAGTAATCGAAGATAAAATCGATAATGATATGGAATGGCTACAGAAGAAAGCTGTTCATCATCATGAAACGATTGAAACACTTTATCAAAACTTTACTTTAGTTCCATTGAAGTTCTGTACGATTTACAAAACAAAAGACAGTTTGAAATCAACAATTCAAGGTTATAGCGAAAAAATTACTGCCACTTTCAATTTCCTAGAAGATAAAGAAGAATGGACAGTTAAAATTTATACAAACGATAAGAAACTTCGCAAAGAAGTCAGCAAAAATAACAAAGCTGTTGAAGAAAAACGTGAAGAAATCAAAGACTTGCCACGCGGCCGTCGTTTCTTTGCGGAAAAGAAAATTGACAGCATCGTTGATAAAGAGTTAGAAAATGAAAAAGACCGAGTCAGCGAAGACTTACATCAAAACCTCAAAGCATTAGCTGTTGATTTCTCAATTAAAAAGAATTGGGGCAGAGATGTAACAGGTTTAGAAGAAGAAATGGTATATAACAGTGTCTATCTTGTACCTAATGAAAAGGTAAATGATTTTCTTGAAGTCATTGATGACACTAAAAATGAATTACCTGAAGAAGGATGGCATATAGAAGTCGCTGGACCTTGGCCTGCCTACCATTTTTCTAGCTTTAACTAATATGGAGGTGGATAGAGATGCCGTCGACAAGAGAAACTATAGAAAACAAAGAAGTCGGTCTCATTGATATTTTAGATGTCATTCTCGATAAAGGTGTTGCGATCAGAGGAGATTTAATCATTTCGATTGCCAATATAGACTTAGTCTATTTAGACTTACGTGTTTTGATTTCTTCAGTAGAAACATTAGTACAGTCTTCTATGGGCAATCGTCGACATGATATTACTTCCGAAGCATTTGATGAACAAAGGAGGGAACTTCTAGATGCCACAGATGAATAATAATAGCTCACGTATCAACTTAGGCCAAGATAATGCAGAAGATGGATTAGCGCAATTAGTAATGACAGTAATTGAGTTATTGAGACAAATTGTAGAACGCCATGCCATCAGACGTGTAGAAGGCGGAACACTGACTGACGAACAAATCGAAGAGTTAGGTGTTGCCTTAATGGATTTAGAAGAAAAAATGGAAGAACTGAAAGACGTATTTGGACTAGACGATGAAGATTTAAACATCGACTTAGGTCCTTTAGGAAGACTTATGTAACAGTTCGTTATGAATTTGATTAAGGGAGTGAGAATAAGTTATGGCAAATGAACAACTGCCTCCTGCTTCAAACGGTTCTAGTAACTTAGTAGATGTATTAGAGAAAGTATTAGATAAAGGTGTCGTAATCGCCGGAGATATCAGAGTCGGCATCGCAGATGTCGAATTATTGACCATCAAAATTCGTTTAATCGTAGCTTCAGTTGATAAGGCTAAAGAAATGGGCTTAGATTGGTGGGAAACAGATCCGTATCTCACATCTAGAGCTACAGACATGAAAATTGCAGAACAACAAAATGCTGAAGCTGAAAACAAAGAACTACAAAAGAAAGTTGAAGCTTTAGAAAATAAACTCAACGAACAAAATGAAGCACCTTCAACAGAGAAGTCTACAGCTAAAAATGCTTCAACCAAAAAGGCATCCGATAAGCAATTAGATGGAGAGGATAAGGATGAGTAAAAAATCTAGAAAAAAACAAAAAAAGAATCAAAAGCGTGAAATCAACTTAACCAAAACCATAGCTGGTGGATTAGTAGGGGCTTCTTTCGGTTATCTTACGGCTCCTAAGAGCCGTAAGAAAATCGTAAAAGAATTAAGTAAAATTGTATTAAAAGGGACTGCCAAAGAATTTGGTCATACAACTAAGAAAAAAATAAGCAGCTTAACACCTTCCCCTAACAATCCTTTCAAAAAAAAAGCACCCGACGAAGAAAAATCACACGACATTCAAGAAGATGAAGACAAAGAAGAAAACACAACAGTATTAGTCCAAGGTGAAGATGATCGAGAAAATGAAGAAAATCAAAACGATCAAGACAACGATGAAAATGACACTGATGAATCTGAAACAGAGGAAGTAGAAGATACAGAAGACAACGAAGAAACTGAAGAAGATGATTCAGCAGACGAAGACAGCGATAAGCCTAAAGGTAAGAAGAAAAAGAAATTCTTCGATAGATTCAAATCGCATAAATCTGATAAAGAAGAGTCAGATGATGATGAAGACTCAGAAGATGAAGAGAACGATGAACAAGATAAAAAAGCATCAAAAAAATCTAAGTCAAAAGAAGATGACACATCGAAAGATGAAGACACTGATGAATCAGAAGAAACTAGTGCGGATAAAAAAGCATCAAAAAAATCTGAGCCGGAAGATGAGACAGAATTAGTATCAGAAGATGACACATCAGAAGCAGATGAACCTGACGAATCAGAAGAAGAATCCGACGACGCAGCTGAAGAGTCCAAAGAAGACACTTCAAAAGACGAGGACGCATCAGAAGCAGATGAATCTGATCAATCAGAAGATAAATCAGACGATGAGACTGAAGAGTCCGAAGACGAAGCTGAAGATTCTAAAGAAGACACTTCAAAAGACGAAGAAGCATCAGAAGAACCTGAAGGGGATGAAAAAACTACAAAAGCATCAGCCGGAAAAACTTCTGAAAAACCAGAATCAGAAGAAGAGTCTGAACCAGAATCAGAAGATGACACTTCAGAAACAGGTGAACCTGAGGAATCAGAAGAAGAATCAGAGGGTGAGACTGAAGAGTCTAAAGACGAAGCTGAAGATTCTAAAGAAGATACTTCAAAAGATGAGGACGAGTCAAAAGAATCTGAATCAGATGATGAGGTTGAAGAGTTAGAAGACGAAGCAAAAGATTCTAAAGAAGACACTTCAAAAGACGAAGAAGCATCAGAAGAACCTGAAGCGGATGAGAAAACATCAAAAGCATCAGCTGAAAGAACTTCTGAAAAATCCGAGCCAGAAGAAGAGTCTGAATCAAAATCAGATGATGAGACATCAGAAACAGATGAATCTGATCAATCAGAAGAAGAATCAGACGATGAGGCTGAAGAGTCCAAAAATCAAGTTGAAGATTCTAAAGTTGATGACACTTCTGATGATAAAGATGAAGCTTCAGATGAGAAAAAAGAATCCGAAGAAGATAGTAAATCAGACGATGAGGAATCCAAAGACGAAGCTGAGGAAGATTCAACTGAATCAGATGAGTCTAAAAAAGCAGATAATGTAAAACCTGATTCTGAGGATTCAAAAGATGAAGAGTCTAATTCGAAAACAAAACAGCAGCCTAAGAAATCTACATCAAATAAAAAAGCTAATGATTCTAAATCAGATGATCAATCTGATGAAGATGATGAAAGCGAAAAAAATGATAGTAAAGAAAAGGCAACGGGGGAATCTAAAAACTCAAAGATGCCAACTGAACCTGAACAAACTAAAGATGAAGACAACGAGGAAGAGAAGGGTTCAAAAGAAAAAGACACTCAATTCAACCAAGTTGCCAGAGCAAAACTCAAAGGCTTGAAAACATCAACGGCAAGCCTGTTCAAAAAGGATGATAGTGATGACGAACAATCAGAAGAAATTGAAGAAAATGAAAGACAAGAAACTAAAACAAATCAACAAGATGAAAAAGAATCTGAAGAAAAACTTCAAGAAGAACAAGAAGAAACCTCTTCTAGGCAAAAAGAAAAAACACAGACCACTAAGAAGCAAGAAGAAACGTCTGAAGAAAAAGCTGGAACGTGGATAGAAAGTCATGATGACACAGGTGACAGATAATTAAACGAGAGGAATGATATAATGAGTAACAAACAAACATCTAAAGATGATATTCTTGAATCATTTGTAAAAGCCGCAAACGAAGACGACTTTACTCTAGATATTTCGTTATTAGTCGACGGTGCCATTGTGACTGGTACATTGATTTCAGCGAAAGAATACTTTAAAACATTAAGCAAATCATTTAAAGGCGGCAATGCAACGTCTAAACAATTTAGCGAAGACTTAGATGAAGCTGGTGACTATGCCGCTGAAAGTGATAACGATGAAATCAATTATATTCACTTAAAAGATACAAGTATCTTTATCAGTGAGAATAAACCTACACCTTCAAGTGGTAAGTTGATTTGGAGAGGTAAATTAAGCGAAGTAAACAGTTTCTTTTTAGGAAAAATTAAAAGTAATTAAAACTTAATATAAGCACTGAATAAATAGTGTGATATAAAACAAGGGGCCGTACTTATCAGCTGAAAGTACGGTCCTTTCTATTGTTGTAAGCTATTTCTGTTTTACTTACAGGACTCCATTGTTATGTGTACAACTTGTAAAAAGAGCTTTTAATTTGTGTAATACTTTTAATAATATCAAACATTGAGTGACATGTATGTGACAGTTTTATATAATAATGTCAAGGAGTTGGTGACAGTGAAAGTAAAATACATCGACAAACGTCACTGGCGTCGTCTGATTGAAAGAGATTATACTGAAGTTAAGGTGAATAATAATAAATTCAAAGGAATCATTGGCTTAATCACAATGAAGAAAGTAAAGGAACCTTTAAAAGTTTCTGTCGTCGGTAAAACCATGATAGTCGCAGATGATAACTATCAATGGCTTCAAATTGTACCGGATAAGAAACGTTACAGTATAACAGTGATGCTAGATGAAAAAGGCAACCCACTTGAATATTATTTCGATATCAATATTAAAAATATCACGCAAAAAGGTAAAGCACGCACAGTAGATTTATGCTTAGATGTTATTGTATTGCCTAATGGAGAATATGAGTTGGTTGACGAGGATGATTTATTACGAGCATTAGAAACAAAACAAATTTCGAAGAAACAATATCACGAAGCATACATCATTGCACATCAGTTAATGATGAAGATTGATCATGATTTTCCAAGTATGCAAGAAAATATCATGTATTGCTATAATAAGATTAAACATAAGTATTTAAACGATAAACATACGACGCATCATCACCGAGGATAACAGTCAGGAGAACCCAGCACACAGTGTGAAAGAGTGTTTGTATGAAAGGTACCATGCTGTCGCTGTCATAAGACTGCCGCATGGTTTTTATTTCATAGTAGAAAAGGATTGAAGGAAGTAGGAGGATAAAACGTGAAGATTGAGGATTACCGTTTGTTAATCACGTTAGATGAAACACGTACATTGCGTAAAGCAGCTGAAATTCTTTATATTTCTCAACCTGCTGTAACACAACGATTAAAGGCCATAGAAAGTGCCTTCGGCGTTGATATTTTTATTCGTACTAAGAAGCAGTTGATCACTACAACTGAAGGTGCAATGGTTATTGAACATGCGCGCGACATGTTGAAGCGCGAGCGTTTATTTTTTGATAAAATGCAAGCACATATGGGCGAAGTAAATGGCACTATCTCTATAGGGTGCTCTTCTTTAATCGGCCAAACTTTATTACCCCAAATACTTAGTCACTATAACGATCAATACCCCAATGTTGAAATTCAAGTAAAAGTAGGTTCTACTGATCATATAAAAGCGCATCATCGTGATTATCACGTGATGATTATCCGTGGAAGCAAGATTTTGAATTTGAACAATCAGCATTTGTTTAATGATAAACATTATTTTATTTATCCTAAGGGTCAAAGAGATAGAGCACCAGAACTGCCGTTTATTGAGTTTCAAGCTGATCCGATTTATATTAACCAGATTAAAGAATGGTATGGTCGTAATTTAGGACGTGATTATCATGCGATGATATCCGTAGACCAAGTTGCGACTTGTAAAGAAATGTTAGTCGGCGGTGTAGGTGTAACTGTATTACCAGAAATTATGGTAAAAGATTTAGACACAGAACGCTTTGACTTTGAGCAAGTTGATATAGAAACACATCCGTTAGTGCGTTCAACCTATCTAAGTTACGATTCTAGTATGTTGCAATTGCCACAAGTGGAATCATTTGTAGAATTAGTCGTAAATGATATTGCGAAAGCTCCGCAGAATTAACTGATGTGTAAATAAGACATCCTAGCTAGGGTGTCTTTTTCTCTTGTGTGAAGATTTCTATATAGAAACGCCGCTTTTTGAAATTATATGCTGTTTTAATGGAAATCTTTGTACATCTATTCCAAAAGGTAAGAAAATTGATTAAACTAGAGATTATCTAAATAAGTTTTAAGAGAGGTTAGACTATGTTTGCAGCGTTACTGCACATTAAAAATTATAAATTATTCGTAGTTAATATGATGCTGGTCGGTATGGGGATTGCGATTACGATTCCTTATCTTGTTTTATTTGCGACAAATGAACTTGGTATGACAACTACTCAGTTCGGTGTCTTATTAGCACTAGCCGCAATCAGTCAGTTTACTGTTAATACCATTGTGGCACGTTTTTCTGACAGAGGGAATGTAAACCGTAAAGTCTTAATTATCGGTGCGCTGTTTATGGGCGCAATGAGTTTCGGTATTTACTTCTATGTTCATACAATCTGGCTGTATATTGCGTTATATGCTTTGTTCCAAGGTTTGTTCGCACCTGCAATGCCTCAACTTTATGCTTCAGCTCGTGAATCTATTAATGCATCCTCTTCACGCGGTCGTGCAAAATTTGCTAATACAGTATTACGTTCTATGTTCTCGTTCGGGTTTTTATTTGGTCCGTTAATCGGAGCTTTGTTAAATAAAAGTATGGGCTATGCCGGTTTGTTCGGCGGTACAGTAGTTATTTTATTATTTACACTGTTACTTCAAGTCTTCTTCTTTAAAGAAGTGAAAACAAATCGCCCAATTGAAGAAGGGACACATATCGAGCGTAAAGCCCCAAGTATGTTGACACACAAGAAATTAATCGTACCATTTGTTGCATTTATCTTACTCCATATTGGACAGTGGATGTACACGCTTAATATGCCTCTATTTGTGACGAATTATCTTCATGAGAGTGAAGACTATGTCGGAGTGCTTGCGAGCTTGTGTGCAGGCTTAGAAGTGCCATTTATGATTATCCTAGGTGTTTTGTCTGCGAAACTTGAAACAAGAACCTTATTGATATTCGGCGCATTGTTTGGTGCACTCTTCTTCTTCAGTATCGGAGTGTTTGATAACATTTATATGATGATGCTTGGACAAGTCTTTTTAGCAATGTTTTTAGCGGTATTATTAGGGATTGGTATCAGTTACTTCCAAGACATCCTGCCTGATTTCCCGGGTTATTCTTCAACACTCTTTGCGAATGCGCTTGTAATAGGTCAACTATGTGGGAATTTACTTGGCGGTGTGATGAGTCAAATCGTAGGATTAGGGAATGTATTCTATGTATCCGCTGCTTCTTTAGCATTAGGAATGATTTTAATCTTCTTTACGAAAGAGCAGAAATTTATTGAATAAGAAAGAGGTTTACCATGCTAGCAACAATTTTATGGCTATTGATTATTGCGTGTTTCGTTACCGCATTTATTGGTTTGATTAAACCTGTTATCCCATCAATGCCAATGATGTGGATTGGATTTTTAATTTATCAAATCGGTTTTCATAACGGAAAATTATCTTGGGTCTTTTATATCTCAATGATTATTTTAACAATCTTTATTTTTGTGGCTGATCTGATGATGAGCCAATACTTCACTAGACGCTTTGGCGGTTCTAAAGCAGGGGAAATCACAGCTTTAATCGGTGTGATTGTCGGTTGTTTTGTTTTCCCGCCATTCGGTATTATTTTAGTTCCGTTAATCGCAGTGTTTATTGTAGAAATGGTATTAAGACGTGACCCAATGACTGCACTTAAAGCCAGTTTTGGTTCAGTTGTCGGCTTTTTAGCAAGCACTGCAGCTCAAGCCATGGTCATGATCATTATGGTCATTTGGTTCTTCTTAGCAATTTTAATTAACTAAATTATTGAGAAATAGTGCAAACACTAACAGCCTCAAAAGCAAAGATAATCTTGCTTTTGAGGCTGTTTTTTAATTTATCATAAATAAGTATTGCTGTTTTTCTTCACAAAATGATGGTCGACATAAAACGCAATTGGCGTGATGATGAATGAGACAATAATAAATGTCCAATTACCAATATGGATGGACGGACCAAATGTAAGGTAAGATTGCGGGATATATAAGACATAAAATAACAGCGCAATTAAGCCGAAAATAACCGCATAAGTTAAAAGCCAAACCCAGTTAGACTTATTGAAAGCTTGTATTTGTACCGTTTTAAAAATCCACCATACGAATAAAAAGATGATAAATAATCCCATTAAAACGATGATTGGGAATGTGAAATAATAGATAGGTTTTTCACCTATGAAGAAGCCTATAAATCCTTTAAAGAACGCAAAAATACCAAGTAAAAACAAAATGTGATGCCAAATATATTTGAAAATATTTTGTACCGTTTCGTTTTTTAGTTTTTTAATCGTTTCTTTCGCATGCGCACGAGGATTATGATCAAAGAAATCCATGGCTAACATACCCTGGTTTTCTGATTTTAGCAGTTCTTTTAAAATACGATTCAACATTAATTCAGAATCATGAGGGTTGACGCGTAAATCAGCACGAATATAAGTCATATAGCTTTCGAAAATTTCGCGGTCTGTATTATTAAGATGCAACGCTTTTACGTTATTTTCGCGCATCAATTGTTCTGTAGATTTAGCCATTGCTTTTGCCCTCCGATTCATATTATACAATCAAGCATATTATGACTAAATTGCGCGCATAAATCAATGATTGAAGCAATATCTCGCTTTCTTTTTTTAGTGTATGCGTGGAAACTATGAGCGAAGCCGGATACATGGTAAAATATACATAGCAAATTGACGTTACATAGGCGTTGGATTCATGGTAAAAGGAGTTAAAGATACATGAAAAAAGTGATGATGGTGCTGTTAGCTTCAACTTTAATGTTAAGTGCTTGCGGTAAAAGTGACGAGAAGACAGCGCTTGAGAATGATATCAAACAACTAGAGAAAGAAAACAAACAGTTGAAAGATAAAAAAGAGAAGTTGGAAAAAGAACAAAAATCAGTGAAAGAACGTGTAGATAAGTTAGAAGATGAAGTGAAAGATAAAGTTGCGACAGAAAGAGCAAAACAACAATCTGAAGCAGAAGACAAAGCTAAAAAAGAACAAGAAGCTAAAGATAAAAAGGAAAAAGCAGCAAAAACGTCATCTAACACAACAAAAGAAAGTGATCAAAAATCACACACACCGCATTCTGACAAGAAAGAAAACAAACCGTCTTAAGCGTTTGTTTGAAAAGTCAGAAGGGTATTAAATAGGTAATGGATAAACGAACTAAAGGAGTCGATTGAATCATGTACGAACAACAATTTTTTGAATTAGAAGGTAATAAGATGACTTTAAGAGAACTCGGCAAAGCCATCGAAAAAATTACAGGCTACCAACATGATGCGCCTTCAGCACAAGTAAGACGCAGAGTTGCGCAAAAGCCTAATTTTGAATCAGATACAGATACATTTGAAGCAACTTATAAATTAAGTCATTTAGGCGATTTTGTTGACGTAGTATTTACAGCACCTAAAAGCGAACGTGATCGTTTACAAGAAGTGCCTGTAACTGTTCAATTAATCAGTTATAATACGCGTTCTGAATTTCCTCAAGCATAATCGCAACTATAAGTAATTTCGACAATCTTATAAAGTATACAAAAAGCGCTTATAAGTGAAGTCATATCGCTTTGCATTACTATCATGATTAGAGAACACTTTACTAAAGTGCTTTTTTGTATATCGATTTTTTAGATAGAGCACAAGAGATTGAATGGGTGTACGAGGTGGAATCAAATGAGTGTATATTTGGAAACACAACGTTTAAAGTTAAGAGATTGGGAAGATAAAGATTTATTACCATTTCAAAAAATGAATGCGAATCGACAAGTTCGCAGATTCTTCCCAAGTATATTAAGCTATCGCCGTTCTGAATTGGATATGCAGGCGATGCAGAAACAACTGAAACAATCAGGCATTGGTTTATTTGCGGTAGAATTGAAAGAAAGCGGAGAATGGATTGGCTTTATCGGATTGAATTATCTCCCTAAACGCAGTCAGTATCCATTTAAAGATCTGCCTTTCTTTGAAATCGGATGGCGTTTGATACCTGAGGTTTGGGACAATGGTATCGCAACAGAAGGGGCAAAAGCAGTGCTTGAATATGCCAAAGAAAAAGGTATCGAAGAAGTTTATAGTCTGACAGCCAAAACAAATATGGCTTCAAGAAGAGTGATGGAAAAAATCGGTATGACATATTTAGAGGATTATGAATTACCGAATGTGTCAGCAGCACATCCATTAAAAACACAAGTCAGATATTATAAAAAGCTGAATGAATAAAGCGAGAAACTCAAGGTGACGTTTCTCGCTTTTTGTTTGGAATGAACATAGAGTATGTTATTTAATTTAGAAGTGTTAATCATAAGTACGTGTACCGACAGAACGATAGTGTTCTAAACCGTCGAATAAATCATCTAAGTTATCATAAAGCGGAGCTAAGCCGCGATATTTATCATCAATGAAACCAGCTTCAATCATAGATTCAATGAGTTGTTGAAGCGGTTCGAAAAAATTGTTGATATTAAAAACTGCCATCGGTTTATCGTGGATACCGATTTGTGCCCAACTATATGTTTCAAAGAATTCTTCAAGTGAACCAGCGCCGCCAGGTGCTAAGATAAATGCATCAGCTAATTCGCTCATTTTGGCTTTGCGACCATGAAGTGAATCTACTAACACTAAATCTGTTAAGCGTTGGCTCGTAATTTCTTTATCATCTAAGCTTTTCGGCATCACACCAATCGCTTCTCCACCGTTATCTAAGACGCCATTAGAAATTGCGCCCATTACACCGACAGAGCCGGCACCGTAGACTAAAGTATAACCATTTTCTGCCATGTATTTACCTAAAGCATAGCCTTGCTCCATATAAACTTTATCTTTCCCTCTGCTTGCGCCGCAAAATACTGCAATACGTTTTAATTTACTCATAAATGTCATCTCCTAAGAAGAAATCTGATTGATTACACGTTTAAATGCTTGCTCAAAATGATTGCGTGTCTCTTCTGAGAACTTTTTCGGACCTTTATGACGTCCGCCTTGACGTCTGGTTTGTGCATTCAAATAACGTTGTTCGAGTAAGGAATTAATATTCTTATCACTATATAGCATACCATTATGATGCATCACGTACTGTATTTTATTAATCAATAGGTTAGCTAAACCATAATCTTGTGTGACTACAATGTCATTTGGCTTGGCTAATTGAACAATTTTATAATCCACTTGATCAGGACCATCATCGACGTAAACGACACGAACATGGTCAGGATAATCTCGCATTGAAAAGTGTGCATAACTACGTACCAACACAACAAAAATGCCTGTCCCTTCAGTCAATTGAATAATTGAATCTGTAACGGGACAAGCATCACCATCAATAATGACTTGTGTCATTTAGAGATTCGGCTTATTTTCATGTTTTTGAATCTCTGCGATGCGTTCTTCTTCGTTGGCACGTCTAGCTTCTTCTTCAGCTTTTAAACGTTGTTCAATGCGATCTTCTAAAATACGGTTCATGTCATAAGCTTCATCTTTATTTTCTTGTTCAAGTTCTTCACCTTTATTGTGAAGTTGTTTGTCAGATTGACCGCCTGGTACAAGTCCGACTTTTTTCTCGTATTTCTGAGCGTCTTTTAATTCTTTCACGAGACGTTTACGAATTGCTTCTGAATCTTTATCTTCTTTTTTATGGCGTTTTTCAATGTTTTTCTCTAATTTCTTCGCCATTTTTTCAGCTTCTTTAGCGTTTTGTTTTTCTAATTTGTCACCTTTAGCTTTGATGCGTTCTGGGTCATTGGCTTTCGCTTCTTTTTTAGCTTGGCGTTTTTCTTCGATTTCTTGTTTCTTCTCGCTTACATATTGTTTAAGGTCAGAAGATTTATTAGAAACCGCTGACGCAGCTTTAGAAGATTTATCTGATACACCGCTCGCAAATTGTGAAGACTTGTCAGAAACACTTTGTCTTAAATCTGCGGTTTTATCATTCAATTTTTGTACATCAGGATGATCTTTGATGCGTTTTCTTTCCACAATTAAAGGTACAAGAATGATAGGTAATACCGTTAACAATGTTCTAATTAATCGTTTCTTCTCCATTTGAATGGCCTCCATTTATTAGTATATAACATTTAAATACCCCGACTGATTAGGGGATAAACGAATACCCTTGTATCATACATAACTTTTTCCATCGATTAAAGCATCAGTAATTGAAGGCATGAAAAAAACCAGCATTGAAATTCAATGCTGGCGAGTGTATCAATTAAATGCCTTTTCCGATTCCGAATCCGAAATAAAGGATTGCGATAAAGATAACTAAAATAATACGGTAAATCGCAAAAGGTACCAATTTAATACGGTTAATTAAGTTTAAGAATAAGCGGATAGATAATAATCCGAATAAGAATGCGGCAATAAAGCCGATTAAGTAAAACGGAATGTGATTTAAATGAATATATTCCATATGTTTTACCAATGATAAACCACTTGCGGCTAACATAACTGGTACAGCCATAATAAATGTGAAGTCAGAGGCAGCTTTATAGTTTAATTTCATTAATACCCCAGTTGAAATTGTTGAACCGCTTCGACTGAACCCTGGCCACATCGCAACCGCTTGTGATAAACCAATAATAAATGCTTGAACATAAGTAATTTGATCAAGGTGCTCACGGTGTGCATAACGACGGCTGAACTTTTGTGCGAAAATCATATAGAACGCACCTAATAAAAGTCCAATCATAACAGTCGGCACACTGAATAAGTATGTTTCGATTAAATCATCGAATAATAAACCTAAAACACCAGCAGGAATCATCCCTACTAAAACGTGCCAAATCGTTAGACGTTTGTGTTTAGATTGAGCCGTTCTGCTTAAAGTTTCTCCTTCAGTATGTTCCGTAGATGGTGCAGTATGTTTATACTTTCCAAGGCGGAACATTTCAAAATAACGGTTTCTAAATACCCACGCTGCCGCAAATACAGAACCTAACTGTATGACGATCTTAAAGGTGAATGCGGATTCTGATCCTAAGAAGCTCGTCGATTTCAGCCAGATGTCGTCTACAAGAATCATATGTCCTGTTGAGGATACAGGCGCAAATTCTGTCAAACCTTCGACAATCCCCAAAATCAGCGCTTTGAGTAATTCTAACAATAACATAGTGTACCTTCCTTATTTCAAAATATATTTTGTATGAATGTATGTAAATACCAGTTGAAACAACTTTTATGATAGCACATAAAAAAATCTTTGTGCTACTAATTCTCGTAGTAAATTGAAAGATAAGACTTAAGATGTAGGTCTTTCAAAAATTATGACAAAACTTTGAAGGTTAATTTCTTATTTGAAATTAATTTTGAGTCGAATAAATTGAAAATTCTACTTATATGTTTTAAGTTAAAGATAAGACATTTTTGACACAAATGACTATTAAGGACATAAGACGTCCTGATATCTATTAATTAAAGATGAAACGATAGTAAAGTGGGTGGGACAAGTATGCATGACATACATACGTGTTCCACCTTTATTGTGTCAAAATTAATCGATGCCTGATTAAATAAAAAGGGTGAAAAAAGATGAAACATTTAATGCGTTACGCACTGAAATACAAGCAATACCCCATCGTCATGGGTATCATTTGTGCACTATTAGCTGTGATTGTAGTCGTACAAAATGTGACCATTGCGAAAGTGTTAGATAAAATGCTGATTCAGAATTCGCATCATTACCATATTTCAACGTTATTGATGATTTTATTGGTCGCTTTATTATTACGTGCAGTATTGAATATGTCCAATCAATGGATGGGGACAGAACTCGCATATAAAGTGAAAGGCACACTGCGTCGTCGTATGGTAGATCATCACACGAAACAACCTGTCGGTGCTCAAATGAGTGTGATGACTGAAAGCATTGATGGAATTACGCCATTTTATCAAGATTACTTACCTCAAGTGTTTAAAGCAGTACTTGTACCTGTAGTGATTATTATTGCGATGTGTTTTATTCATTTGAATACTGCGATTATTATGATGGTGACAGCACCTTTTATTCCTGTGTTCTATATCATTTTCGGATTAAAAACACGTGATGAATCTAAGGAACAAATGACTTATTTAACACAATTCAGCCAGCGCTTCTTAAACTTAGCGCAAGGCTTAGTCACTTTAAAATTATTCAACCGTTCTAAACAAGCTGAACAAGCTATTTATCAAGAAAGCACACGCTTTAGAGATTTAACAATGAATATTTTACGCAGTGCCTTTTTATCTGGGTTGCTATTGGAATTTATCAGTTTGTTAGGTATTGGTTTAGTTGCGCTAGAAGCAGGGCTTGGTTTGGTGCTCTTTCATAATCTTACTTTCGAAACAGCTGCGATTGCGATTATTTTAGCACCAGAGTTCTACAACTCTATTAAAGACCTTGGCCAAGCATTCCATACTGGTAAACAAAGTGAAGGAGCAGCAGATGTCGTATTCGATGCGCTTGATCAAGAAATGGATGACGCTACTTTAACCAAACAACACGTCAATCCTAAACAAGAGGCGTTGATTCAGTTGGAACATGTATCTTATCGTTATCCAGAAGCAGATAGAGCAGCAGTTAAAGATGTGAGCTTTAATATTTATGAAGGTGAACAGATTGCCTTAGTCGGTCCAAGCGGTGCAGGGAAGACGACACTTTCTGAATTGATTTTACAGCACAGACAACCGACAGCTGGCTATGTTTCTTTTCAATTCGAACACTTAAAAATGGGTGTGTTAAGTCAACAACCTTATATTTTCAATGCGACAATTAAAGAAAATGTCTCAATGTTTGAAGCGGTTGAGGATGAAAAGGTGATTGAGGTGTTAGCAGCGGTTGGTTTAATGGAAAAAATCAATCAATTGCCTCAAGGTATTGAAACGTATATCGGAGAAGGCGGCGAGATGTTATCAGGCGGGCAAATGCGTCGTATTGAATTATCGCGTGTATTGTTTGCACAACCAGAATTGGTTGTTTTTGATGAGCCAGCCACAGGTTTAGATGTTTGGACAGAGCGTACGATTCAAGAAGCACTGAATACTTATTTTAAAGAAAGTACCGTTATTATGATTGCACACCGTGAAAGTACAATTCGTATGGCACAACGTCGTATTTATATGGAAGGTGGCCATATAATTACAGATGATCAAGTCATTTCCACGCAAAGAGACAAAGGACGTGATAGACAATGAAACGACGCGGCATTCAATTTAAGTTAGATAAAGATTTAGCTTTAGCGATATTGTTTGGAGTTATCGGTAGTTTAGTCGCAATCGGTATGTTCTTTTTAAGTGGTTTAATGATTGCGCAAGCTGCGAAAAATGTACCGTTATATGGTTTGATTGTCTTAGTGGTCAGCGTGAAAATGTTTGGGATTATCCGTGCGATTATGCGTTATTTTGAACGTTTATACTCACATCGAACAACTTTCACGATGTTAAGAGACGTCAGAACACAATTCTTCAAAGGCTTGATTCAAGTTGTACCGGATATTTATCGTAAATTTAAATCCAGTGATTTGATTGCACGAATGGTATCACGCGTTGAAGCATTACAGAATATTTATTTACGCGTTTATTATCCGCCTGTGGTTATTGGTATCACGGCAGCTATTACGATATTAACCTTGTGGTTCTTTTCTTGGATGCATGCCGTCTTATTATTAGTCAGTATGTTAATTTCATTAGGTGTCTTACCTTGGATTTCTGCGAAGCGTGCACAATTATTGAACGCACGAGCAGCTCAAGATGAATCATCATTTTTAAGCCGCTTCTACGACTATAAAGAAGGCTATGAAGAACTAGCACGATTCAAACAATTAAAACCCTATCATCAATCTGTACTTAAGGCACTCTCTAAATACAGCCATCAACAACGTAATGAACAACGTTTCTTAACGCTTTATGAATTTATGTTAGATTTAGTTTCTATGTTGGCCTTGTTCTTTTGTGTTTGGTTAGGTGTCATACAAGTTCAAAATGGACAATTAGATGTCATCTATTTAACAAGTATTGTATTAATGTTGTTGACGTTATTTGAACAAGCAGTAACGATGAGTAATGTGGCTTACTTTAAAGCAGATACAGACCAAGCATTAGTAGAAATTGAAGAGGTCTTGCAAGAAGTGCCAGAAACACCTGAAAGTTCAAAACAAATGAATAATACGCAGATACTAGCAGTTGATGATGTGACTTTCCAATATGAACATCAAGTTACAAAGGTATTAGAACATATTCAATTAGATATCCAGCCTGGTGAAAAGCTTGCGATCATTGGACCTTCAGGTTCAGGTAAGAGTACTTTACTGCAAGTGCTGGCTGGTTTATATCAAACAACACAAGGTTCTGTTACTTATCAAGGTCAATTAGTATATGAGATGTCTGAAGCGTCTAAAGCAGAGACGTTTAATGTCTTATTGCAGCACCAGCAACTCTTTGATGGTACAGTGCGTGATAATTTATTATCAGATTACAGCGATAATGAAATGCGTGCTGTCTTAGATGACTTAGGTTTAGCGTATATTGATTTAGACTATGAAATTACCATGAGTGGGGAAGGACTATCAGGTGGAGAATTGCAGCGGATTTGTCTTGCGAGATTATTCTTAAGAACAGCACCTGTTTGGCTAATAGACGAACCGACACGTGCATTAGATTGGCATAATAGCCATCATGTGATGCAACGTCTCTTTACCGAAAGTGAGACGCTTATTGTCGCAACGCATGATTTAGAATTGTTACCGCAATTTGATCGCATTATCGTCATGATTGAAGGTCAAATTATTGAAAGTGGCACTTATGACGGTTTGCTTCAACAACATGGTGCACTTTATGACATGGTGACTTTAAACCGATAAGACTATGTATTTACTCAAAAGATAAGCACACTGAATCCAATGCTGAGAAGTAAAATGAAGAAATAGAAAAAGCGGTTGAGACCTCTATGACAGAAGTCTCAACCGCTTTGTTTTTGCTTTATTTAAAAGTGAAAAAACTAAAAATGCAAGTTATCACTCTAATTTTAATGGCATTCGAAATTATGAGTTTTGCTTAGTTAAAGAATCAATCAGTTTATCTAATAAACGATTCAATTCTTTTTCTTCTTTTTTGTTTAATCCTGAGATATCGCCTAAGTGGTTACAAGCACCGCCTAAATCTTCTTCAATCGCTTCGCTCTTTTCAGTTAAGTGAACAAACACTTCACGTTGATCGACTTCAGAACGCTCTCTTTTGATTAAATCTACTTGTTCCATTCTTTTTAAAAGTGGGGATACTGTACCAGTATCTAATGCAAGTTCAGTAACGACTTTCTTCACATTAACTGGTGATTCTTCCCATAAAATTGTTAATACTAAAAACTGCGGGTAAGTTAATTTGTACTTCTTAAAAACGTTATTTGAATAGTAGCGATTTACTTGTCTTTGAGCGTTGTACAAACTAAAGCATAAACGTCCGCCTAAATTAAGTTTTTCAGTCATAAGTTCTCCTCCAGACATTCTATCCGTTATATTTTTCTGTGTACCGGAATTCGTTCCGTCTTGTTGTGAAAGTTTGAGCAGTGACAAAAATGGAAATTTTATCTATTTTGTCGACTCCTCACAAGCCATGTTAAAATTAAAGCATGCATTGATTTTAGAAGATATCTTGCATTAAATCAAGTTGTAACATAATATAATATGTCCATTAATGATTGTACCATTAAGTCCTTTAGAAATGAGTGTTAAAAATGGAACGAAATAATAATAGTAAATTATCTATTTGTATTGTAACAGGTTTTCTAGGAAGCGGTAAAACGTCTTTCCTTAAATATTATACTGAGCAATTATTAAAAAGAGATGAGAAAATCACTGTAATTATGAACGAATTTGGTGATTTCGATGTCGATAGTAAAATTTTAGGAGATAAAGTTCAAACGATTTCCTTGCAGAACGGATGTGTCTGTTGTGATTTACAACAAGACCTTATCGCGCAACTATCAGCAATAATCAATCAAAATCAGTCACAATTCGTCATTATTGAAGCCACAGGGATTGCACATCCACTTCAACTCATCCAAGCTTGCTATGATCCATTGCTTACTGACTATGTTAATCCGCCGCTTGTGGTCGGTTTAGTTGATGCACCTAGATTTTTACATCGTGCGGATTATTCTGAATCAACGCAAGCATTGATGGAAGAACAGCTTGCAGTCAGTCAAACGCTGATTGTCAATAAGACAGATTTAATCAGCCAAGATGAGCAGCAAGTGCTGATCGAAGCTTTAAAACAAATCAATTCGAATGATGCCATCTATTTTACAACCTATGGTCAAGTCAATATTGATGAATTGCAGGCATTAGAGCCAGTCAATATGAAGCCAAAACACCAACATTTACATCACCATGGTATCAGCTCAATTGCGTATACCTTTACTTCGCCTATAGATAGACAAATGTTTTACCAGTTTATCTTACGTTTGCCAGACAACGTCTATCGTTTGAAAGGTTATGTAAGATTCAGAGATGCACCAGAAACAACGTATTTATTCCAATTCGCCAATGGGCTGCCAGATTACGAGCCGATTCAAGATGAGGTGCAAAAGACTATTGTATTGATTGGTGAACAACTCGATAAAGAGCGTTTACGCAATCAATTAGATGCATTGCAGTTCACTTGAAAATTGACGTGCATATCAAGGTAACACTATAATGAATACAACGTTTAATAGTACAAGGAATTTGTAGGGAATACAATACTAAAATATTTTAATCCATTATGCATCCCTACTACACTATAGTGAACCTCATTTTTAAATTTAGCAAGCGCTAACATAAGTTGTAATAAAAATGAAATGAGTGAGAGGGGTAAACGCAATGGATCGTGTTAAAATCAATCGTAACGTAACTTATTCAAAAATGATTCAAGGTTTTTGGAGATTAAATGATTGGCAGATGACAACCCAAGACTTAAACCGTTATTTGCACCAGTTAGTCGAATTAGGTGTAACGACAATGGACCATGCAGATATTTATGGTGATTATCGTTGTGAACAGTTATTCGGAGAAGCATTGGCTTTGTCACCTGAACTCAGAGACCAAATTGAATTAGTTTCGAAATGCGGTATTATCTTGCCGACCGATCAATTCGCACAATTTGATGGCCATCGTTACGATTTAAGCAAACAACATATTGTAGAAGCGGTGAACCGTTCATTGCAGAATCTACAAACAGACACACTTGATACGTTGTTGATTCATCGTCCATCTCCGCTCATGGATCCAAATGAAGTCAGAGATGCACTTGATGTTTTAGTAGAAGCAGGTAAAATTAAATCATTCGGTGTTTCTAACTTTAATAACACACAGTATGATTTGCTGAACCAAGGTATTAAATCACATAAACTGCATATCGCAGTGAATCAACTAGAAGTTTCACCGTATCATGCAGCACCTATTTATGATGGAACAATTGATCATATGTATCGAGATGACGTTAAGATTATGGCATGGAGTCCGCTTGCAGGCGGTAAATTACTGAATGTAGAAGATGCTAAATCTAAACGTGTCATGTCTATCATCAGCCCACTTGCTTATAAATATAATGTGGCTCCAGCCAGTATTGTCACAGCGTGGTTGGTGAAACATCCAGCTACGATAATGCCAATCATGGGTACAAGTCAAATTGAACGTATGCACGATGCGGTAAAAGGGTTAGAACTGACTTTAACAGATCAAGAATGGTTTGATATTTATGTTGCAGTCTTAGGTCAAGACATCCCTTGATAAGTGAAATAAAGGAGAATAAGAAATGAATTCAGAAGAACAATCACGTGCGCGCATGCGCTTTGAACGTAACCTTATCGTCTTTCCATATATTATTTTTGCGATTATCGTCTTTTTCTTTACAACGATTTTTTCAGCACCAACTGTTGTACTGACATTATTCGGTATTTTCTTTATCTATAACGCAGTGTTATTATTCGTTGCGTTTATTAAGCATTACACACGTACGATGATTTTATTATTAGTGTTAACAATCTTCGTCGGTCTCATGTTTACCATCTCAGCAACTGCGCAATTTGCGGGCAGATACTAAGCAATTAAATAAGTAAAATAACTCCCTCTATAAGTGTTTTTCAACACTCTATATAGAGGGAGTTTTATATTGTCATAAAGAATTCAAAAGAAATGAAAACGTTTTCTTTATTAATAGGACTAGCTTTGATATTCTTAAAGTAAATAAGAATGTATAAAGAAAAATAAATTCGTATTGAGGGGGATTCAAGATGGGGAAAAGAAAAGTCGCAATTATTGGTGCAGGTCATACAGGTGCAACCTTAGCATTTATGTTAGCTGAAAAAACTTTAGCAGATGTGGTGTTATTAGATAAACCTGAAAATGAAAAGCCAGCACGCGGCAAAGCGTTGGATATTTCGGAAAGCGGACCGATTTTCAATTTCAACAACAAAATTAAAGGGACATCTGATTATCAAGATATTACTGGTTCAGATATTGTGGTGATCACTGCAGGTGTCGCACGTAAACCTGGGATGAGTCGTGATGATTTGATTCAAATTAATGAATCGGTAATGGCACAAGTGACAGAGGGTATTAAAACTTATGCGCCGGACAGCACGATTATCGTGTTGACGAATCCTGTGGATGCGATGACATATGCAGTATATAAATTGTCAGGTTTCCCTAAAAATCGTGTGTTAGGGCAATCAGGTATTTTAGATACAGCACGTTATCGTACATTTATCGCAGAAGCATTAGATGTTGCGCGTACGGACGTTTCAGGATTAGTACTAGGTGGCCACGGAGATACAATGGTACCGTTATTAAGTACGACTACAGTAGGTGGTGTGCCAATCACTGAACTATTGGAACAAGATAAAATCGATGCGATTGTGGACCGTACGCGTAAAGGCGGAGCTGAAATTGTCGGCTTGCTTGGCAACGGTTCAGCTTATTATGCGCCAGCCGCTGCGATTTTTGAAATGGCTGCAGCGATACTTAAAGACGAAAGACGTGTATTACCTGCAATTACGTATTTAGAAGGCGAATATGGCTTTAATGATATTTGTTTAGGTGTTCCGACATTAATCGGTGAAAATGGTGTCGAACAAGTCATTGAAACAAAACTTTCTGATGATGAAAAAGCACAGTTAAAAGCTTCAGCAGATGCGGTAGAAGAAGTAAAAAGTGCTTTAAAATATTCATAAACTATGTGGTAAAGTAAATTATTATATATTGGAACAGGAGACGGACGATTCTAAAGCGTTCGTCTCTTTTTTGTACTTTCTCGTTTTATTGTGAAAAAATCTACAAATTTTCGAATAACCCTCTTTTTGTAACCGCATTCTTGTTATAATGGACTTGAAAATGATTAAATATTTCGAAAAATGGTGAACGCATGTATGGGACTGGATAAGCGTACCGTCTTTTCAAATATTTAAAATACGTACTTCTTGAGTACACTAAGCAAATAAGGGAGGAAATCAATATGGCAAGAAAGGAAGCATCAGTGAAATCTGACAAGAAGCAAAAGGGTGTGAAGCCGCTATGGATTATCATCAGTTTTATCGTATTGATAGCGATTGTGTTGATACCAGTGAGCGGTATTCCGGTAATGGCTAAAATGTCACTTGCGATTTTAGCCTTTGCGGTCATTATGTGGGTGACGGAAGCGGTCTCTTATCCAGTATCCTCAACGATGATTGTAGCTTTGATCATACTATTATTAGGATTTAGTCCTGTACAAGATTTAGCAGAAAAACTAGGGAACCCTAAAGCAAATGGTGCCGCTTTACATGGTGCGGATTTATTCGGAACAGGCAATGCTTTGAAGTTAGCATTCAGTGGTTTCTCAACTTCAGCAGTTGCTTTAGTAGCAGCAGCACTATTCTTAGCAGCTGCCATGCAGATTACTAATTTGCATAAACGTTTAGCATTATTGGTCTTATCGATTGTGGGTAATAAGACCAACCGCATTGTGGCGGGTGCAATTATAGTATCTATTATTTTAGCGTTCTTCGTACCATCTGCGACAGCGCGTGCCGGTGCAGTTGTTCCTATTTTGTTAGGGATGATTGCGGCGTTTAAAGCTTCTAAAGAAAGTAAGCTTGCAGGTTTATTAATTATCACTGCAGTACAAGCAGTATCTATTTGGAATATCGGTATTAAGACAGCAGCTGCTCAAAATATCGTTGCAGTCAATTTTATCAACCAAAGTTTTGGTCATGATATTTCATGGGGACAATGGTTCTTATATGCAGCACCTTGGTCTATTTTAATGTCGATTGCACTTTACTTCATTATGTTGAAAGTTATGCCGCCAGAACAAAAAGAAGTGAAGGGCGGTAAAGAATTAATTCAGAAAGAATTAAATAAATTAGGCCCAGTGTCACCACGTGAGTGGCGTTTGATTGTGATTTCTGTTTTATTATTATTATTCTGGTCAACTGAGAAAATATTACATCCGATTGATTCATCTTCAATCACTTTAGTTGCGATGGCAATTATGTTAACACCTAAAATTGGTGTGATGAGTTGGAAAGAAGCGGAGAAACATATTCCATGGGGAACAATTATTGTCTTTGGTATTGGTATCTCACTCGGAAACGTATTATTAAATACTGGCGGTGCGCAGTGGTTAAGTGATAAGACGTTCGGTTTAATGGGCTTACAACATTTACCATTGATTGCGACAATCGCATTGATTACTTTATTTAATATCTTAATTCATTTAGGTTTCGCAAGTGCAACAAGTTTATCTTCTGCTTTGATTCCAGTCTTTATTTCTTTAACGGCAACATTACATTTAGGCGATCAAAGCATCGGCTTTGTGTTGATCCAACAATTTGTAATTAGTTTCGGTTTCTTATTACCAGTAAGTGCACCACAAAACATGTTAGCTTATGGTTCAGGTACATTTACAGTTAAAGACTTCTTGAAAGCAGGTATTCCATTAACAGTAGTAGGTTATATCTTGATTCTGATCTTCAGTTTCACATACTGGAAATGGTTAGGTTTAATATAAAATCATAATGAATTCAAAAAGACGATGGCATCAAGTCCATCGTCTTTTCTTTAGAAATAACATGTAGGTTTTAGTATTGCCATACAAAGAAACACACATAAAGTGCTATATATTCTACGAACGTTAAAAGATACATATATTTCAAACGTAGCTTTACATTGAATGGTACTTCCCAATTCGGATACTTTTGTTCAAAATAAGCAATTTGAAGCAAGTAGATACCGATACCTAATGGCAGTAGCATTAAACCGATACTGACAAGAAATGAAAAACCAATTTCATGGATAAAGTGTCCGATAATCAATTGGATAACTATCAGTACCGCAATAAATACAAGAAGTTGCATTGTCATTTTGCCATGCGCACTCCTTTCACCATGATCAATATCATTGCTTGTAGCAAGGTCATAACGAATAAGAAGAAAAGACCTTTCGCGTCTAAGAATTGAACAACATCTCTGATAATAGAAAGTGGTTGAGTGACTAAGTAGACACTATGGAATCTCAAGAATCGTCCCATCGCAATTCCTAAACTATTCGCAAACATTAAGCCAATGACGATAATGTAATTGAATAAAGGTTTATTGGTTAAATGGAATAACTCAATGTTAATCAAAATATAACAATAAACTGCAAAACAGACGCCACCGACTAAGAAGGTAAAGTACAACCATTCTATAGGTCTGACCCCTTCCATAATCGTAAATGCAAATTGGTTAAGATGGATAAGGTCTGTCACCATATAAAAGGTATTCGGGAAGATTAAGACAAAGATTGCTGCGAAAACAATAAATAGCGGCCATTCGAAACGTCGCTTCGGTATAAATAGCTTAAGTAACCAAACGAGTTCAAAAGGAATATATGCTAAGAATAAGTTTAATGCCATGAATTGGTAAAATTGATTTAAAGGCAATGTCAGCAGCATTAATATCACAAATAATATGCGTGCAATATAACGTGATTGCATTTCAAAGTCCTCTCTTTAAACATCCCTGTTAACGGATGGATTATCTGAAAACAACAATACTCGTGTTTCAGACGTATTTAGATGAATATATTACAGGTTTTCAGCCTAGATATCAATTAAAAGTATAGCATTTAAAAGACATGTTAAGCATAGAAAAAAGAAATGAGGGAAGAATTAGACTAAAATAATTCAATATTATTTGATTGAGCCGCAGAATAACTATGGTGTATAATAGGTAGTCACGAAAAATTTGACTGAATCAAACAACGCAATAAAGGAGGAAATCATGAGTAAGCAATTAATCACCTTATATTTTAATATTTTTCTAGTCTTCTTAGGTATCGGATTAGTTGTACCGGTGTTACCCGTCTATTTAAAGGACTTAGGTTTAAATGGAAGTGATTTAGGTATTCTTGTTGCGGCCTTTGCGTTAGCGCAAATGGTAATTTCGCCATTCGGAGGCAACTTAGCTGATAAATTAGGGAAGAAATTAATTATTTGTATCGGTTTAGTATTATTCGCTGTTTCTGAGTTCATCTTTGCGATGAGCAGCAACTATCCGCTTTTGATTGTTTCAAGAATTATCGGTGGTTTCAGTGCAGGTATGGTAATGCCTGGGGTTACAGGTATGATCGCAGATATCTCACGTCCTGAAGATAAAGCGAAAAACTTCGGCTATATGTCAGCAATTATTAACTCCGGCTTCATTTTAGGACCTGGCTTTGGCGGCTTTATGGCAGAGTTCTCTCACCGTTTGCCATTCTACTTCGCTGGGAGCCTAGGTGTCGTAGCATTCTTTTGTTCTTTATTCTTTATCCAAGGTGCAAAACGCGAAACGACAGATGGTTTCCATACAGTTATCGAACCGCAAGATTTAGCTAAAATTAATATCAAAGCTTTTATTACCCCGGTAATCATTACGTTCGTTTTAGCATTCGGACTTGCAGCATTTGAAACACTTTATCCATTATATACTGCAGATAAAGAACATTACGCGCCAAAAGATATTTCTATCGCGATCACAGGCGGTGGCTTAGCAGGTGCGATCTTCCAAATCTTCTTATTCGATAAATTTATGAAGTACTTTAAAGAATTAACATTTATACAATTATCACTGCTTTATTCAGCAATTATGTTGTTTTTATTGATTGTTGCACATCATTACTGGTCAATTATGATTATCAGTTTTATAGTATTTATCGGTTTTGATATGATACGTCCAGCTATAACGAATTACTTCTCGAATATTGCGGGTAATCGTCAAGGGTTAGCAGGAGGCTTGAACTCTACCTTCACAAGTATGGGGAACTTCGCAGGCCCGCTCGTTGCAGGTACATTATATGATGTGAACTTAGAATTTCCATTGTATATGTCCGTGACAGTCATGTTATTAGGTATTGTGATTATTATGGTTGAGAAGACCATTAGAAAAAGCAGAAAGCTGAAACAAAGTTAAATTATGATATAGAAAGTGTGCTGTTGTGCTTACAACAGCATGCTTTTAATATTTATTTATCTGAAAAATTTGAAAATGACATTGACGAAATGTGTCACTGGTGGTAACCTTAATACAATTCAATCAAATAGAACTCTTATCAAGAGAGGCGGAGGGATGTGCCCGACGAAGCCCAGCAACCATCGTGTAAACGAAGTGGTGCTAATTCACAAAAAGTCATAGACTTTTGAAGATGAGAGAAAGAATGAAAGCTTTCTCTTATTTTAATGAGAAGGCTTTTTTCTTTTGGTAAGGGTGATTTGATAAATATTACATAGGGATGGTGCAGTGGAAATGAAGAAAGTAAGTAGTTTAATCGGGTTATTGGTATTACTGGTCGTACTCGCAGCGTGCGGCAAAGGTGGAGACAAGGAGAAAATCACAGTAGCAGCTTCTCCAGCTCCGCATGGTGAGGTATTAGAACATGCGAAAAAAGCTATGAAAGATAAAGGGTATGATTTAGAAGTTAAAGTCGTTAATGATTATAAAGTACCTAATAAATTATTAGATAAAGGAGACGTGGATGCGAACCTTTTCCAACACGTTCCTTATTTAAAGGCTGAAAGAAAGTCACATGGTTATAAAATTGAAGAAGTCGGTAAAGTCTTCACAACACCAATGGGTGTTTACAGTAAAAAATATAAAAACATCAAAGATATTCCAAAAGGTTCAACAATCTATGTTTCAAACAACCCCGCTGAAGAAGGACGTTTCTTATCTTTCTTCGTTAATGAAGGATTGGTTAAAATCAAAGATGGCGTGAAAATTGAAGATGCGAAATTCGATGACATTGTTGAAAATAAAAAAGATTTAAAATTCAATAATCAACAAGGTGCAGAATTCTTACCAAAAACATATAAAAGCGGTGAAGGTGCTGCTGTTATTATGAACTCAAACTATGCGATTGATAATGGTTTAACACCTTCGAAAGATGCGATTGTGATGGAAAATGAATCATCACCATTTGCGAATATTTTAGCAGTTAAAGAAGGTCATAAAGACGATAAAAAATTCCAAGAACTCATCAAAGTATTACAGTCTAAAGACATGAAAGAATTCATTAAGAAAGAATACGGTAAAGACGTAATACCATATGAAGCGAAGTAAAGGAGTCGAATGAATATGGCTAAATTAGGAATTATTGGTGTAGGACGTGTAGGCAGCCAAGTCTTAACAGATGCACAATATTTAGGACATTTTTCAGAAATTGTCGTGATTGATACGAATGAAAACTTAGCACAAGGTGAAGTGTTGGATCATCATCATATACAAGGTTTGAATCATACACATCGCACAAAAATTCATGTAGGCAGTTATCAAGATATAGTGGATGCGGATGTGGTGATTGTGTCAGCGAGTGCGGCTTCGACACCAGACATGAAAGATCGTACCTTACTCACTAAAGCGAATAGCGTTATTGTGAATGATGTGTTTAGACAATTATCAGCTGTGACGAAAGAAGCTATCGTCATTTTAATTTCAAATCCAGTGGATGCGATGACGTATCTTGCACATCAAGCAGGCTATCCATCTGATAAAGTGATCGGTACAGGTACCATTTTAGAGTCAGCACGTTTTCGTACTTTAATTGCTGATCACTACAATGTGGATCCTAAAGATGTAGAAGGTTTTGTATTAGGAGAACATGGTTCACATTGTGTGCCAATCTGGAGTCGCGTGCGTATTCATGGGATTGAATTACCAGAATTTGAACAATTAACGGGTCATGCGCCAATTGACCGCGGAGCGATTTCTACGGCAATTGACGAAGTCGCGTTTGATGTCTTTAAGAAAAAAGGTTGGACAAACTCAGCGATTTCAAGAGCGGCTGTTCAACTTGCACAGTCGATTTTATTTGATGAACATAGTATTGAACCCGTCAGCGGATTAGTTCAAGGTGCTTATGGATTAGTCGATGGTGCATTAAGTTTATTGACACTGGTTGATAGAAACGGTGTGAAACAGCGTTTGCCGATTGAATTGTCTAATGAAGAACAAAAACAATTGGAAGCGGCACATAACTTCATTCAAACTGCGATTGAACAGGGCGAAGCGGCAATTCAAGCACAAGTATAACCGTCATATAAACGAGCAATCTAACATCAGGTTGCTCGTTTTATTTTTGTAATAATTCTTTGATAATCATACTCAATCGTAATATATTGTCATACAAGACGCTGCTTTGTCATTTTATGAGTATGATAAAAAGAGAATATAATTTAATTTAACTTCTGAAAGACAGTTAAAACACTATTGAAAGCTCTTACACAATTCAACTTTATCTCACTACATTTCGTGTCGGTTCTGTTACATATGTTACGTATATTACATTTGGTTTAAATAGCTTACTACCTACCAAAATGTCATGTTTTTTATGTTAATATTGAAATCACGAAATAGAGGTTAAGAGGTATTAGGAATGAGAGCGTTTATTTTATGGGTGTCCGCTGCCATTCTTTCATGTTGTTTGATTTTCTTATTAGTATTAGTCACAAATGAAAATGAACTCGCAAAATTCCAAAATGGAGTATCTACATTTATGCAAAGTGACAAACAGGTCTCATCTGATCATTCAGCCTCAGATGCACCGCCAACATATCGTAAAGCGGCAGGGGGACCATCAACACAACATGCAGACGCAGCGCATAAGAGTGAAGCTGAATCTAGTTCATTATTTGTGATTTCATTAACGTCCATCACAAATGAATTAAGCCATCAATGGCTTCAGCATTTTCCAAAACAAGGCAGTTATGACAACTGAACTCACTTATAGAGTTGAAGTTATGTCAGAACGCCTTGTTTTTTTATGTCATGATTTGTGTTCGCATGCTATATTAAGAGTGAGGTGAACGCAATGAAACAGAAGAAAACAAATGCGATGCGTATTTTAGATCGCGAAGGCATCGATTATGAAATGCGTACATTTAAAATGGGTAAAGATCATATTGAAGGACAAGAAGTCGCAAAACTAATTGATGCTAATCCGGATCAAGTGTTTAAAACACTCTTATTTATTAACAATAATCACGACCCGTATGTGTTTGTGATTCCAGTAGAACATCATTTAGATATGAAACATGCGGCACAAGCAGTAGATGAAAAGAAACTGCATTTGCTTCCGCTAGATGAGTTGACGAAAGTAACAGGTTATATTCGTGGCGGTTGTTCCCCAATTGGTATGAAACATCTATTTCCAACAGTGATTGACCAATCCGCGCAACAACATGAGAAAATATTTGTAAGCGGAGGTCTGCCTGGTGTCCAAATGGGTGTGAATGTTTCAGAATTAATTCAAGCAACGAAAGCAAAAGTAGCGGATGTTGCGACACATGAAGCAAATTAAGATGAGCAGTGTTGATGAGCATTTGCTCATCTTTTTTAATAGTTTATGATTGTTTTTGAATGATTTTGAAAGTTTTTGATTGAAAATGATTAAGAAAGCGCTTATAATAAAGAAGAAATGAGGTGGCGATATGATAACGCAGAAACGGTTTGAACTAATCATACAACTATTAAAAGAAAAAGAATTTTTAACACTACAAGAAATAATTGATTTAACAGGATGCAGCGCTTCGACAATTCGCCGAGATTTATCTAAGTTACAAAAAATGGGTAAATTACAACGCGTTCATGGCGGTGCCACGCTCAAAACAACAGCCTTGAGTGAACCGAAAATGTCAGAGAAGAAAGAACGTAATTTACAAGAAAAACGTGAAATCGCAAAAATCGCAGCTGCACAAATTGAAGACCGTGATTGTATTTATATTGATGCAGGGACATCGACTTATGAAATGATAGAACACATTACAGCACAAGAAATTGTCGCAGTTACTAATGGATTAACCCATGTCGAAGCATTATTACAGCGTGGAATTAAAACGTTGATTATTGGCGGAGATGTAAAAGCAAGCACATTAGCTTCTGTCGGACCGCGAGCGATTGAAACTTTGAAACATTATCATTTTGATAAAGTTTTCATCGGCATGAATGGGATGAATACAGAAGGTAAATTGACAACACCAGATGAACAAGAAGCTTATGTGAAAGAAACTGCAATGAAAGTGGGACATCATATTTTCGTCTTGCTTGATAGTTCTAAATTCGGACCTACGTATTTTGCATGTGTCAATGTACCGAAAGATGTACCGTTTGAAATTTTGACTTCAGCAAAAGCGCTAAAACGTTCAGATATGAAAGCATATCGCAACCATTATTCGATAAGAGGAGTGTAATAAAGTGATCTATACAGTAACTTTCAATCCATCGATTGATTACATTATGAAAGTAGACACGTTTCAAGAAGGCGGACTTAACCGTGCGAAAGAAACGTATAAATTTGCAGGAGGCAAAGGGATTAACGTTTCGCGTGTGCTGAACACTTTAGAAACACCTTCGACTGCATTGGGATTTGTTGGTGGATTTCCTGGGAAATTTATCCAAGATGCTTTACAACAAGCTGGTATTAAAAATGATTTTATTGAAGTAGAAGAAGATACACGTATCAATGTGAAATTAAAATCAGGTCAAGAAACAGAAATCAATGCAGGTGGACCTACTATTTCAAATCAAGCGTTTGAAGCGTTATTAACACAAATTAAAAACACGAATGCTGATGACACTGTTGTTGTGGCAGGAAGTGTACCGAAAAGTATTCCTGATAATGCCTATGAACAAATTGCGAAAATCACACAAAAAACTGGCGCCAAATTAGTTGTAGATGCTGAAAAAGACTTGGTTGAGACTGTATTACCATATAACCCGTTCTTTATTAAACCGAATAAAGATGAATTAGAAGTTATGTTCAATACGCAAATTACTTCTGATAATGATGTAGTGACACACGGAAAAGCTATTCTTGATAAAGGCGCACAAGCAGTGATTGTTTCACTTGGCGGTGAAGGTGCAATTTATATTGATGCTGAATATTGTATTAAAGCTTCTGTACCAAAAGGCAATGTATTAAATACAGTGGGTTCTGGAGATAGTACTGTTGCAGGTATGTTAGCAGGTTTAGCACAAGGTTTTGATGTACATGAAGCATTTCGTAATGCCGTAGCCTCTGGAACAGCAACAGCATTCAGTCAAGATTTAGCAAACAAAGAAATGATAGAAAAAGTACGTTTTGAAATTGAATTAACGGACTTGAAATAGGAGTGAGAAAAATATGAGAATCACTGAATTATTAACGCGAGAGACAATCGCGATGGATTTAGATGCGACATCAAAAGAAGGTGTCATTGATGCTTTAGTAGATCAATTAGACCATGCAGGTATTTTAAGCGATGTCAAAGCGTTCAAAGAAGCGATTATGGCACGTGAAGGGCAAAGTACAACAGGTATCGGTGAAGGGATTGCGATTCCCCATGCGAAAGTTGACGCAGTGAAAAAGCCGGCTATTGCCTTCGGTAAATCAAAAGCCGGCGTAGATTATCAAAGTTTAGACGGACAACCTGCACACTTATTCTTTATGATTGCAGCACCTGAAGGCGGTGCACAAACACATTTAGACGCGTTAGCTAAATTATCTGGTGTCTTAATGGATGACGATGTCAGAAAAGCATTGTTAAACGCAGAAACACCAGATGAAGTTTTGGCAATTATTGATCGTGCAGACGATGAAGCACCAGATGAAGAAGAGGAAACAGCGCCAGTTGAAGCGAATAAAGACGCTGAATCCGAAGAGCCATATGTTATCGGTGTGACAGCATGTCCAACGGGTATTGCACATACGTATATGGCAAAAGATGCTTTATTGAAACAAGCGAAAAAAATGGGCGTCAAAATGAAAGTTGAAACAAACGGGTCAAGTGGTATTAAAAACCGTTTAACTACTGAAGATATTGATAAAGCACAAGGTGTTATTGTTGCAGCGGACGTGCATGTAGAAACAGATCGTTTCGATGGCAAAAACGTCGTAGAAGTTCCTGTTGCTGATGGCATCAAACGTCCAGAAGAATTAATCGACCTTGCTTTAGCAACTGACCGTACACCATTTAAAGCAAGAGAAGGCAGAGGTAAAGGTCAAGCAAGCGGTAAACAAGAAAAACAAAGTGTCGGCAAAACAATTTATAAGCACTTAATGAACGGTGTTTCTAACATGTTGCCACTTGTAATTGCCGGTGGTATTTTAATGGCAATTGTATTCTTGTTCGGACCAAACTCATTCGATCCGAAATCTTCAGAGTATAATGCATTTGCTGAACAATTGTGGAACATTGGTAAGAACAGTGCGTTCTACTTAATTATTCCAATTTTATCAGCATTCATCGCACGCAGCATTGCTGAAAAACCAGGTATGGCAGCTGGTTTAGTCGGCGGTATGTTAGCAATGAGCGGTGACTCTGGATTTATCGGCGGTATTATTGCCGGTTTCTTAGCAGGTTATTTAACAGAAGGCATCAAAGTGATGACGCGTCGTATGCCACAATCACTTGAAGGTTTAAAACCAACATTAATTTATCCGATTTTATCTGTCACTATTACAGGTCTGTTAATGGTTTATGTATTTAACCCACCAGCAGCTTGGGTGAACCATTTATTATTAAACGGTTTAAACAGTTTATCAGGAGCAAACATTATGTTACTTGGTTTAGTGATTGGTGCCATGATGGCCATTGATATGGGTGGTCCATTCAACAAAGCAGCTTACGTATTCGCAACAGCGGCATTAACAGAAGGTAACGCTGCACCAATTACAGCAGCTATGGTCGGCGGTATGATTCCACCGATTGCATTAGCACTTTCAATGTTGTTCTTTAAACGTAAGTTTACAAAAACACAACGTGGTTCAATTGTACCTAACTTTGTGATGGGTGCATCATTCATTACAGAAGGTGCTATTCCATTTGCGGCAGCTGACCCAATTCGCGTAATTCCGTCAATGATGATCGGCTCAGGTATCGGCGGTGCCATTGCACTTGGCTTAGGTTCATCTATCGGAGCACCGCATGGTGGTATCTTTGTTATCTTAGGTACTGACTTCTCCCATTCATTACAAACAATTCTAGCGATTTTAGTCGGCGCAGCCATCTCTGCAGTGATTTACGGTTTCATCAAACGTAAACCGACAGCAGACGAAATTGCCGCATCTGAATCAATGGATGAATAATGAGTTGAATTTTACGAGAATTTAGCGCATTATAGTAAAGGCGTGCTATTAGAAATGACACGCATCACGAATCTAATTTACTGTGGTAGGTAAATGTATATTCGAATAAACAGTTAAGAGAGAGACAGCCTGTTTATCGGGCTGACTCGCTTCTTAGCTGTTTATTTTTATTTGTAAAGAGGTATCATAAAATACCAAAAAAATAACTTGAATTCAGTCTGAAAAAATTACTATTTGAATGGTGATTATGATATGATAATCTTGTTAGATTTTACGCTAGTTGGGAGGTGTCGCTGTGGAAATGGGAAGGATGAACTAGGCATTTGTCACTTTGCTCAAAACGATGCGCTAAACATCATTGCCGTACATAGCGGCATATAACTTGGAGGTGAATCCCTAGCAATAGGGAACTAATTGGATAGTACGACCATAATAAACTTGTTAATATTTATATTTTTAATCGCACTGACTACTGTGTTTGTTGGATCAGAATTTGCTTTGGTGAAAGTCAGAGCTACTAAAATTGAAGAAATGGTTGCAGAAGGCAACGGCAGTGCGGCTGTCGTCAAGAAAATGATTTCAAATCTTGACTACTACTTATCAGCATGTCAGCTCGGTATCACTGTTACATCTTTAGGACTAGGTTGGTTAGGTGAACCTGTCTTTTCTAAATTATTACATCCTATTTTTGAACTGATACCGTTACCCGATGCTTTGAATACAACCATTTCAATCGTTATTTCATTCTTAGTTGTGACATATCTGCATGTAGTATTAGGTGAATTGGCACCTAAAACATTTGCGATTCAGCACACTGAGAAAGTTGCGTTACTTTATGCACGTCCGCTTTACTACTTCGGCTTAATCATGAAACCATTAATTTGGTTAATGAATGGTTCTGCACGAATGATTATCCGTCTATTTGGTATTGATCCAGATGAAAACAATGACGCGATGTCAGAAGAAGAAATTAAAATGATTATCAACAACAGCTATAACAGCGGTGAGATTAACCAGACAGAACTTGCTTATATGCAAAACATCTTCTCATTTGATGAGAGACAAGCGAAAGATGTCATGGTCCCAAGAACACAAATGGTCACTTTAAATGAACCTTTTACTGTAGACGAACTATTAGAGACACTTAAAGAATACCAATTCACTCGTTACCCAATTACAGAAGACGGCGACAAAGACCATATCAAAGGTTTTATTAATGTGAAAGAATTCTTGACAGAGTATGCTTCAGGCAAACCTATCAAGATTGCAAATTATATTCATGAATTGCCATTGATTTCAGAAACAACACGCATCAGTGATGCATTAATCAGAATGCAACGCGAACGTGTACACATCAGTTTGGTTATTGATGAATACGGCGGAACTGCTGGTATCTTAACAATGGAAGATATCTTAGAAGAAATCGTGGGTGAAATCCGTGATGAATTCGATGATAATGAAGTGAATGATGTGATTAAATTAAATGATGACACATACCAAATCAATGGTCGTGTGTTGTTAGAAGATTTAACAGATCAATTAGGTATCGAGTTTGATGACTCTGAAGATATCGATACAATCGGCGGATGGTTACAAGCACATAATACAAACTTACAGAAAAATGACTACGTCGATACGTATTTTGATCGCTGGATTATTTCAGATATTGAAAATCACCAAATCATCACAGTCATTTTAAAATATGAATATAACGCTGAACGTCAGTCTCTTTCAGAAGAAGATGAAGACGATGACAACAATAATAAAAGAAACAAAAGAGATAAAAAAGATAACGATGAATAATCGTAATACTGTCAAATCCCTTTTAGACCGTACTTAAAGTACTAGGTTTAAAAGGGATTTTTTAATGTTTAGACACAAATCCGACATGAATTGAAGTTATAACTTAGTTAATAAATAGTTAATGGTATGATATAAATCGCTCATTTATAATAAGCTTAATCATTACAAAAATAAAATGAAATGAGGGTTTATGATGAATAGTAAAACATATTTATTAGCTACTACACTTTTAGCAACAAGTATTACTTTAGCAGGTTGTAATAATGAAAAAGATGAACAGCCAAAAGAAAAAACAGAACAGACATCACATGAACATAAACACGATCACCATAAAGTGCTGACAGGTGAATTTAAATCAGGTGAAGAGGAAGTGTCTGGTCACGTTAAAATCGAAAATCACCAAATTAAGTTAACAGATTTTAAATCTGCGAAAGGTCCAGATTTGTACGTCTATCTGACAAAGGACGGCAATATTAAAGAGGGCAAACAACTAGAAATGGTCGACTACAATAAACCAACACAAACTTTCGACATCAAAGACGCTGACTTAGATCAATATAATGAAGTGACTATTTATTGTAAGAAAGCGCATGTTATCTTCGGTGCCGCAAAAGTAAAATAGAAGGTTAAAGTGATAATTCAACGAGAAGAGAAGTGATTTCATGAAACATTATCTACGTACGATTGAACTCGTAATTTTATTTTTAATTCGTATTATAGCCGGTGGCTACATTTTAGCTCAAGGTTGGGAGAAGTTAACAGGCGGTTTTAAAATAGAACCGCTGATCCCAGTTGTGATTAAGAATGAAGATTCTCCAGTGTGGTTCAAACTCTTTTTTGAACACATCGTCGCGCACAGTGCTCCCGTCTTTAATGTAATTGTACCTTTAGGGGAAATTGCGATTGGTTTAGGGTTAATATTAGGAATTCTGTCACATATTGCAAGTTTCTTTGGCGCCTTTGTTATGCTAAATTATATTTTATCAGATATGATATTTACGTATCCTGTTCAATTAGCACTCTTTATTATATTGTTAATGAATAAAAACTTATTAAAACAAATTTCATTGAGTGCTGTAATCGCATATATTAAAGAAAAAGGTGATACAAGACGTGAACACAATCTTAATCGTTGATGATGAACAAGACATGGTCGACATCTGCCAAACGTACTTCGAATATGAAGGTTATAAAGTATTAACTGCACATAATGGGGAAGATGCTTTGAACCAACTTGACCCATCAATTGATTTAATTATTTTAGACATCATGATGCCGAATGTAGATGGTTATGAAGTGATTAAGGAAATGAAACAACGACAACTGGACATTCCATTTATTTATATGTCCGCAAAAACAAAAGAACATGACACCATTTATGCTTTGACTCTCGGCGCAGATGACTATTTAAAGAAGCCTTTCAGTCCAAGAGAACTCGTGTTACGTGCGAATAATTTGTTGAGCCGCGTTAAGCGCAGTCAGTCAGCACAAACAGCTTTAACTTTTGATACTTTAAAGTTGAATGATCAACAAAAAAGTGTGGAAATTAATGGTGCTGTGGTGAACTTGAGAATTAAAGAATTTGAATTGTTGTGGTATTTAGCAACGCATGAAAATCAAGCGATATCTAAATCGCAATTGTTAGAAGAAGTATGGGGTTATGATTATTACGAAGATGCAAGTACAGTCAATGTACATATTCATCGCATCAGAGAAAAGTTCGAACAATTTCATTTCGATGCTTACACGATTACCACAGTATGGGGTCTTGGTTATAAGTTCGAAAGGAAAGCAGACTAAATGTTTTCAATCAGAACACAAGTGATTATCGGAGTATTATCTAGTGTATTATTGGCCTCTACCATCCTCGGTATTGCTTATAAACTGATGTTGTTCAATGGTCATACCACAGTGTTATTGACAATTAGCGCTATAGTATCGAGTTGTTTAACCTTATTCATCTGCAGTTTCTTTTTAACACCTCTCGTTCAAAAGATTAAACATTTCAATGTCAGAACGAAACAATTCGCAGATGGTAATTACGAAATGGAACCTACGCAGTTTACTTCACCGAGAGAAATTAAAGAACTGAGTCATTCCTTTAATAAAATGGCGCATGAGATTACTAAACAAATGGCACAAATCAAGTCAGAACAACAAGAGAAGTATGAATTGATTCAAAATTTAGCACATGATTTAAAAACACCGCTCGCTTGTATTATTTCGTATTCAGAAGCATTAAAAGACGGTGTCGTTCACTCACAAATAGATCGTCAGGAAGCCTATGACACCTTAATCAAACAATCTAATCGCCTATCCAAAATGTTTGACGAGTTAACGCATGTCGCAACATTAGATGCTCCGAATACTTATGTAGTGGAAATAATCCAAATTGATCAATTGTTATTGAATATACTCAATGGTTATGAACAACGTATGAAAATAGACAACAGACATTTAGAAGTGAAGTTTTGTGATAAGTTGACACCTTTCAAACAATATCCGCAACCGTTAGAACGTATCATTACGAACTTAATTGATAATGCGATGAACTTTTCGCCATCAGGTAGTCCAATTTATATTTGTCTTGCTGAAAGCGAAAAACATATCCAAATTTACATCAAAGATAAAGGCATCGGAATTGCGAAAGCAGATATTAAACGTATTTTTGAGCGTACTTTCAGAGTAGAAGATTCTAGAAATTACCATACAGGCGGTTCTGGTTTAGGGTTATACATCACACAAGAACTGGTGAAACAAATCGGCGGTACGATTCAAGTTGAAAGTGAACCTGAAGTAGGAACTACGATGATCGTATCTTTGCCAAAATTATAAAGCAGTAGAAAAGAAAAGCGTAGAAAGTAAAAGTAAGTATTACAGATAAAAGATAAGAACTAATCCCTAATGAATTAGAAAAGAAAAAACAGACAAGGTTGAAGATATAATCACATCTTCAACCTTGTCTGTTTAGTTTTATAAGATATTCACGCTAAATATAAAGTTAAATCAGCCTTGTTGTAATTGTTCGCGGCATTTTTCGAATAAAACGTGGTTTTCTAAATGTACGTGTTGTAATGTCGCATTTTCTAACGCAGCTAAACGAGTGTACACTAAACGCCATGTTCCGCAAGCTTCGATAGGCGGTTGGAAATCATTCGTAATTTCATCCATTCTACGTAACAAGTTACCTGTACTGTCATGATCTGCAGTTAAATCTTCGATAATAGCTTCTACGTTATCAACATTCTCACCATTCGCAAATGCGATAAGTTGAGGGAAGTCTTTTTCATCTTCTTTTTGTGTATGTTCTAACATGTTGTTTTTAAATGTTGTATATAAATCTTTTAATTCTAACAAGTAATCATGACTTGGACCGTGAACTTTTGCGAGTTTAGTCACATAAGGTGTTAAGTTTTTGAACTCTTCTTTCATTGGTTCGTGGTATGCATCTTGGATGTATTGAATTAAAGAAGGGATGCTTAAATATTTAGGATTTAAGCCTTGTCCTCCGGCATTTTGTTTACTTGCTTCATCAAGTTCAGCTAATAAATCTTCTAAAACAACTCTTTTTTTATCTTTCGCAGCTTCTTCAATAGAAACTTGGCCGCCACAACAAAAATCTATACCAGAACGTTTGAAGATATCAGCAGTTTTCGGATAGTCTGTCACAACGTTCGCTACAATATCAGTTTTAGTAATCATAATATACGCTCCTTTTCGACTCATCTCTATTATAAGAAGAATAGTGATAAATAAAAACAAAAAGTGTTCTAAATTAAAAGTATTATTGTAATCTTCATAAAAACTTCAAGGAAATTTATTATAAATTTACCCTGATAGAGACTAAAGTAACTCACAAAAGGAGTATTAATATTAAAATAAATGTCATAAAAATTACTTTAAACACTATAAGTGTAAATAGACTTTAAATCAATCGTTTGTGACAAATTTCTGAATAATTGAAAATGATTCCCAATATCAGTAGATTAATGAAAAATATTAAGAAGGAGAGACCATACCGCTTATTAAAATATTTGTAGAACACAAAGTTTGCTTAACAATAAACATATTAAAATAAAACTAAAATCGAAGAAAACAACAATTTATGTATAAATACATTTATGACAAAATTAAGAACTAATTGAGAATGATATTTACTATCAATTGCAGTAGGCGTATTCTGAAGTTGAGAGTCGAAGTTACTGAGGAGAGAAATCGGGATGAAAAATCCATACAGTAGATTGTCGAAGGTCTTAGTAACAATTTTAGTCGTCGTATTCGGTATTTTGCTAGCTGGTGGTTGGTTGATATTTAAAAATGAAGCGCCTCGTCCAACAAAAGTGGTGAACGAAAGTGGACAGACGGTCATTTCTAAATCCGAACTAATCAGTGGTCAAGCCATTTATGAAAAATATGGATTGACGGATTATGGTTCATATTTAGGAAACGGATCTTATTTAGGTCCTGATTATACTGCAGAAACATTGCATCATTATTTAAAAGGGATGCATTACTATTATGCTGAACATCTTTATGATAAACCTTTTAAACAATTAAACCAAATGCAAAAAGCAGGCATTGAAGACAAAGTTAAAAAAGAAATACGGGTGAATCGCTATTCAAAAGCTAAAGATGAACTTGTATTAACAGATGCACAAGTTGCAGGCTTGAATTATGTCAGAGATTATTATCATAAAGAGTTTGTGAATAATCCCAAGCAAGCAGGGTTACCACAAAATATGATTGATCAAATCAAGACAGATGATTATATGGTCAAAGGGAATAAAATTGAGCATTTGAGTGATTTCTTCTTCTGGGGTGCATGGTTATCTTCAACAGATCGTCCAGATAGAGATTTCTCATATACAAACAACTGGCCATTTGATGAACAAGCGGGTAATACAATGCCAAGTGAAGCATTGATATGGTCAGCAATTTCCGTTGCGATATTAGTCGCTGGTGTTGCGATTATTATTTACTTCCAAAGACGTTATCAATTCGACATGGAATCAACATATGATAGTGAACGTCGTTTACCTGAAATTAAAATTCAAGATACAATTTCATCAAGTCAGGCCAAAACAGCCAAATACTTTGTGATTGTGATGGTGCTGTTTTTAATTCAAATCTTATTAGGTGAATTAATGGCCCATTATTATGTGGAAAATGAATTCTTTGGTATTCCGCTTCAAAAACTATTCCCATTCAACATTGCGAAGACATGGCACTTGCAGTTGGTGATCTTCTGGGTCGCTACAACATGGCTTGCGACAGGGATCTATATTGTGCCGAGGGTGCTCGGTAAAGAGCCAAAACATCAAGGTAAATTAGTCGATATCTTATTCGTCGCATTATTGATTGTTGCTGGCGGTAGTATGATAGGTGAATGGGGCAATATTCTTGGCTGGATTAACGAAAAATGGTGGTTATTCGGTCATTTCGGTTGGGAATATATTGAGCTTGGTAAATTCTGGCAAATTCTATTTATCATCGGTATGGTGCTATGGATGATTATTTTAGCCAGGGGCTTCATCCCAGCGATTAAAGATGGCAGTGAACAACATCGTAAACGTTTAATCTTGCTCTTGTTTATTGGCGCAATCGCAATTCCAATGTTCTACTTAGCATCACTCTTTATTATGCCTAACTCACATGTCACTTTCGCAGATTATTGGCGTTGGTGGATTGTACACTTATGGGTAGAAGGCATCTTTGAAGCTTTTGCGGTTATTTTAATTGGTTTCTTAATGGTAGATATGAAATTAACGACAATACATTCTACAATTCGTGCATTGTACTTCCAAATCATTTTATTACTAGGTACAGGTATTGTAGGAATGGGGCACCATTATTACTGGCAAGGCGACCATTCAATTTGGTTAGCATTAGGTTCAAGCTTCTCTGCTTTAGAAGTTGTACCGTTATGTTTATTAATTTGGGAAGCTTACACCCATTATCGTGTTTATAAATTCAGTAAAATTGAATTCCCATACAAAGGTACATTCATCTTCTTAGCTTCTACAGGATTATGGAACGCAATTGGTGCGGGTGCACTAGGATTCTTGATTAATGCGCCAGCCATTAACTACTTTGAACACGGAACACAGTGGACATCTGCGCACGCACATGGCTCAATGGCCGGTGTGTATGGTATGTTCTCAATTGCGATTATGTTATATGTATTAAGAAGTATTACTAAACCTGAATTCTGGACGAAGAAAGTTGAAAAATGGATTTCTATTTCATGTTGGTTATTAAATATTGGTTTAGCTGGCATGGTTTTTATGACATTGCTTCCAGTAGGTTATATTCAACTTACAGATGCATTGAAACATGGTTACTGGCATGCAAGATTGACAGAGTTCTATCAAAAAGACTCAGTCTTTTGGTTATTATGGGGCAGATTGCCTTGGGACTTAATCTTCACAGCCGGTGTAGTTATTTTGCTTGTGATCACAGTTCGTGCAGTCATGCATCTTAAAAAAGTTAAAAATAATGAATATCAAAATAAAATCTGATAGACAGTAAATAGCTTTCACATAAGCGGAAAAAGTAAAAATAAGGACAGTACAGAGTTTCGCGCTCTGCACTGTCCTTTCGTTATATATGAACTTGAATTAAGTTATTTTAACGTACCGATTCTAACGTCATCAGGGTGCTTGCCTTGGCGTAAGTTCTGATTTAACTGATCGATTTTTTTAACGTCTTTATCTCGTAATTCAAAGTCAATTGCTTCAAAGTTTTCGCTGATTCTTGAAGGAGTTTGAGACTTAGGAATCACAATTCTATCATGCATTAAATGCCAATTTAAGATGATTTGCGCAGGTGTTTTTTCATATTTTTCAGCTAGCTTTGCGATAACCGGATCTTCAAATAAACCACGTCCACGCATTAAAGGCATCCAAGCGGTAACTTTTATACCATGTTTATCACAGAAGTCTTGTAAGTCTTGTTGGTTTAAGTATGGGTGGAATTCGATTTGGTTAACCGCCGGCACAATTTCAGTATGTTCCATTAATTTTTCTAAGTGATGTTGTTGGAAGTTGCAGACACCGATTGCTTTAACGCGTCCTTCTTTATAAAGTTCTTCCATTGCTTGATATGTTTCAATGAATAAGCCGTCTGCTTCACATGGCCAGTGAGTTAAAAACATATCTAAATAATCCACACCAAGATTCTCTAATGATTTTTCAAAGTAAGCTTTTGTGCTGTCATAACCTTGATAATCATTCCATAGCTTAGTCGTAATAAAGAGATCTTCACGGGGGACTTTACTTTTTTTAATTGCTTCACCTAATTCTTTTTCGTTGAAATAAAAATAAGCGGTATCAAAAGCACGATAGCCTGAATCTTCAGCAGTTTTGACTGCAGATTCCATATGCTTTTCGTCAATTTTGTAGACTCCTAAACCTATACGAGGAATTTTCACATCGTTATTCAACTTTACTTTCTTTTTCAAGATGATTCGCACTCCTTCTACTTTTTCTTCATTATATCAAACGAAAGATATGTAATACTATTAAAGAGAAAATGATGCGCAATTTAATTAAAGGTTATTTAATCAAATGAAATAAAAAAACAGCAACACCATTGAATGATGTTGCTGCAAGTCGTATGTTAATACACATTAAGTATTAAGACTTATTTTCTTTTGTTTTTGTGGATTGCACCCAAGATTAATGAAAGGATTACAATTAATAAAATTGTACCGATTAATGCTGGGAAAATCGCAATGCCGCCTAGTGATGGACCCCAATCACCGAAGATTGCTGAGCCAAGCCAAGCGCCGACAATACCAGCAATAATGTTACCTAAGATTCCTCCTGGAATATCTTTACCTAAAATTGCGCCGGCTAACCAACCGATTAGGCCTCCGACGATAATCATTAATATTAATCCCATAATAGTAGCCTCCTAATTCAATACTGACAATACTTTTTTATTGTGCTTGTTAATGTTTACCACTAATACATGATAAGTAATCATCTTAAATCAATTTTTTAAAAAAGGTTTTGTCCACAAGATAAATAAAATTAATATTAAGTAAATAATTAGGTAAACATACCAGAAAGGAGTTAATAAATTCATTACAAGAAATGAAATAATAATTAATAATGTGCCGATTGTCAGTGATTTAGGCTTATTCTTCATGAAATGACTACGAAAGCTTGTATCTTCAGAGCTTTCAAAAATGGTTAAGAAGATGAAAGATGCTCCGATTAAGAAGAAAACAGGTGCTAAATATGGAACGGACATATAATAAGATTTTTCACTCGTATTGAATACGATGAACAAAGAAAGACTCAATAAAGTAAAGACAATAAAAGCCATGAATTTCTGTGTCGTAAAGACAATGGGCTTAAATTTTCGATCAGTCAACAGTGCGAGTAATGTCCAAATTAATATAAACGCAACCATCGCATGCGAAATAAAATCATACTTTCCGATGACGATAAGATTAATCACACTGTTTATTGAAACTGCAATAAGAATCGTACTTAATTTGACTTGATTGTTAGATTGTAAATACATATCAATCAAAATGGAAGCTGATATAATCGCAATGTTGATAATTATGTAGATGAGCATAGGGTGCGTCTCCTGACTTCTAATATTCACTGGAATATTATACCAATTTCAGTACATTTAAGCATTTGAAAACACTTTAAAATTAAAAAAGCTCGGGCATTCTGCAGCCCGAAACTTATACACCTTTCATATTACTCCAAAGTAAAGTATGCAATTGTGGTAAAACATAGACTTGGTTCATATCATTGCTTCGCATAACCTTATCTACAAGATTTTCGTAACGTTCAAGCAAACGTGCTGTATGATTTTCTACTTCATCATCTAAGTAAGGATTACCGACTTGTAAATAAAATGGGAGATCTGGATAACGATGATGTATATATTTAGCGAATTCATAGTCGTCATCATCAAAAACGACAACTTTAAGATTTAATGTTTCTTTAACACATTGTTCAATTACTTCATCAAGTATTTGTATATTTGGTTTCATACCTGAGCTCGGTGGTTTAGGACTAATTGTTAAATCATTGATTTGGCGCATCCACGGTTGGAAACGACTTCCTTGTGTTTCTAATGCACTTTCAATGTTCTTTTCTTCAAAGAGATACACTAAATCTTGAATACCTTTAATTAATGCAGGATTACCGCCTGAAATTGTGACATGATTAAAGCAATCGCCGCCGATTTCATAAAGTCGGTCATAAATTTCTTCTGCAGTCATCATTTGAATTTCATCTTTCATACTGCCATCCCAAGTGAAACTGGAATCACACCAGCTGCATCGATAATCACAGCCAGCAGTTCGTACGAACATTGTTTTACGTCCGATGACACGGCCTTCACCTTGAATGGTCGGTCCGAAAATTTCTAATACAGGAATTTTAGCCATGACGGAACTCCTTAGGACGATAAACCACATAGCTAGATGGAGTTTCACGTAAATAGACTTGTGCACATTTTGGACGGTTCGGCTGTTTCTCTAAAATTTCTTCTGTAAGTTGGCAAATCGTTTGTGCGACCACTTCAGTAGATGGCATTTTATCTTCGAACTGCGGTAAATCATTTAATAAATAATGATCGAACTGCTCATGAATTTGTTTTTTTAAAGCTGCAAAGTTGATTAAGAAACCGCTATGATCAAGTTCGTCACCAACGATAGTTAAATTAACGAAATAAGTGTGACCATGCGTACGTACACATTTACCTGCATCTTCGCAAGGGATGTAGTGTGCAGCTGCAAAATGGAAATCTTTATTTAATTCGAAAGCATAGGGATGGGCAACTGTTGGATAAATTTGTTGTAACAAAATCAGTTCACTCCTTTTTCTGCTAAATAAGCATTTAAACCACGTGCGCGTAATTGACAAGCCGGACATTCACCGCAGCCATCTGCGATAATCCCGTTATAGCAAGTCAATGTGTTATATCTTACATAATCTAAGACACCAAGTTCGTCACTTAATGCCCAAGTTTCTTTTTTGTCTAACCACATTAATGGTGTATGAATGACAAAGTTTTTATCCATCGATAAATTCAATGTGACATTCATGGATTTCACAAAATCATCGCGACAATCCGGATAACCAGAGAAGTCTGTTTCACAGACACCTGTAATAATGTGACGTGCTTTAATCTGATAAGCTAACGCGCCCGCAAACGATAAAAATAATAAGTTGCGTGCTGGAACGAAGGTGTTTGGTACACCATCATCAGTATCTTCAATTTGTAAATCATGTTGGGTTAACGCATTCGGTGTGAGTTGAGATAATAAAGACATGTCTAAAATGTGGTGCTTTAATCCTTGTTCTTGTGCGATTTGTTTAGCGACTTCAATTTCAGTATCGTGACGTTGACCGTATTGGAAAGTCACAAGTTCTACTTCTTTGAATTTTGCTTTCGCATAAAAGAGACAAGTCGTACTGTCTTGTCCGCCGCTGAATACGACGAGTGCTTTATCATCATCAAGTTTATGGGGTGCCATAAGTCAATCTCTCCTTTAAAGTGATGACCTAGCTCGATCAATAAAAAAACTCGAACGCTAAAGTGCGTGTATCTTGATGATTCAAAATAACGCTTTTAGGTTCGAGTTGATATAGACAATGACGTAGTATATTGACTATCTCTATAAAAGATAGACGATTGAAAGTAAAAGTCTAGTTTTTTATAGAGGGTATCAGCTAGGAACCTCTGTGTTTCTATGTCGATAGACAGAATAATATATTTCCTAAGTAAAATCAAGGTGTCTCTGCTTCTGCTATTACAAAATCGTGTGACATCTTGTAAAATGAAGTTAAAAGCATTGTTCGACGAAACAAATAGAATGTTGAGTAAGGGGACAAGTTTAGTATGATTATAATGATAGATAACAAAGACTCATTTACATATAACTTAGTAGATTATCTGAAGACAGAAAGTAATGAACGTGTGACAGTTATCGATGTAGATGACGTAGATATAGAAACATTAAAAACAATGCAGCCGCATGCGATTGTGATTTCCCCAGGTCCAGGAAGTCCAAGTGATTATCCGATTTTACATGAAGTCCTTAGCACGTTTGAAGATAGTGCACCTATTTTAGGTGTGTGCTTAGGATTTCAACTCATTGTTGAACATTACGGTGGTGCTATTATTCATAGTTCGCGACCTGTACACGGACACACCACGCTGATTACCACAAATGAGCAAGGTATTTTTGCGGGGTTACCTAAACAATTTCATGTGATGCGTTATCACTCCTTATGTGCAGATGCATTGCGCATGCCAAGTGCGCTAGAAGTCACAGCATATAATGAAGAACAAATTGTGATGGCAGTGGCGCATAGAAGTTATCCGATTTATGGTGTGCAATATCATCCTGAATCTATATTGAGTGAATATGGCCATGCGCAAATTCGACTATTTCTTCAACAGGCAGGTGAAAACATTGCGCGCGCACTTTAATTATCGATATTACACAGATGAAACAGATTATAAGCAGTACCAATATTGTTTCAAGACAATTCTTGATCAAAAGATTGCTTATGATTTAAATGAGGTACATGAAGTCATTGATTTTGCTGAACAAGCACATCAGGCAGGTCATTTTGTTTGTCTGTATTTACCTTACGAAGCGGCACCTGCCTTTAATTCTGAAATGGCAGTACATCTACCAGAAACTTCCAATTATGTTTATGCGGCAGCCTATATATTTGAAGCACCTGAAACAAGGGAAGAAGTAAAAGATAAGGCTGTATCAGCACGTCCGCACTTTCATTTTCGTTTGTCGAAGCCAACTATGATTCAACATATCCAACAAGTTCAAGATGCGATTGTAGAAGGGAATACATATCAAGTGAACTATACAACACGTATGTATGATCGTATCCGTATGCCTATCAGCGAAATGTATGATTATTTAACACGAAGCAGTCACGGTAATTATACAGCGTTGCTTGATACCGATGAATTACAAATCGCCTCGATTTCACCTGAATTGTTCTTTCAAAGAGGTTCTTTTAAAACGATGGAGGACGTGGTATTAAGTAAACCGATGAAAGGCACTATGCCAAGAGGGAAAGATAAAGCAGAGGATGACTATTATTATCAACAACTCGCACAATCTAAAAAAGATCAAGCGGAAAATGTGATGATAGTAGATTTATTACGTAATGATATTGCACGTATTTCAAAACCAGGCAGTGTGAAAGTGTATCAACCGTTTCATATTGAACGTTATCAAACTGTCTTTCAAATGACGAGTATGGTCACAGGACAATTACCGCAAGCAACGTCATTACAACGTATTTTGACTGCACTCTTTCCATGCGGTTCGATTACTGGTGCACCTAAATTAAATACGATGCGCTATATTAAAGCATTAGAAGGCACACCGCGACATGTATATTGTGGTACCATCGGGTTAATGATTCCAAACGGTCCCTCAATATTTAATGTACCGATACGTACGGTGCAATATATTGAAGACGAAGCAGTCTATGGTGTAGGTGCAGGTATTACGATTGATTCAGATCCAGAAGCAGAAGTCGCAGAGTTTGAAGCGAAAACTAAAATATTGGAGTGATAATGATGTACTTATTTGAGACAATGCGTTTATCAGAAGGTAAAATTCCACGTCGAGATTATCACAAAGCACGTATTTTACAGTCAGCTAAGGAGCTTTCTATTCCATTACCTGAAATTCAGTGGGAAGCATTTATCGCAGATATTAAAAAGGAATATCCAACAGGCACTTATCGTTTGAAAGTCATGGCAGATGAATCTGGCGAATTGACTTATCAATGTGTCGACTTACCTGAAAAAAGTAGTTTCACTGCTCAAGCGCAATTGATGCGTTCGGATTACCCAAAGTGGCAATACGTCAATAAAACGTCTCATCGTGAACATGTAGAACATCTTCATGAGACAGATATTGTTCTTTTTTATAATCTGCAAGGTAAAATTTTAGAGTTTGATATCGGTAATGTGCTGATCAAAGAACAAGGTAAATACTACACACCTTGTTTTAATAATGATTTCTTAAAAGGGTGCATGCGTGCACAGTTATTAGATGAAGGTAAAGCAGAAGAAAGAGATTATACAATAGATGAGTTGAGAGAAAAATTGGAGGCACATGAAGCGGAGCTTTTCTTGATAAATAGCTTGCGAGAGGTTGCCGAGATACAGATTAATCTTTAAAATTAAGTATGATTAAACTTATAAGTAGCAGAAGGGTTTAAAAAGGTGGCAGCATGATTGGAATAGTCCTGATATTAATCATTGTGGTAATTTGGGTTGCGAAGCGGCTGGCACGCTATTTCCTACAACAGCAGAAACCTTTAGCAGCAAAAGCCGTCGTAGGTATAATGCTGCTTATCCAACTCGTGCTCGTATATTACTTTATGAAGATGATGATGACGTATATTTTAAGGTTACTAAATATCTTTTATAATCAATGAAGACCAGAGGTGCATTATGAAAATTTATAGTCAAGGTGACAAAGCAATTGTGGTTTCTGTGGAGAAAGAAGTCACGCAACATACAACAGAAGACCTGTTAGCATTACGTTCGTATTTATTAGAACAAAACTATCCATTTATTACAGAAATCGTGCCGACTGAATCTGATATGATGATTGTCTATAATGCGCGAGATATGATGAAACATCATCATATTACATCACCGTTCCAATATATGACGGATTTACTGCACTCTATCAAAATCGAAGTCAGACATGGGGATGCTGTAAAAATGCCTGTAGAATTACCTGTTTACTATGGTGGCGAATACGGTCCAGATTTAGCAGAGTTGGTAGAATACTTCGGAATGAGTGAAGAAGAATTTATTTCATTGCATGCGAATAAAACATACTTCGTATCGATGATGGGCTATTCACCAGGATTCCCGTATCTAACAGGATTAAATGAACGTATTTATGTTAACCATACAGGAGATGAACAAAAATTTATTCCAGCAGGATCTGTCATCCTTGAAGGTAAGAAATGTGGTGTAGTTACAACTGATACATACGGTGACTGGCTTGTTATCGGTTATACACCTGTCCGTTTATTCAACCCAGAAAAAGAAGACTTCACTTTATTGAAGTTAGGTGATACTGTACGGTTCAAACCAGCTGAACCTGAAAATGAAAGTGAAGGAGGCAGTGAATCATGTCAATCATAATAGAAAATCCAGGACTTTTTTCAAGCTTCCAAGACTTTGGACGACAAGGTTACGAGCATGATGGCGTTATTCCTGGCGGTGCAATTGATTTCTTAGCACATGAAATTGCGAATCGCTTGGTTGCGAATGATAAAAATGAAGCAACGTTAGAGATGACGACAAAAATGGCGCGTATTCGCTTCACTGAGCCGACTTTAATTGCACTTTCTGGCGGCAACTTCAAAGCATGGACACAAAACATGCGTATTTTGCCGAACAAATTGTATTTAGTAGAAAAAGGAGATGTCCTACAGTTCTCTGAATCTAACCGTACATCTCGTGTTTACTTAGCAATCGGCGGCGGGGTAGAACTTGAAGAGTGGCTAGGTTCAACTTCAACAGACTTCCTATCTAAAATAGGTGGTTACGAAGGACGCGCATTACAAGCAGGTGATGCGATTAATATGAAACGTAACTATACTAAACGTCATCTGAAATTATTTGATAACTTGAAGGTTACACATAAAACGGATTGGGGTATTGATGGTTATGCACTTTCTTTCAACTATATGTCTGATATGTTCCATGTAGTGTTAAATAAAGGAGCAGAGGACTTTGATGAAGAAACTTTAAATCGCTTTACATATGGTGAATATAAAGTAACCAGCAAAGCGAACCGTGCAGGGATGATTCTAGAAGGCGATCCAGTAAAGGCCTTTTATGAAGACATGCCGCCACATCAATCTGTAAAACGTGGTACGATTCAAGTGAAACGTGATGGTTCACCAATCATCTTATTAAATGACCACTATACATTAGGAAGCTATCCGCAATTAGGTACAATTGCGAGCTATCATTTAACAAAACTTGCGCAAAAACCACAAGGTGCGCGCTTAAAGTTCCAATATATTGATATTTATACTGCAGAAAATAACTTAATGAAATACAGCAGTTGGTTACAACAGCTATTCCATGGTATTGAATATCGTATGATGCAAGAAATGAATAAATAACATGACACATTAATTTAAATGAATTCAACTGAGAAAGCTGGTTACTTTCTCAGTTTTTTTAATGTGCAAAATGCACAATTACATTCTAAGGCTGGAGTCTGATTTAATCGTGTGTGATTTCCTGTATAATTTTATAATATTAACGCGAATTCAAAATAAAAGTGAACAAGCTTAACATGCATGATGAAAGCATTTTATCTTTTCTTAGCAATAAATTAACATAGAAAAAATATAGTGTAATATGTCAATTTTGGATAGGTTTTCGCTTGAAATGTCGTGTGAAATGTTCTATATTTAGTTACTGTACTACGTAATTTTTGTTACAATAGTGTTACAAAGAAGTAGGCAATGTAAATTTTTGATGAATATAAATTAGAGCAATTTAAATGAAAAATGACGCAATTATTGAAAATACAGAGATAAGAAGCAGCACGAGACTGCTTCGCTTTTAATTGATTGGCCATTGAGCAGCAATCTTTTCTATAAGAAACATTAAAAAGTAGACGGGAAATGGTACTGTTTGATGATTGATTGAATACTAAATAACAATAACGGGGGAGACACACATGAGTCTGCAGAAAAAGAAAATAAGCATTTTTGTCTTTTTCTTACTCACTGTTTTAACAGTGAGTTTGAAGACCTATTTTGCTTATTATGTTGATTTTTCTTTAGGAGTTAAGGGATTAGTCCAAAATTTAATTTTGTTAATGAATCCATACAGCTTACTCGCATTAATACTTAGCGTATTCTTGTTCTTTAAAGGTAAGAAGGCGTTTTGGTTTATGCTCATCGGCGGATTCTTATTAACTTTCTTGCTTTATGCAAACGTTGTTTACTTTAGATTCTTCTCAGACTTTTTAACATTCAGTACTTTAAACCAAGTAGGTAACGTTGAGTCTATGGGAGGCGCAGTATCTGCGTCATTCAAATGGTATGATTTCGTGTATTTCTTAGATACAATTATCTATCTGTTTATTTTGATCTTTAAATCAAAATGGTTAGATACACGTACTTTCAGCAAGAAATTTGTTCCAGTCGTAATGGCAGTTTCAGTTGCTTTGTTCTTCTTGAACTTAGCATTTGCAGAAACAGATCGTCCTGAATTATTAACTCGTACATTCGACCATAAATACCTAGTTAAATATCTTGGACCATATAACTTCACAGTTTATGATGGTGTGAAATCAATTCAAAACCATCAAGAGAAAGCAATGGCTTCTGAAGATGATTTAACAAAAGTATTGAACTACACAAAACAAAGACAAGCAGAAGTAGAACCTAATCCGGAATATTACGGTGCAGGTAAAAAGAAAAATATTATTAAAATTCATTTAGAAAGTTTCCAAACTTTCTTGATTAACAAAAAAGTCAATGGTAAAGAAGTGACACCTTTCCTTAACAAATTGTCTTCAGGACAAGAAGGTTATAAATATTATCCAAACTTCTTCCACCAAACTGGACAAGGTAAAACATCAGATGCGGAATTCACAATGGATAACAGCTTGTATGGTTTACCACAAGGTTCAGCGTACTCATTGAAAGGTTCTAATACGTATCAATCATTACCAGCAATTCTTGATCAAAAACGCGGCTACACAAGCAACGTTATGCACGGTGACTACAAAACATTCTGGAACCGTGATCAAGTTTACAAACATTTCGGTATTGATAAATTCTACGATGCGACTTACTACGATATGAGTCCTGAAAACATTGAAAACTTAGGATTGAAAGATAAACCGTTCTTTAAAGAATCAGCAGAATATCAATCTAAAATGAAAAAACCATTCTATTCACACTTGATTACATTGACAAACCATTATCCATTCACATTATCACCAGATGAAGCGGGAATTGAAAAACCTAACACTGGCGATGCGACAGTAGATGGCTATGTACAAACAGCGAACTACATGGATAGTGCTTTAGAAGAATATATCAACGAATTGAAGAAAAAAGGTATCTATGATGACTCAGTGATTGTCATCTACGGTGACCACTATGGTATTTCTGAAAACCATAATAAAGCAATGGAAAAATTATTAGGTGAAGAAATTACACCAGCGAAATTTATGGACTTGAACCGTACTGGTTTATGGATGAAAGTTCCTGGTAAAGAAGGCGGCGTTGACAACACTTACGGTGGACAAATCGACGTAATGCCGACATTACTTCACTTAGAAGGTATCGATACTAAGAACTTCTTAATGTTAGGTACAGATTTATTATCTAAGGATCATAAACAAGTCGTACCATTCAGAAACGGTGACTTTATCACACCTGAATATAAATATGTGAATGGTAGAGCATTTGATAATAAAACAAATGAACCATTAGAAAAAGAACCTGCTGACTTAGAGAAAAATAAACAACAAGTTGAAAAAGACTTAGAAATGAGCGACAGTGTTCTTAATGGTGACTTATTCAGATTCTACAAAAATCCGGATTTCGATAAAGTAAATCCATCTAAATATCAATATAAAACAGGACCTAAAGGTTCTCAGAAAAAATAAACAATGACTTAGTCATTTCAACAGCGGGTGAATCCTCTTATGGATTTGCCCGCTGTATTTTTTTGGTGCGAACCTTTACAAAACTTACACAATTATCCGCTTAAGATGAACCTGTAACAGTATCTTTTGACGTGCAAAGGGTGTATAATATATAGAACTGAAAATTGAGATAAAGGTTGAAAACTCAATTAAATGAACGGACTGAACATAAGTGGAGGCATGACATGGAAGCGTATAAAATTGAACATTTACATAAATCCTATGCAGATAAAGTGATTTTTGATGACTTGCACTTATCTGTTTCAGCACATGAACGTATCGGACTTGTAGGGATTAACGGTACAGGTAAAAGTACATTACTAAAAGTCATCGCAGGGCTGGATGATGACTTCGAAGCAGAAGTGAATTGTCCGAATGATTATCGCATTCGTTATTCTTCTCAAAAGCAAGATTTAACGAAAGACAGAACAGTGCTGGAAGAAGTTTTGAGTGCAGATACAGATACGGTGAAGTTAATCAGAGACTATGAAAAAGCAGTACAAGAGTATAGCCAAACGCAAAATGACCAAAACTTAAACCACATGATGAAAATGCAAGAGGCGATGGACCAAGCAGAAGCATGGGACTATAGTGCAGAAGTTAAAACGATTTTATCTAAACTCGGTATTCATGATACATCTGTATCGGTTAAATCGTTATCAGGCGGCCAACAAAAACGTGTCATTTTAGCAAAAACATTAATTGAACAGCCAGACTTATTATTACTAGATGAACCGACCAACCATTTAGATTTCGATTCAATAAAATGGTTGATCAACTACGTAAAACAATATCCGCATACTGTGTTGTTTGTAACGCATGATCGTTATTTCTTAAATGAAGTTTCAACACGCATTATTGAATTGGATAGAGGTAAATTAACGACTTATCCAGGTAACTATGAAGACTATATTGCGATGCGTGCGGAGAACGAACAAATAGAGCAGCAACAAAACCAAAAAGCACGTGCTTTATATAAACAAGAACTTGCTTGGATGCGTGCAGGTGCAAAAGCAAGAACAACAAAACAACAAGCACGTATTAATCGCTTTAGTGATTTAGAATCACAAGTAAAAAATCAAACGACACGTGAAAGCGGACAATTGAACCTAGCGCATTCTCGTTTAGGTAAACAAGTCTTTGAACTAGATGATGTATCTAAAAGCATTGCGGATAAAACGTTATTTGAACATGTGACGCAAATCATACAAAACGGTCAACAAATCGGGATTGTCGGACCTAACGGTGCAGGCAAAACGACGTTGTTAAATATCCTTGCTGGTGAAGATACTGACTTCAGCGGAGAACTGAAAATCGGCCAAACAGTCAAAACAGCTTACTTTAAACAAACGGATGAACGTTTAGATAGAGATATCCGTGTGATAGATTTCTTAAGAGAAGAAAGTGAAGTTGCGAAAGAAAAAGATGGTACGACGGTGTCAGTAACACAATTGTTAGAGCGTTTCTTATTCCCAAGTGCTACACACGGTAAAAAAGTATATAAACTTTCCGGTGGCGAACAAAAACGCTTGTATTTACTAAGATTATTGGTTCATCAACCGAATGTATTGTTGCTTGATGAGCCGACAAATGACTTAGATACTGAAACGCTAACTATTCTTGAGGACTATATCGCAACTTTCGGCGGCACAGTTATTACTGTCAGCCATGATCGCTATTTCTTAAATAAAGTTGCACAGGAATATTGGTATGTGCATGACGGTCAAATTGAGCGTGTTATTGGAAGCTTTGAAGACTATGAAGCTTATAAGCAAGAACAAGAGAAACAACAAGCAGTTGCTAAAGCTCAACCAAAAGTTCAAAAAGAAAGACAACGTAAGGGATTGTCTTATAAAGAAAAACGTGAATACGATACGATTATGGAACGTATTGAAGAGACTGAAGCGCGTCTAGAAGTGATTGAACAAGAGATGGTAGACGCAAGTGATGATTATGCGAAAATTCAAGAACTGAATACTGAAAAAGAAGCATTAGAATCACAATATGAAGAAGACATGACACGATGGAGCGAATTAGAAGAATTAAAAGAACAATAAGGGGTCAATTTTATGGAAACGACATTATCGCATTATTTTGGATATAAAGATTTCCGTCCAGGACAAAGGGAGATTATTTCCAAAATACTAGACAAAAAGAATGTGCTAGGGGTATTACCTACTGGCGGCGGTAAATCATTATGTTATCAAGTGCCTGGATTGATAATGGGCGGCGTGACAATTGTGATCAGCCCATTAATTTCATTAATGAAAGACCAAGTCGATCAATTAAAAGCGATGGGCATTAACGCTGCATTTTTAAACAGCAGCTTATCGCAAAAAGAACAACGAGCGATTGAAGAAGATTTACGTCAGGGTAAGATTCAATTCTTATACGCGGCGCCTGAACGTTTTGAGAATCGTCAATTTATGCAGTTGCTATTCGGATTAGATATTCACTTAGTTGCTTTTGATGAAGCACACTGTATTTCTAAGTGGGGACATGATTTCAGACCAAGTTACCAACAAGTTATTGATAAAGTCCTTTGCTTACCGCAAGACTTTGCCATTGCTGCTTTAACCGCAACAGCTACTGTTGAAGTACAAAAAGATATTATGGAACGTCTGCATATCTCCGGTGCGAACCGAGTAAAAACAAGTATCAAACGTCCTAATTTAGTCTTTAAAGTCAATCCGACATATCAGAGGCAAAAATTTGTGATGGATTATGTAAAGGCACACAAACAACAAGCAGGGATTATTTATTGTTCAACAAGAAAACAAGTTGAAGAACTTCAACAAGTATTTGAAGATCAAAATATCAGCAGTGCCATTTATCATGCAGGTTTAACGAATAAAGAGCGTGATGAAGCACAAAATGATTTTGTCTTTGATCGCATTAAAGTTGTAATTGCGACGAATGCGTTTGGTATGGGGATTGATAAATCTAACGTGAGATATGTCATTCATTACAATATGCCAGGAGATTTAGAATCTTATTATCAAGAAGCTGGACGTGCAGGACGTGATGGCTTAACAAGTGAATGTATCTTACTGTTTAGTGAACGTGATATTAATCTGCATCAATTCTTTATTTCATCTTCTAAGGGTGATGATGACTATAAAGAAAAAATGGGCGAGAAGCTCAATAAGATGATTCAATATACCAAAACAAAAAAGTGTCTAGAAGCTACATTGGTTCATTATTTCGAGCCAAATGAAAAATTAGAAGAATGTGGCCGCTGCAGTAATTGTCGTAATGAAAATAAAACGTATGATATGACGAATGAAGCGAAGAAAATCATCAGTTGTGTGGTGCGTATGGGTCAACAAGAGACTTATGGTGTGATTATTCAAGTGCTGAGAGGCGAGTTGTCTGATTACATCAAGTATAACCAATATGACAAATTATCAACTTTCGGTATTATGAAAGAGTATACGACATCAGAATGTAGTCATTTAATTGATGAATTGCGCTTCAAAGGCTTCTTAAACGAAAATGATGAGGTTTTAACTTGTGATAAAAAGGTTAAGCAAATACTAAGTGAGGATTTAAAAATTTATACTGTACCATTCAAGAAAAAATCTCGTGAAAAAGTCAATATCAATACTATTGAAGGTGTCGATAGAGCATTGTTTGACGCATTAGTACAAGTCAGACAAGAACTCAGCGAGAAATTAAATGTAGCACCGATTAGCATTTTTACTGATTTTACACTTGAAGAATTCGCCAAACGTAAACCTGAATCTAAACAGGAAATGATTGCGATTGACGGTGTCGGTAGTTATAAATTGAAACATTACTGTCCTCAATTTATTGAAACGATTCATAATTATAAAGCGCAAGTTTAATAGATTTAAATACAGAACAGCAAGTTTCACTGTGCTAACGATAGTGTGAGCTTGCTGTTCTTTTTTAAAATAGAAATAGAATGTGGGTGACCTATGCATGATTGAGTTAAAAAACGTTTCGAAGCAATACGGTAATAAAATGGCTGTCGAAGATGTCAGTTTTAACATTGAAGAAGGTGAGTTCTTCGTTTTAATTGGTCCTTCCGGCAGTGGTAAAACAACAACATTAAAGATGATTAACAGATTGATCCCCTTAACGAAAGGCTATATTTATTTCAAAGGCAAACCAATCAGTGATTTTCCTGTTTATGAAATGCGTTGGGATATGGGTTATGTCCTTCAACAAATCGCGTTATTTCCGCATATGACGGTTAAGGAAAACATTGCGCAAGTACCGCAAATGAAAGGTTGGGACAAAGCTAAGATAGACAAGCGTATTGATGAGTTGCTTGAGATGGTGAATCTAGATCCTGATACATATCGCGATCGCAAACCAGATGAATTATCAGGCGGACAACGTCAACGTGTCGGTGTTGTACGTGCATTAGCTGCAGATCCGCCAGTGATTTTAATGGACGAACCATTTAGTGCCTTAGATCCAATCAGTCGTACGAATTTACAAGAAGATTTGATTGAGCTGCAAGCTAAAATCAGAAAAACCATTGTCTTTGTGACACATGATATTAATGAAGCGATGAAATTAGCAGATCGCATTTGTTTATTTAATGATGGACGTGTAGAACAAATCGATACACCTGATGGTTTTATGCAACATCCTAAGAATGATTTTGTGAGACAGTTTATTAATCAATATGACCATGCGGATACGTCTCACTTAACGCTTGAAAAACTTCTGCAAGGCAAACAACTTAAAACAGTTGATACACCAAATGATTTACCGGTGTTGTTGCCAGATACACCTTTAAACAAGGTATATGAAGATTTAACACACTATCCTAGTGTCGTAATTAAACAACATGATCAACACCATCTCTTAACACGAGAAGATGTCTTTAAGTTTTTAGCTCAAAGTAAGAGAGGTGACGTATCATGAATGCATTCTTTCAAACATTCTCAGAGCGAAAAGGGGAATTGCTGAGCACGCTGTTAGAACATATGCAAATTTCCTTTATCGCATTGTTAATTGCTTGTTTAATCGGAGTACCGCTTGGTATCTTACTGACGAAAACAAAACATTTTTCTGAAGCGGTCATCAACGTTGCCGCTGTGATGCAGACGATTCCTTCACTAGCTTTATTAGGACTAATGATTCCATTGTTTGGTATTGGAACAGTGCCAGCGATTATTGCATTAGTTGTATATGCGTTACTGCCAATTCTACGCAATACATATACTGGTATTAAGGAAGTTGATCCGTCTCTTGTTGAAGCAGCGAAAGGTATCGGAATGAAACCTGGACGTCGTTTGACGAAAGTTGAGTTGCCGATTGCGATGCCGATTATTATGGCAGGTATTCGTACAGCAATGGTGTTAATCATTGGTACTGCAACACTTGCAGCATTAATCGGTGCAGGCGGCCTTGGTGATTTAATCTTATTAGGTATCGACCGTAACAACAGTTCGTTAATTTTATTAGGTGCGATTCCAGCTGCTATTTTGGCGATTGTCTTTGACTTAGCCTTACGTTTCATGCAGAAACTATCATATAAGAAATTGTTGATTACTTTAGGCACTATCGTGTTAGTTGTAGCGCTTGTTATTGTTATCCCAATGTTAGGCGGCAAAGGCGATAAAATCACGATTGCCGGCAAGCTTGGTTCAGAACCATCAATCATTACGAATATGTATAAGATTTTAATCGAAGAAGAAACAGACAACACAGTGGATGTTAAAGATGGCATGGGTAAAACGTCATTCTTATTCAATGCTTTAAAATCTGGCGATATTGATGGCTATTTAGAATTTACAGGAACAGTTTTAGGTGAATTAACTAAAGAACCACTGAAATCCAAAGAAGAAGCTAAAGTGTACGAACAGGCAAAACAAAGTCTAGAGAAAAAAGAAAACATGACGATGTTGAAACCGATGAAATACAACAACACTTACACATTAGCTGTGAAGCGTGACTTTGCGAAGAAACACGGATTGAAAACAATTGGTGATTTACAAAAAGTTGAAGATGATATCAAACCTGGTTTCACTTTAGAATTTAATGACCGTCCTGACGGTTATAAAGCCATTTCTAAAGCATATGATTTAAACTTTAATAAAGTTCGTACAATGGAACCGAAATTACGTTATCAAGCTGTTGAAAAAGGTGACATCAATTTAATTGATGCTTATTCAACAGATGCAGAGTTGAAACAATACGATATGGTCATTTTAGAAGATGACAAACACGTCTTCCCACCATATCAAGGTGCACCGATGTTTAAAGAGAAATATCTCAAAGAACATCCTGAAATCATTAAACCGCTCAATAAATTAGCAGGTAAAATCACTGATGAAGAAATGCAAGAAATGAACTACAAAGTCACAGTGAAAGATGAAGATCCGTATCATGTGGCAAAAGAGTATTTAGAGAAACACAATTTAGTTAAGTAATATGAATAAGAAAGTCTGGGTATTGTAACTCAGGCTTTCTTTTTAGTTTTAACATAATCGAGGTACAATAAATTTGTCGTTGCCAAAGGGTTACTTAAAGGTATATAATTGTCAGTAAATTTAAAATTATTAGAAACAACATTTTGAGGAGGCAGATGTATCTATGAAAGAACAAATTAAACAGCTCTCAGCGTATCAACCAGGCTTATCACCAAGAGCGTTAAAAGAAGAATTCGGTTTAGACATTGAATTACATAAACTAGCATCAAATGAAAACTTATATGGTCCATCACCTAAAGCGAAAGAAGCGATTAAAGCGCATGTAGATGAAGTGTTGTATTATCCTGAAACAGGTGCACCGACATTACGCAAGGAAATTGCGAAAGGGTTAGGCATTGATGAAAATCGTATTTTATTTGGAGCTGGCTTAGATGAGGTTATCTTAATGATTTCTCGTGCGGTATTAACGCCTGGAGACAAGATTGTGACAAGCCAAGCGACATTTGGTCAGTATTATCATAATGCGATTGTGGAAGCGGCAGAGGTCGTACAAGTACCTTTAAAATCTAATGGTCAATTCGATTTAGATGGTATTTTAGAAGCGATTGATGAAGACACTGCATTAGTATGGATTTGTAATCCAAATAACCCGACAGGCACATATGTGACACATGATGATTTAGAAGCGTTCTTAGAAAAAGTGCCAAGTCATATTCCAGTTTTAGTTGATGAAGCATACTTTGAATTTGTGACTGCGGAAGATTTCCCAGATACATTAAAGTTACAAGAACGTTTCCCAAATGCGTTCTTAATGCGTACGTTCTCTAAAGCATATGGTCTAGCAGGTCTAAGAGTCGGTTATATCATTGCGACTGAAGAAGCAATTCATAACTATAATATTATTCGTCCACCGTTTAACGTAGGGCGCTTATCAGAATATGCGGCAGTCGCAGCATATCAAGATCAAGATTACTTAAAAGACATTCAACAAAAAAATGCTGAGGAACGTGCAAAATTCTTTGAAATTCCAGAAAGCAAACATTTCTTTGACAGCCAAACGAACTTTGTCTTTGTGAATACGAAACGTCCGCATGACTTATATAAAGCGTTATTAAAAGTCGGATGTATTACGCGTGAGTTCCCAATTGGTGTACGTATTACCATTGGCTTCCCAGAACAAAATGATAAAATGATCGAAGTGCTTAAAGACTTTGATTTTGAAGCATAACCGATAACAAAACAAGTATCAACATAATTTCGTGTTGATACTTGTTTTTACTTTACATATTTTCAAATCAGACTTCACAACTCTATAAAATAAATATGCTATACTCGAAGAGAAGAAAAGGAAAGGAAGTTGCTATCAGTAATGAAGAGAGAATCAATAGCGATTGATATGGATGAAGTTTTAGCGGATACAATCAAAGCATTGATTGAAGAAGTGAATAAACGCACAGATTTAGGTATTAAAGAGGCGTTATTAGATGGAAATAAACTACGTCACTTTATGCCTGAACATGAAGGGGTACTTGATGAAGTATTAAAACAACCAGGATTCTTTAAGAATTTAGAAGTTATTAAAGATTCACAAGAAGTGGTGAAGAAGTTAGCTGAACACTATGATATTTATATTGCGACAGCCGCAATGGATGTGCCGACTTCATTCCATGAAAAATATGAATGGTTAAGAGTACACTTCCCATTCTTAGATCCGCAACAATTTGTCTTCTGCGGTAGAAAGAATATTGTCAAAGCAGATTATTTAATCGATGACAATCCAAGACAACTTGCACGCTTTACAGGGAAACCAGTGATGTATACAGCACAACATAACATCCACAATAAAGATTTCGATCGTGTCAATAACTGGAAAGAAGTTGAACAATATTTCTTAGGAAATAAATAAGCAAATTTTACAGACGGGGTCGCCCGTCTTTTTCTTATTCTACATTTATAGTTGAATTAAGTAATGACATAAAAAAAGAAGCATCAAACCACTATTTTGAATAGCGTTTGATGCTTCTTTTATGTGTTAACGTATGCCACGCATACCTTTAATAATCTTTGGTACAAACATAAATGCGATTAAGCCGATAACTACTGCTAGAACTCCTAGGAATAAGAAGTAGTTTTGATAGCCTAACGGTTCGATTAATTTAACAAGTGTTCCGTTAATGGCTTGTGCAGTAGCGTTTGTTAATAACCATAAGCTCATCATTTGAGAGTTGAAAGCTTTTGGTGCTAATTTTACTGCGGCACTGCTGCCTGTTGGTGATAAGCAAAGCTCACCGACTACGCAAATGATGTATGACAGAATGACCCAGTTTACGGATACTGTGCTGCCGCCAGAAGTCATCATGACTACCGCCACTAAGATGTATGAAATACCTGCTAACCAAGCACCCCAAATAAATTTAGTCGCAAGGCTTGGTTGACGATCTCCCATTTTCTTCCAAACATAAGACAATACTGGCGCAAATAATACAATGAATAATGGGTTGATTGATTGGAAGTATGTTTTACCAAAATCAGTTGTCCAACCGAATAAATTCAATTTCATATCTGTGCCTGTAAATGCGTAGATATTTAAAACGTTAGAACCTTGTTCCTGGATAGACCAGAAAATTACCCCAATAATGAATAACGGAATAAATGAAATAACACGTGAGCGTTCATCATCTGTAACCTCTTTACTTCTAATCATAGTTGTAAAGTAAGAGACTGGTAAGGCAATACCTAAGATTAAGACAGTTGTGCTGACTAAGTTGAATGATAATGTACCAGTTAAACCGGTGATGATTAATACAAGTGCGATGACTACGACTACAATACCTGTAATCATTGAATAACGTTTCTTTTCAACTGCGTTTAATGGGTTTGTCGGCGCTGAACCAACGTTACCTAAGTTACGTCTGTTGAATAAAAGATAAATAACCAATGCGAGTGTCATACCGATTGCTGCGATTAAGAAACCTTGGTGGAACATATGACCTTTAGAGAATTGGTCTAAAATTAATGGCGCAGCAAGGGCACCCATGTTTACGGACATGTAGAAAATAACAAACCCTGAATCGATACGTTTATCGTTTTCAGGATATAAGCGACCTACAATATTAGAGATATTCGGTTTCATAAGTCCTGAACCTACGATGATAAAGAACATTGAAATGAATAGTCCTGTTTGTGCTAACGGCAAGCTTAAGAAAACGTGACCGATAATAATTAAAATAGCACCATACATTGTCGCTCTGCGTGTACCTGTGATTCTATCTGCGACCCAGCCGCCAAGTACACTGGTCATAAAGATCAGTGACCCATATACTGACATGACTGACTGTGCAGTCGTTTTATCCATGCCTAATCCGCCATCTTTAATAGCGAAGAACATGTAAAAGATTAAGAGTGCACGCATTCCGTAATAGCTGAATCTCTCCCAAAATTCTACGAAGAAGAGGACTCCTAATCCTTTTGGATGTCCAAAGAACCCTTTCTGTGGTATTTCTTGGACATGCTTTTGATGTAAATTGTTCTGCAAACTAACCCCGACCTTTCTATCCTATAACGGAGTGGATTATATTCGATTCTACTATGTAAAAAAGAGAGTTTCAATAATTTTCTAAAAATAAAAATATTAACAATTTTCTGAAAAGAATAAGATATAAAACATGATTAATCAAGCTTAATTAGAAGAAAAGGCGTAATTTGAGAAGATTTTAACTAAAGAAGGTATGCAGATTGAAATATGGCAAAAAAGTGAAAGTGAAAAATTGACCATAGAAAAAGCCTGAAACCTCTGAGAGATTTCAGACTAAATTTGTTCGATTTTGTATTAGTGAATACCTTTCATTGCACGACGTACAAATGGTGAAATAATCACAAGCAATACCCCGATAGCTAGTGTTAGTAAACCAGAGTATAAGAAGTATTGACCTGAATCCATTTTAGCGTATACAACAACTAGCTGCGCATTCAGACCTTGTGCAGTCGCATTACTTAACATCCATAAGCTCATCATTTGTGCTGTAAAGGCATATGGTGCAAGTTTTGTCGTAGTAGCTAGACCGACAGGTGAGATACATAACTCACCGATTGTGATTAATAAGAAGCTTAAGACTAACCAGATAGGGTGAATCAGTTCTCCAGGTGCTAATCCACCAGCTAAAGGAACGACCATGATTAAATATGAAACCCCACCGATGATGGCACCTAATGCGAATTTAATGACAGTAGGTGGGTTGTGTTTGCCGAGTTTGACCCATAACATCGCAAAGAGTGGTGCTAACGCTACGATAAAGATAGGGTTCAATGATTGGAACCAAGCAGCTGGAATATCGAAATGAATTGCGCCGCCTGTTAATTTAGCTAAGCTTAATTCTGTTTTCTTATCTGCAAAGTTTGCCAAGATTGTAGAACCTTGCTCTTGGATCATCCAGAAAGCTACAGAAGTGATGTATAACGGTACATAACTGCCGACACGAGATTTTTCTTCTGGTGTCACTTTCTTGCTGACAAGCATGTAAACTACAATGTAAATTGGTAAAGCAATTCCGATAAATGTAACTAATAAACTGAAGTTTTCAATTGTTAATGCATTGAATGACTTTAAAACGATTAAATAAATGGCAAACGCTGCGACGATTGCTAAAGCGATTAAAGAGAATTTCTTAGTATCTTCTTTTGTTAATGGATTATGTACAGATAACCCTGCTAAATTTAAATACTTTTTACGTTTAGACCAGTAAACAACTAAACCGATAAACATCCCGACAGCTGCTGTTGCAAAACCAGCATGGAAACCAACACGTGTTTGTAAGTAACCAGTTAAAATAGGTGAAATTAAAGCACCTAAGTTAATTCCCATGTAGAAAATAGTGAAGGCTGCATCAACACGGTTGTCGTTTTTATCGTATAATTCGCCGACTGTTGTAGAAATGTTTGGTTTTAACAAACCTGTCCCGATAATCAAGAGTAATAAAGCAATCATAACGGCGGTTAGGCTGCCCGGTAAACTTAAAATAATATGACCGAACATAATGAGAATACCGCCGAAGAACACAGCGTGTTGTGTTCCTGTGATACGGTCAGCAATCCAGCCCCCGATAACCCCAGACATATAGATTAACGTTCCGTATAAAGCAACAATCTGCATGGCTACAGACTCATCTAATCCGAATCCGCCTTTAGCCACAGAATAATACAGGTAGTAAACTAAAATAGCTTTCATACCATAGTAACTGAATCTCTCCCAAAACTCAGTGAAGAATAGTGTGCTTAATCCCTTCGGATGACCAAAGAAACCAGTTCGTGGTGTGCTTTGAATAACTTCTTCGCGTGTATATTGTTTCTTGTTCATAAATTTCCCCCTAAGAATGACTTAAAATAATTTTAAGCTATTAAAAGTGTATATACAAGAAAATTCTGAAAATTAATGAAGCTACCTTTTACATTTTTTGTAATAAAAAGTTATGTATCCGCTTCCCACAAAATAAAAAACAACCCGAATTTAATCAGGTTGTTCTTCAAATAAATCTGCAATTATCTATTATCTATCGTTTCTGGATATAAATCGTGATTCATCATGCGATATTCAGCCATTTTTTCATACTTAGAATCAGGACGGCCATAGTTTGTATAAGGGTCGATAGAAATACCGCCGCGTGGTGTGAATTTACCCCAAACTTCAATATAATGCGGATCCATTAATTCAATTAGGTCATTCATAATAATATTCATACAATCTTCGTGGAAATCACCATGATTTCTAAAACTGAATAAATAAAGTTTCAATGATTTAGATTCTACCATTTTGATATTCGGAATATATGAAATGTAGATAGTAGCGAAATCTGGTTGGCCTGTAATCGGACATAATGATGTAAATTCAGGACAATTGAATTTTACAAAGTAGTCGCGTCCTTGATGTTTATTATCGAAAGACTCTAACACATCTGGACGATAATTAAAGTCATATTGGTTATTTTGATTACCAAGCAATGTAAGATCTTCTAAATCTTCTTTGCTTCTGCCTTGTTGTGACATATTTATTTTCCTCCTCTATGAGACGATTGTACTGGTTTTCTGCTTTGTCTGCGTGCTTTTTCGAACATATAGTAGCTGGCACTGATAATAATGACATAACCTAGTGTAGCATATAAATCCGGTGATTCTCCGAAAATGATGATACCCATTAACGCTGTAAAGATAATGGAAGCATACGTAAAGATTGAAATGTCTTTTGCAGGTGCAAAACTATATGCGAGTGTAATTCCGATTTGACCGACAGCAGCTGATAAGCCGGCACCTACTAAATAAATCATTTGTAGGCCTGACATCGGTACATACGTAAAGATAACGAATGGAATTAAAGCAATAATTGAGAAGAAAGAGAAGTAAAAGACAATCGTATAAGGTGCTTCTCTTGTACTTAATGCACGTACACAAGTATAAGCTGATGCGGCGAAGATACCTGAGAATAATCCGACGATAGCTGGAATCATTTCTGAAGAGAATTGCGGTTGTACAACAAATAACATACCGACAATTGCGACTAACATCGCTGTAATTTGATATTTACGGATTTTCTCATGCAAGAAAATCATACTGAGTAAAATCGTCCAGAAAGGATTAAGCTTCATCAATGTATCTGCGTCACTTAACAGCATATGGTCTATAGCGTAAATGTTGAATAAGACACCGATTAAACCAAGGGTTGAACGTGCAATTAATAAGGGCTGACTGCTTAATTTACCAAACATGGGTTGTTTGTATTTATATAAGAAATACAGTGGGATGAGCATTGCGACTAAGTTTCTAGCGAGTGACTTCTGGAAGACGGGTAAATCACCAGCAAGTCTGAAAAATAGGGACATAAAGCTGAATCCTATAGCTGAAACAAGTATCGCAATGATTCCTTTTATTTTTGGATCCATATACTTTCCTCAACTTTCCTCAAAACTTAACGTATATCATCTTAGCATATATAGAAATAAGTGCCTATATAGACTTGCTAAAGAAAATGAACATGGTATACTATAAACCGAACGTACGTTCTATCCATTAGATTAAATGACACGTCACTAACTGAAAGGAATGATTATTTTGTGTTGATGAATAAATTGTGTTAAGCCTTTCATGACGCAAATCAGCGGAATCTTGTGATGACAAGCGGTACACAAATTCTCAAAAAATCAAGAGCAAAATTACAATTATTTATTTTAAAATGATTTTTGGAAAAATTTAAGAACGCCAAGCATAGAGATGACGCTACTTTCATCAATTTTGACAAATTTAAAGAAAATTTTCAGGGGTGAATCTCTTTGAAATTATAATAGGTGTTCGGTATAATGAATCACATAATATAGTATTGAAGAACGGAACCTAACACTATATATTGTGGTCGAGTCCAAAAATAAGAAAATTATATTTCACTATTTTAAGGCAATTTCACACAGAATTTGCAAGATGAACAGATTGGTTAGGGGATTAACCAATATGTTCTGTATAGTTGAGAAATCGTGTTCAAAGTTGTGATGACAAGTCATGTCTAAGCAAATAGAAATATGAGTAATTGTACTTATTTGGACAAGAGTATTGTGAAGGAATACTCGGTTAACTGATTACCAACACAATATGTAGTGGCAGGGAGCAATGCATTTAACATATCGAAATAAACTAAAACATGCAGCAGTCACAACTTCTTTTTAGAAACAGCAATACCAGTACGGCAGCCTGGCATGTTTTTTAATTATGAATAATATGTGCATGACGCTATGTGACGATTAAGCGCGTTCTTTGTAAGAAAGCGGGTGATTCAATGAAGGTAGTATATTTTTCATTTACTGGTAACGTGAGACGATTTGTTGCAAGAACTGAATTTGAGGACACTTTAGAGATTACAAATGATAACTGCGCGGATGTGCGCTTGGATGAGCCTTATGTATTGGTCACTAGTACAATCGGCTTTGGAGAAGTGCCAGATGTTGTCAAAACATTTTTAAGTCATAACGGAAACATGATTAGAGCAGTGGTCGGCAGTGGTAACCGTAACTGGGGTCAAAACTTTGCGAAAGCCAGCGAGACCATTTCTCGAGAATATCTCGTTCCGCTATTAATGAAATTTGAAGTACAAGGTACAAAGAAAGACGTAGAAGAGTTTAAAGATAAGGTGGGGCATTTATATGAAGACTATGAACGAAAAGCAATACAATCATATTGAGTTAAATAATGAGGTTACAAAGCGTAAAGAAAATGGTTTCTTCAGCTTAGAAAAAGACCAAGAAGCGCTAGAAGTTTATTTAGAAGAAATCAAAGATCATACGATTTATTTCGATTCAGAAATCGAACGTTTGCACTATCTTGTAGATAATGATTTCTATGTAGATGTATTCCAAATATATAGTGAAGAAGACTTAAAAGAAATCACTGAATATGCACGCAGTATTCCATTTACATTTGCGAGCTATATGTCAGCAAGTAAATTCTTCAAAGATTATGCATTAAAAACAAACGATAAAAAACAATATTTAGAAGACTATACACAACACGTGACTATTGTCGCACTTTATTTAGCAGATGGTGACAAAGCGCAAGCAAAACAATTTATTTCATCTATGATTGAACAACGTTACCAACCTGCAACACCAACATTCTTAAACGCAGGCCGTGCCCGTAGAGGTGAGCTTGTATCATGTTTCTTATTAGAAGTAGATGACAGCTTAAACTCTATCAACTTTATTGATTCAACAGCGAAACAATTAAGTAAAATCGGCGGCGGTGTCGCAATCAACTTATCTAAACTTCGTGCACGTGGTGAAGCAATCAAAGGAATCAAAGGCGTCGCAAAAGGTGTCTTACCTGTAGCAAAATCACTTGAAGGCGGCTTCAGCTACGCAGACCAATTAGGTCAAAGACCAGGTGCTGGTGCTGTTTACCTAAACATCTTCCACTATGATGTTGAAGAATTCTTAGATACGAAAAAAGTAAACGCAGATGAAGACCTTCGTCTAGCAACAATTTCTACAGGTTTAATCGTACCTGCTAAATTCTTTGAACTTGCAAAAGAAGGTGAAGACTTCTACATGTTCGCACCACACACAGTTTACAATGAATACGGTGTAACATTAGATGATATCGATCTGGATAAATACTATGATGAAATGGTCGAAAATCCGAATGTCTTAAAACGTAAAAAAGATGCACGTGAAATGTTAAATACAATTGCTCAAACACAATTACAATCAGGTTATCCTTATTTAATGTTTAAAGATAACGCAAACAAAGTACATGCCAACTCAAACATTGGACAAATCAAAATGAGTAACTTATGTACTGAAATCTTCCAATTACAAGAAACATCTATTATCAATGACTATGGTGTGGAAGATGAAATCAAACGTGACATTTCATGTAACTTAGGTTCATTAAACATTGTCAATGTGATGGAATCAGGTAAATTCAGAGATTCTGTACACACAGGTATGGATGCTTTAACAGTTGTAAGTGACGAAGCAAACATCCAAAACGCACCAGGTGTACGTAAAGCAAACAGTGAATTGCACTCTGTTGGTTTAGGTGTTATGAACTTGCATGGTTACCTTGCGAAGAACCAAATCGGTTATGAATCTGAAGAAGCAAAAGACTTCGCAAATGTGTTCTTCATGATGATGAACTATTACTCAATCGAGCGTTCAATGCAAATTGCGAAAGAACGCGGCGAAGCTTATAAAGAATTCGAGAAATCAGATTATGCGAGCGGTAAATACTTTGAAAAGTATACAGAAGCGGATATCGTGCCTGAATACGAAAAAGTTAAACCTTTATTTGAAGGTTTAGAAATCCCTACTGCAGAAGATTGGAAAGCTTTAGCAGAAGATGTTAAGCAATATGGTTTATATCATGCTTATCGTCTTGCGATTGCGCCAACACAAAGTATTTCTTACGTGCAAAACGCAACAAGTTCAGTAATGCCGATTGTTGACCAAATCGAACGTCGTACGTATGGCAACGCAGAAACATTCTATCCAATGCCATTCTTATCACCACAAACAATGTGGTACTACAAATCAGCATTCAATACAGATCAAATGCGTTTAATTGATTTAGTAGCAACAATCCAACCACACGTTGACCAAGGTATCTCAACAATCCTTTACGTTAACTCAGAAATCTCTACACGTGAATTAGCACGTTTATATGTCTATGCACATCATAAAGGTCTAAAATCACTTTATTATACACGTAACAAATTATTAAGCGTAGAAGAATGTACAAGCTGCGCAATCTAATAAAGCCTATCAAGGAACAATCTTAACGAGGTTGTTCCTCTAATCATATAAATTTTTTAAACGGAATTTGAACGAGTAAAATTAAAAATCAAGAATGGGGAAATGCACTTTGATGATTGCTGTCAATTGGAACACGCAAGAAGATATGACAAACATGTTTTGGCGACAAAACATCTCCCAAATGTGGGTAGAAACTGAATTTAAAGTTTCTAAAGATATTGCGAGTTGGAAAACATTAACACCAGAAGAACAAGATACATTTAAGAAGGCACTTGCAGGTTTAACAGGTTTAGATACACATCAAGCTGATGACGGCATGCCTTTAGTCATGATGCATACAAAAGATTTACGTAAAAAAGCTGTCTACTCATTTATGGGTATGATGGAACAAATCCATGCGAAAAGTTATTCTCACATTTTCACAACATTATTACCATCTAGCGAGACAAACTATCTTTTAGATACATGGGTACTTGAAGAACCACATTTAAAATTCAAATCAGATAAAATTGTGGGTAACTATCATAAATTATGGAGAAAAGATGCATCAGTATATGACCAATATATGGCACGTGTATCTAGTGTGTTCTTAGAAACATTCTTATTCTATTCTGGATTCTACTATCCACTTTATCTTGCTGGACAAGGTCGTATGACAACATCTGGTGAAATCATCCGTAAGATTTTATTAGACGAGTCTATCCACGGTGTGTTCACTGGTTTAGATGCGCAACACATGCGTAATGAACTTTCAGAAAATGAAAAACAACGTGCAGATCAAGAAATGTATAAACTATTAGATGAGTTATACAAAAACGAAGTTTCTTATACACATTCACTATATGACCAAATTGGTTTAACTGATGATGTATTGAACTATGTACGTTATAACGGAAACAAAGCATTATCGAACTTAGGTTTTGAACCTTATTTCGAAGAACGCGAATTCAACCCAATTATCGAAAACGCATTAGATACGTCAACGAAAAACCATGACTTCTTCTCAGTTAAAGGTGACGGTTATACGTTAGCGTTAAACGTAGAAGCATTACGTGATGAAGACTTTATTTTTGATGATGAAAAATAAATAATATCATTTTGAAGAGCATTGATTCTGACTGTGAAAACAGTTTGAAGTCATTGCTCTTTTTTTGATTTAAAAAAATATAATTGAAAATAAAATATGTTGAAGCAAAAGAGTTAATCGAAATAAAGAGAGAAAAAATACATTCTATCTCAGGGAATAGCCTATATTTGTAAAAGAATTTTCCTGAAAATGTTTGAAAAGCATTGATAAAACGGGAGAAACTGATACGATAGAAAGTAAGTGGAAATGATTATCAGTTACAGTTAATCATTAATTGTTTTTAGAGGGGATAGGAGTTTCAAATGATTAAACAACTCATGCGCTTTCCAGTTTTATTAATTCTTTTTATATTTTTGACTATCCTTTCATTGTTTGTGGGCGTTAGTCAGCTTTCTATTACACAAATTTTTCATTTAACCGCAGATCAGCAAAATATACTTGTTTCGAGCCGTATTCCAAGAACAGTCAGTATTATCATTTCAGGCAGTTCTTTAGCACTGGCTGGACTGATTATGCAACAGATGATGCAAAACAAGTTCGTCAGTCCGACAACTGCAGGGACGATGGAGTGGGCGAAACTAGGGATCCTCATCTCATTAATCTTCTTTCCGCAAGCGCATATTTTAATTAAGCTGTTATTCGCTATGGTACTTAGTATCGGCGGAACATTCTTCTTTATGAAATTGATTCAAATTATACGCTTTAAAGATGTTATATTCGTGCCGTTACTCGGTATTATGATTGGCGGTATTATATCTAGTTTAACAACGTTTGTGGCATTAAGGACGAATGCACTGCAAAGTATTGGGAACTGGTTGAACGGTAACTTTGCGATTATCACAAGCGGTCGATATGAAGTCTTATATTTAAGCATCCCATTGCTTATTGTTACGTATATTTTTGCCAACTATTTTACTATTGCTGGTATGGGTAAAGACTTCAGCCATAACTTAGGAGTCAACTACGATCGAATTATGATGTTCGGCTTAACGATTACCGCAACAATGACCGCATTAGTCGTTGTGACAGTTGGTACTTTACCGTTCTTAGGCTTAATTGTGCCGAATATTGTGTCTATCTATAGAGGAGACCATTTAAAAAATGCCTTGCCGCACACTGCTGTCTTAGGTGCGATTTTTGTATTGGTGTCCGACATCTTAGGACGTGTGATTGTTTATCCATATGAAATCAATATCGGATTGACTATCGGTGTCTTCGGGACATTAATTTTCTTAGTAATGTTATTTAAAGGGAGTCGCAACTATGAGTCATAAACAAAGTAATATCAGATTATTTATATTATTGGGTGTAGTTGTGGTAACGGGTATTTTATATCTCTTGTTAGGCATTGACTTTGATATCTTTGCGTATCAGATACAAAGTCGAATCAGGAAACTGATTTTAATGATTTTAGTCGGTGCAGCGATTGGTACCTCTGTCATTATATTCCAAGCGATTACAGTCAACCGATTATTAACACCGTCTATGATGGGATTAGATGCGGTCTATATGTTTGTCAAAGTTGTCTTAGTCTTTATCTTTGGTATTCAATCAATGGCAGTGACAAATATTTATCTCAACTTTGCGTTAACATTAGTCGCAATGATTATATTCGCACTTATTCTATTCCAGGGTGTTTTTAAATACGGTAACTTCTCAGTGTACTTTATCTTATTAATCGGTGTGATTTTAGGTACATTCTTTAGAAGTATCACTGGCTTTATCGAACTCGTAATCAACCCTGAAGATTTCTTAGCTGTACAAAGTTCAATGTTTGCGAACTTTAATGCATCGAACTCAAAATTAGTTGCCATCAGCAGCATTGTCTTAGTTATTCTAATTTTAATTACAATTAAAATCTTGCCTTATTTAGACGTATTACTATTAGGGAAAGCACAGGCATTGAACTTAGGTGTCAACTATACACGAATGACACGTTTATTAATGATTATGGTCGCGTTATTAACTTCAATCGCTACAGCGCTTGTTGGTCCGATTACATTCTTAGGGTTATTAACTGTGAACATTGCGCATGAAGTCATGAAAACATATGAACATAAATACTTATTACCTGCGACAATATTTTTAAGCTGGATCAGCTTATTTACTGCAGAATGGATTGTAGAACATTTATTTGAAGCCACGACAGAAGTAAGTATCCTCATCAACTTAATCGGAGGAAGTTACTTCGTATACTTATTGATTAAAAGGAGAAATTCATGATGATACAAGTTCAAGATTTAAATAAAACGATTCATGATAAACCGATTCTTAAAGATATTAACGTAGAAATTCGTAAAGGACGTTTGACGTCATTAATAGGTCCAAACGGGGCAGGTAAAAGTACCTTATTATCTGCGGTCAGCCGTTTAATGGATATAGATACAGGTTCTATAGAACTTGAACACGAAGGTATTGGCGCATTTACAAGTAATGAAATTGCGAAGAAGCTTTCAGTTTTAAAACAAACGAATCATACTGAACTAAATATTACAGTAGAACAATTAGTCGCATTCGGTCGCTTCCCATACTCTAAAGGCCGATTAGACGATACAGATAAAGAAAAAATCAATGAAGCTTTAGATTTACTCCAACTACAAGAAATCAGAGATCGTAATCTTAAAACACTTTCAGGTGGTCAACGTCAACGTGCTTATATTGCGATGACAATCGCACAAGATACAGAATGTATCTTATTAGACGAACCGCTGAATAATCTAGACATGAAATATTCAGTAGAAATTATGAAAACATTGAGAAAGCTAACACGAGAACATGGCAAAACAATTGTAATTGTATTACACGATATCAACTTTGCGTCTAGTTATTCAGATGATGTAATTGCGATGAAAGATGGCGAAATCGTCAAAGCGAGTGAACGAGACGAAGTTATTCAACCAAGCATCTTAAGACATCTTTATGACATGGATGTCGATATCGAATGCATCAGAGGCCAAAGAATTTGCCTATATTATAGTTAAACACTGACCATTTGAAAGGGGTGATGCCGATTTTTTACGGCATATCAAGACGGGGGTCTAACACATTTCAGGAGGATAAAGAAAAATGAAGAAATTAGGCTTATTTATTTTAGTTAGTATTATGTTTTTACTTGCTGCGTGTGGTAATGGCAGTGATTCAAAAGAAAGTTCAGAAAAAGGTTCATCAGATAAAAAGACAGTTAAAATTGAAAATAATTACCAATTAAGAAGTGAAGATCCTAAAGGCGGCGATGAAAAAGGGGTTAAAAATGAAGTTGAAGTACCAGTGAACCCTAAAAATGCTGTCGTTTTAGACTATGGTGCATTAGATACACTTAAAGCTATGGGTGTCGCAGATAAAGTTAAAGCAGTACCTAAAGGTGAAGGCAACAGCACATTACCAGACTTCTTAAAAGAATTTAAAGATGACAAATACATCAACACAGGTTCATTAAAAGAAGTGAACTTCGATAAAATTGCGCAAGCTAAACCAGAAGTTATCTTCATTTCATCACGTACAGCTAACCAAAAGAATTTAGATGAATTCAAAAAAGCAGCACCAGACGCTAAAGTTGTTTATGTAGGTGCTGATGATAAAGACTATGTCAATTCAGTGAAGAAAAATGCTGAAAACTTAGGTAAAATTTACGACAAAGAAGATAAAGCGAAGTCATTAAATAAAGAATTAGACAAAAAAATCGCTGACATGAAAGATAAAACAAAAGATTTTGATAAAAAAGTAATGTACTTATTAGTAAACGAAGGTGAATTATCTACTTTCGGTCCTAAAGAACGTTTCGGCAGCTTAGTTTATAACACATTAGGCTTTAAACCAGCAGACAGCAAAATCAAAGGCAGCTCACATGGTCAAAACGTAACAAACGAATACATCAATGAGAAAAATCCAGATGTGATTTTAGCAATGGACCGTGGTCAAGCTATTGGTAGTAAATCAACTGCGAAACAAGTCTTAGGAAACGATGTAATTAAGAATGTTAAAGCAGTTAAAGACGATGAAATTTATGAACTTGATCCGAAATTATGGTACTTTGCTTCAGGTTCAACAACTACAACAATGAAACAAATTGACGAATTAAAAGAGGTTGTTAAATAATAATTACCGTTTTTAATAGGGGGAAGATGGTAATTAAAAAACCGAGTCGGAATGCAATATATTTCCGGCTCGGTTTTATTTAGTTTAAATCGTCATTAATTTGTATACTGTTACTTTAAACGTCAAAGTATAAAGGATAATGTGCAGCGCATCTTGGATTGAATTGCGCACCACAGTGCGGACAATGGTCTGTTTCCATATATTCCTTGATAGACAATGTGGTGTCACATACACCACATAAAATCGCATGTTCATCGAATTCTGATTTTGACCATGGCACAGGTGCATGATCTTCTGATTCATTATGGCAATGAATACATGCATAGAATTTATTACAGCATTTGAATTTAATGGCGATAACATCAACAGGTGTATGGTAATGCGTACAACGCGTCTCATTGTCTAGACCGATACCATGAACGGTATGATGTTTATTATTCATCTTCTGGATGATCACCAATAACACGTACTTCTGGATGCAATTCGACATCAAATTTTTCTTTAACGACTTGTTGTACATGGTGAATCAAGTCTTCATAATCTGTCGCAGTACCGTTATCAACATTGACCATAAATCCAGCATGTTTCGTTGAAACTTCAACACCGCCGATACGGTGGCCTTGTAAGTCAGAGTCTTGAATTAATTTACCCGCAAAGTGGCCTGGTGGTCTTTGGAAAACACTGCCGCATGAAGGATATTCAAGAGGTTGTTTAGACTCACGACGTTCTGTTAGGTCGTCCATAACGGCTTGGATTTCATCTTGTTTGCCAGGTGTTAAGTTAAATGCAGCTTCTAGCACAACCAAGTGTTGTTTTTGAACAATACTGCTTCGGTAGCCAAGTTCTAATTCATCACGTGTAAGTTGTACAAGTTCACCGCGTTCATTGACACATACCGCGTAATCAATACAATCACGGACTTCGCCGCCATAAGCACCGGCATTCATAAAGACAGCACCGCCAATTGATCCTGGGATACCGCAAGCAAACTCTAAGCCAGTTAAAGATTCATCACGTGCAGTACGGGAGACATCAATAATCGCTGCACCGCTTCCTGCAATTATGACATTATCTTCAACTTTAATATAATCCATAGGCAATAGGCTCAATACAATCCCGCGAATACCGCCTTCACGAATAATAATATTAGAGCCGTTGCCTAAATAAGTGACAGGAATGTTGTTGATTCTAGCAATGTGATTGATGGCTTGAACTTCTTCAAAAGTTGTCGGACTGAGATAGAAGTCAGCATTTCCTCCTGTTTGCGTATAAGTATAGCGTTTTAATGGTTCATCAACTTTAATAATTTCTTCTGGCAGAACTTTTTTCAGTTCTGTAAGAATGTCATCTTTGTGCAACGATAGAACTCCCTTTCAATTATTTTCACTTTCTTATTATAGCAATGAAACAGGCTTTTTGTGAAATACAATCCGCTTAATTCAACTCGTATCTTCGTGACAACTTTTCAAACAAAGCTGTTTTACCTGTTTCATAGTCACGAATAGTCTCTGATTTAGCATGTAAAGCTTGTTTTGCTTCTGCAAATTCTGCTTGTAACTCAGAATTATGGGTTAAAACCTCTTGCATCGTTAAATAGTGGTCATATTGATCAGATTCAATTTGTAATATGTGCAGACGAACGATTTGTTTAAGTTCTTTCATATTATTGAATTGCGCCATTACTACTTTTTTCTTATAACGGTGGTGCAAGCGATAGAAACCGGCATAATTTAATCGTTTTTCATCTAAAGCTGTAATATCATGTAAATTAGTAACGCCGACTAATAAATCTAAAATCGGTTCTGTTGGATAATTAAAATGTGCAGTACCGCCGATGTGGTGGACTGTCTTAACAGGTGTATTAAGTAGACCGAGTAATAAGTCGCTTAACTCTTGAAATTGATTTTGATAATTTTGAAGCGCTTGCCTATCTTTGATTAAGGGCTGCGTTTTAGAATACATATTCAACCGTCCTTTGTAAAAGTTCTAAAAGTATTATATTATGAATTCTGACATACTCAAACATTAATCATGCAAACTATACAGATAAAAAGACAGGAGTGGACAATGTGAAAAAATGGCTTCTCGCAATAACGATTGTTTGTCTAACGCTGTCTCTTGCGGCATGCAATAGTAAAACACAGTCAGATTTAAATCACTTTGAAAAAGCGAAGCATGAAGTGGATAAAGAAGAGAAACATGTTAAACAAGTCATGGATGATATTCATTTAAATCGTTTAAGTGAATTAAGCAAATCAGATTTAACAGATAGAAACAAAACAGACTTTCAACAAATGGAAAAAGATATCGATAAGAAATTAATGCCGGCCTTTAAATCTTATAAAAAAGCCGCAAAACAGCTTCCTGCAGAAACTAAAAAGGTGAAACAATTACGTCACACGTATTTGCATGAGGTAGACCAACAAGAAAAAGCATTAAAAGATATTCGCAGCTTCGTACATTTATGTAATCAATCCATCAAAGCGAATGAAGATATTTTAAATTACACGAGATTATTTGAGAAGAATCGTGCACTTTTAGAGAAGCAAGTAACAGAAGCACGTCAAAATGGTGAAACTGAGAGTATAGATAAATTTACAAGTAAATTAAAACATCATAATAAGGAGTTGCAGAAGATTGCGAAGAAATATTTAGATGCTGACAATCCTCAAAACACTAAAACAGTCATCAAAGAAAAAATTCAACCTTTAATCAGCAAACAAATTGAAGAGTTGAATCAAGCAAGTGTATCAGAAGAAAAGACTGCAAAAGCGCATCAGACCGCAATCGAAATGTATTATAGTCTGCAAAATTATTACGAGACACGACAAAGAACCATTGACATCAGCCGTAAATTGGAGCAATATGATATGAATAAAACTCCTTTAACAGGGAATGAATTAGATAAGTACCACCATCAATTCCGTAATGATTTCAAGGGCTTAAAGAACGATGTACATCAGAATGATTGAAAAAAGCAAGAAAAATATTAGTATTTTGGTTAACATTGAAATATAAAGTGTGTATAATTAGACACATTGAAATAGGAAATGGAATGAATGGGACTATCACTTTAGGTGATAAATATTTTTAGAGGTGAATAGAATGGCTACAAAGCTGACTTCAATTGACCAGTTTAAACAAGTAATTAACGACAACAAATATGTATTTATTATGAAACACAGTAACACTTGCCCAATTTCAGCAAATGCTTACGATCAGTTCAATAAATTCTTATATGAACGTGATATCGATGGGTATTATTTAATTGTGCAAGAACAAAGAGATGTATCTGATTACATTGCAGAACAAACTGGCGTGAAGCATGAATCGCCACAAGCTTTTTATTTTGTTGACGGTGAAGTTAAATGGCATGCAAGTCATGATGACATTAATGTGACTTCACTTGCACAAGCTGAAGAGTAAACTTGCTTGTCAGGGGACACAAGCACTAATAACATAAAGTAAAAAGCGGACTCCATGCTTTTAGACGTTGGACATGAAGGGTATATGTTTCCAACACAATCTGAAAGCTTGGAGTTTTTTTAATTTAAAGCAAAACAAGCATTAGGCGTTACAGTAGGTTTTTTGAAATAAGCCCTGTATAATATTTAAGTGAATTGAACAAACATTGGGAAACTTTATTTGAGGTGACAAAATGAGAGTATTAGTCGCAATGGATGAATTTAATGGAATCGTTTCAAGTTATGAGGCGAATCGATATGTAGAAGAAGCGGTCGCTAGTCAAATTGAAGAAGCGGATATTGTCCAAGTGCCGCTGTTCAATGGGCGTCATGAATTGATGGACTCTGTCTTCTTATGGCAGTCTGGCACGAAATATCGTGTGAATGTCCATGATGCAGATATGAAACAAGTTGAAGGTGTTTATGGTAAGACTGAGAGCGGCATGACGATTATTGAAGCGGATTTATTCTTACAAGGGAATCGACCGCTGACAGAGCGTACCAGCTATGGTTTAGGTGAATTGATTGCGGCAGCATTAGATAATGATGCCAAGCATTTAGTGATTTCACTCGGTAATATCGCAAGTTTTGACGGCGGTGCTGGTATGCTGCAAGCATTAGGTGCCAAATATTACAACGATGAAGGTGAACCTGTCGATGCGAAAGAAGGCGTAGGCGTATTAAAATACATTCGTCGTGTAGATTTCTCAGGCCTTGACCAACGATTAAAAGAAACGCGTATCCAACTCGTCTCTGACTTTGCCAGCAAGATGTATGGTAAAGAAAGTGAAATCATGCAAGTTTATAAATTGTTAGAGATTTCTAGAGAAGAAGCTGCGACAATTGATAATTTAGTTTGGTATTTCAGCGAAATCTTAAAAAATGAAACACGTACGGTGACAAGTACAGTAGAACGCGGTGGTGCAGGTGGCGGTATTGCGGCTGTCTTAGCTGCACTTTATAACGCAGAAGTTCTAACAAGTCATAGCTTAGTGGATCAAATTACGCACTTAGAAAACTTGATTGAACAAGCAGATTTAATTATGTTCGGTGAAGGTATCAATGAACAAGATCATTTATTAGAAACAACATCATTAAGAATTGCAGAGCTTGCGACAAAATATCATAAGCCTTGCATTGCGATTAATGCGACAGCAGATAAATTCGATCGTTATGAAGCGTTAGGTGTTACTGGTATGTTCAACTTATTTATGACAATGCCGAAGCGCTATACAAGTTTTGAAGCCGGTTTACAAATCCGCTTCTACGCTGTCCAAGCTTTAAAGCTCCTAACAACAACATTCAATACGCAAAAATCACAAACAAAAGCATAATCAACTAATAATCTTAAATGAATAATCAAAAATGGCTGAACCCTTTGTAATTTAGGTTCAGCCATTTTTATATTTATACGTACATAGTGACGTCTCTTTAGTAACGTTAAAGTTGTATTATGCTTCGGTATTGCCTACTTCTTCTGCGATACCTACAATCACTTGTACTGCTTTTTCCATGACATCGATAGAAGCGTATTCGAATGGACCATGGAAGTTATCGCAACCTGTGAAGATGTTTGGTGTCGGTAGGCCCATAAATGATAGTTGTGAGCCGTCTGTACCACCGCGAATCGGTTCGGTATTAGGTTCAATACCTAATTGTTTGAAGACACGTTTTGGAATCTCGATGACTTCAGGTACTTCATTGATTTTTTCAGCCATATTGAAGTATTGGTCATGGACTTCTACTTCAACTGGATTATTTGAGTAATCTGCGTTAATTTCATTTTTAATATCTTCAAGCAATGCTTTACGTGCTTCAAAGCGATTGCGGTCGTGATCACGTACGATATATTTCAGTTGAGCTTTTTCAGTTGTACCATTGAAGTTCATCAAGTGGAAGAAACCTTCATAGCCTTCTGTTTCTTCTGGCACTTCATCTTGTGGTAATTGACTATCGAAGCGTTCGCCTAATTTAATCGCATTAACCATGACATCTTTCGCAGAACCTGGATGTACATTGACACCATGACAAGTAATCGTTGCTTCAGCTGCGTTAAAGCTTTCAAATTGTAATTCGCCATATTGACTGCCGTCCATTGTATAGGCAAAGTCAGCCCCGAAACGAGCTACATCGAATTTATGAGGCCCGCGTCCGATTTCTTCATCTGGCGTAAATGCGACACGGATACGTCCGTGTTTCACTTCTGGATGTTCAACTAAATAGTTTAAAGCAGTCATAATTTCAGCAACACCCGCTTTATCGTCTGCGCCAAGTAATGATGTACCGTCTGTAATCATTAAAGTGTGGCCTTCTACTGATTTTAAAGCAGGGAAGACAGTTTGGTTTAATTCGCGGTCCGTATCGCCGAGTTGAATTGGCTTGCCGTCGTAGTTTTCAATAATTTGCGGCTTAACATTTGTCGCATTAAAGTCTGGTGAAGTATCAACGTGTGCTAAAAAGCCTACAGTCGGTACTTCTTTTGCGATATTGCTTTCTAATGTCGCAAATAAATAGCCATTATCATCTAAGTCTGTTTCTAAACCAAGATTTTCTAATTCTTGTTTTAACACATTTAACAAATCCCATTGTTTCTCAGTTGATGGTGTTGCTTCTGAGTCTGGATTAGATTGTGTATCAATCTCCGCATAACGTTTCAGTCTGTCGATTAATTGTTCTTTCACTTGATATGCACCCCTTAACCTCTATTATTCATGTTAAATTGTTTCCTATAGGATTTACCTTTCATTTTACCATAGTTGATTCTAATACGATTATAAATATGGTAACTGATTTCTGCACATAATATACCAAAAGCAATGGCACCTGAAATCAAGGTAACCTCTAAAAAAGTGTTGACTGCATGGGTATATTGATTTGTGACTAGGAAACGTGTGGCTTCATACGCAGCGCCCCCAGGTACAAGGGGAATGATACCTGGCACAATAAAGATAATGACAGGTTGGAAATAACGTTTTGCCATCGCATGACTCATAATTGCTAAGATAAAGCTGCCTAGGAAAGAAGCAGCCACTTTACCTGAGTTCAAATCCATCGAAATGATGTAGATGGTCCATCCCATTGCGCCTACATAACCGCATGCCGGCAATTGTTTACGCGGCGCGTTGAATAGGATTGAAAATAGCAATGTAGAACAAAAGCTGATAACAAAGTGAAATAAATAATGTAAGATCAATTCTGTAACACGCCTTTCTTAAAAGAAGAGTAAAATAATCGCAACACCGGCACCGATCGCAAAGGCAGTCAATGCAGCTTCCATACCGCGTGACATCCCAGCAAGCAATTCACCGGCCATTAAATCTCTGATTGCATTAGTGATTAAAATACCTGGTACTAAGACCATGACCCCTGAAATGGTAATAATATCTTGGTTGATGGATAGTCCGAGTTTATGACTGATGGCGGCGACACTAATGACAACAATGGCACTGATAAACTCAGAAAAGAATTTGATTTGAATAAAACGTTGAACGAAATCGAATGTTAAGAAAGCACCTGCACCCGCCAAAATGGCAAAAATGGAATCTTGTGCAACGCCTCCAAACATAAATAAGAAAAATCCACAGGCAATAGAAGCGGCTAAAAATTTAGTTAAATATGAATATTGCAGTGAAGCGTGTTCTAAATGAATCAATTCTGATTTTGCTTCATCAATCGTTAGTTCATTTTTAGCGATTTTACGTGAAATATTATTGGCTAGGGCAATTTTTTCTAAGTCCGTTGTTCTATCACGCACACGAATCAATCGTGTGTTCGTTCGGTCGTTTAATGAGAATATAATCGCAGTATTCGACACGAAACTGTTGGTATTATCTAAACCAAAACTATAAGCGATGCGAGACATCGTATCTTCAACACGATATGTTTCTGCACCGCTTTCAAGTAATATCTTTCCTGCAGTGAGTACAACGTCTATCACTTTGTTCTCATCTATTATGGTAATTGCTTCTTCAGGCACCTTTTTGCGCTCCTTCTCGTTTGATTTTGTTGACACTTGAAAGTTTACAGGGAACAGTAAAAAGTTGCAATAGAACATCGATGATTGCAATAGAAATGAAAAAAAGAGACAAGAACCGTAATAGATTCTTGTCTCAATATGTCATTTTTTGAAACAAATGGTTTATTTAACAATTGGGTTAAACATCACTTGGTTACGCCCTTCATTTTTAGCCATATGCAACATATCATCTGCATCTTTAAAGACTTTACGTTGTGATTTGTAATCGTCTGCGGTTAAATAACCGATACCGATAGATACAGAGAGTTTGATGACTTCTTTATTCGGCAAGTGGAATGTTGATTGTTCCACGCCTGCACGAATACTTTCAGCCAGTTTCACACTTTGGTCAAGTGAATAACCAAGCAGTACTACTGAGAATTCTTCGCCGCCGTTTCTGAATATTTTCATGTTCGGTGGCACATAGTTGATTAATAGTTGTGAGATTTGTTTTAAGACTGCATCTCCTGAACGGTGCGTAAAGGCATCGTTTACATCTTTGAAGCCGTCGATATCAATTAAAAGTAAACCTAAACTTGTATTTTTATCATCTGCTTTGTCTGCCATTTTATTTAAATGACGATCAAATTCTTTTACATTGCCAAGTCCAGTTAAATAATCATAACGTTCTTCGTTTTCATATCGTTGGACAAGTGTAAAGAAACGCCAAATATCTACAAAGATAATGGAAGATGCGATAGTAACGATAAATGATATCGGAATTAAGTATATAATTTCTTGTAATGTATAGAAGTGCGTAATCATTGAAACGACACTTAAGATAACTAAACTTACGACGTTCAAGATTTGAAGTGACACAATATCATTTTGTTTGATAAAGGGTCCGATGATGCTTACAGCTAAGGCGATAATTAATAAAGCAATATTATATGCCAAAGGATCGCCGTAAACGAAAACATCTACGACAAAAATAATAGCTGCAGCCACCATAGTAAAGAAGACGTTTGTATAACGTCCTAAGAATAAGAGCGGCACAAATGTTAAATAAAGTAAATAATTATGAACTGGTATCGGATAGGCCGCAAGTAAAAGTGCGACGACAGTCATAAGAATCGTGACATAAGTTTGTGAAAACTTCATTTGTTTCGTTTCTGAATATTGCAGTCTATGAAAGAGATAGATACCTGCAACAGTCACCGAAGTATTGTAAATGATAGCTTCAATCATAATTGATCTGCTCCTTTGTATAACCACTTAGTTATTGTAAGTGAAAATATACATTTTGTCATCTGAAACATTGATAACTGTTATTATAATCTACTACAATAATCAATAATTCGTGTTAAAATAGATTATTGATATTGTATACATATGAGTATTGAAGGGAGGTTCCCTTGTCAAAAGGCAGATAACAGCGTGTTCTCTTTAAGTATGACATAGATTGAACAGTATTTTGGCAATGGATATAAAATGATAACACTTTTACTGATATTAGTTACCATGGCGGTAAGTGTGATTTTGACGCCGATTGTGATTAAAATATCCAAAAAGCTGGATATTATGGATAAGCCGAATTATCGAAAAGTGCACACGAAACCTGTTTCTGTACTAGGGGGAACGGTGATACTCTTTGCGTTTATTTTAGGAATTTGGATTGGTCATCCTATTGAACGTGAAATTATTCCTTTAATTCTTGGAACGATGATTATGTATTTTGTCGGTTTGATTGATGATGTGCATGACTTAAAACCGTTGTACAAACTTGCAGGCCAGATTTTAGCTGCACTAGTGGTAGTGTATCACGGTGTCACAATTGACTTCATTCAATTGCCGTTCGTTCCAGGCACGATTCAGTTCGGTATTTTAAGTATTCCGATTACTGTTTTTTGGATTATTGCGATTACCAATGCGATTAATTTAATCGATGGGCTAGATGGTTTAGCCGCAGGGGTTTCAACTATCGCATTTATGACGATTGGCTTTATTGCGATATTACAAGCGGATATTTTTATCATGATGATTTGTTCAGTCATGATTGGTTCGTTGCTCGGCTTTTTATTTTATAATTCACATCCCGCAAAGATTTTCTTAGGAGACAGCGGCTCACTACAACTCGGCTTTATTATTAGCTTTGTTTCTTTACTCGGGTTCAAAAATATTACTTTCTTCTCGTTACTGTTCCCGATGGTGATTTTAGCCGTACCGTTTATCGATACATTATTTGCGATGATCAGAAGAGCGAAAAAGGGACAACGTATTATGCAGCCGGATAAATCGCATTTACATCACAAGTTATTAAAACTTGGTTATACACACCGTCAAACCGTGTTTTTAATTTATTCGATTGCGATTATGTTCAGTATCTCAAGTGTTATTTTATACTTATCACAACCATGGGGCGTTGTGATGATGTTGATCCTAATTTTAGTCACGATTGAATTGATTGTAGAATTTACAGGATTAATTGATGACAATTATCGTCCGTTACTGAGTATGCTTGAGAAACGTGGCAGCAGACACGACAAAGAATAATATGTAAAATCACATAAAAATAACCGCTTGAGTTTCGTCTTGTGAAATTCAAGCGGTTTTTTATATCTAATTTGTTTCAATATCGAAAGGCAGGCGCGTTACTTGTTCTTCATCTAATTCGAATGTACCTGCAGTAATTCGATTTAAAAAGTTGATAAAGTCTTCGTAATCATCTTCTAATACATCGATACGGTAACTCACTTTATCTGTATACATCGTATCTCTTAAAATGAAGTTTGTTGATTGCAGTTCGTATTCGAATTTACCTGTCTGTTCATAACTGATTGTAACTGTAGTGGGTATCGCATTACGTAATTCAACACGTCCGCCTTCTTTGATCGCATCACGAACGGCGCCACTGTACGCTCTGATTAAGCCGCCTGTACCAAGTTTGATGCCGCCGAAGTAACGTGTCACTACAGCTGCAGTATTATGTGTCTCAAGTTTTTTTAGAATTTCTAACATTGGTACGCCAGCTGTACCACTTGGTTCTCCATCGTCATTTGCTTTTTGAATCAACATACTATCGCCGATGGTATACGCTGAACAGTTATGTGTGGCATCGCGATGTTCTTTTTTAACTTCATCAATAAAAGCTTTTGCCTCATCTTCACTTTCTACTGGCTTAATATGAGCGATAAAACGTGACTTGTTAATCACGTTTTCAATCACGTATTCTTGTTTAATCGTAATAATATGATTCTCCATTTTATGACATCCTTTAACTAGTTCCTATGACAATAGAATTGCTTGTCTTTGCTTCTATTATACATGCTCCGGATATTTTTTCTAAATGGAAGAATCAATTTTCTTTTTTAATAAAATAGGGTATGATTGACAATGAGTATATTTGAGGAGGAAAATCATGAAGATTGCTGTAATGACGGATTCTACAACATCATTAACACAAGCTTTATTAGATGAATATGATATTTCGGTTGTGCCATTAAGTGTGATATTTGAAAATGGAGATTCCTTTATTGAAAGAGAGGATATTCAACCAAGTGAATTATATCAGCGTATGCGTTCAGAAACGCAAATTCCGACAACAAGTCAGCCCGCTATTGGTAAAGTCGTAGAAGAATATGAGAAACTCAAAGATGAAGGATATACAGATGTTATCGGTTTATTCTTATCAGCAGGTATCAGTGGTACATACCAATCAGCAACACAAGCTGGCGAAATGGTCGAAGGCATTAACGTGCACACATTCGATTCAAAATTATCAGGTATGATTTTAGGCGGATATGTGGTTTATGCTGCTGAACGCGTAAGAGAAGGTGCATCTCCAGAAACAATCATCGATGAATTATTAGAGATGCGTGAACATACAGGGGCAGAAGTTGTTGTAGATGACTTAAAGAACTTACAAAAGAGCGGCCGTATTACAGGTGCACAAGCGTTTATCGGTACATTGTTAAAAATGAAACCTGTCTTAAAATTCGAAGATGGCGTGATTGTACCATTAGATAAAGTGCGTACGAAAAAACGTGCTGTCAAACGCATTGAAGACGGTGTGTTAGAAAAAGTGAAAGATTATGATGAGGTTACACTCTATGTCGTAAATGGTGATTCAAGAGAAGATGGCTTAAAACTTTATGAGAATTTGAAAAAACGTTGCCCTGATCATTATGTGATCAACTATTCGGATTTCAGTCCGGTTATCGCATCGCATTTAGGTGTCGGCAGTGTCGCATTAGGTTTCACTAATAAACGTATTCCATCTTTAGAAAATCGTCCAGAGGACTATGTAGAACAATAATAAAATTAAATACAATTTTTCGGGCAAATGAAGTCCACTGTATCAGACAGTGACTTGATTTGTCTTTTTTTATTTAGGAGGGATTATACTGACAACAATTAAGCATTATGGAAAGTTAGTCAGAAGTACGAAACATCTGACTGATGAAACGATTATCTATCAAGGACCAGGTGTGATACAAAATGACAAAGGAAAATGGTATTGTCAGCAATGTGGAACACCTCATCAAGACGAGTATTATACGTATCATTCAAAAATTCACGATCAACCGATAACTTATTGTCGAAGTTGTTTATCACTCGGTCGTATGGATAGCTTTAAGCCAATATATATTACCAAAACTGCACATCAAATTAGTTCAGGAGAATATCATTTGGACTTTGAACTGTCTGAACAACAAGCCTATGCTTCCTCACATATTATTCGAGCGATTCAACAGCAGGAAAATTTATTACTATATGCGGTAACAGGTGCAGGAAAAACAGAAATGATGTTTGTGGGAATTCAACATGCCAGACAACAAGGTATGAATGTGGCGATTGTATCACCGCGTGTCGATGTGGTCATTGAAATCAGCAAGCGTATTATCGAATCGTTTAAAGGTGAACATATAGACGTCTTGTACCAAGGACAAAGCCAGACGTATCAAGGTCATTTTGTCATTGCGACGGTGCATCAATTATATCGCTTTAAACAATACTTTGATGTGATATATATTGATGAGGTTGATGCATTTCCGCTTGCGATGGATCCTTTATTGATGCAGACACTCATTCAAGCTTCAGCTTCTGCTTATAGTCATATTTATATGACAGCTACGCCTTCCTCACGTTTATTAAAACAATTCAAAAAAGAGAATATCATTACTTTACCAGCGCGTTATCATCGTAAACCGCTTCCCGTCCCCAAATTCCACTACTTCAAATTCAAACCGAAACGCATGCAGCGCTATTTACTCGAACTTCTTCGAAAACAACTTGAAAACCAACGCGTCACTTTAGTCTTCTTTAATCAAATTGAAGCGATGGAACAAGCCTTGGCACACTATCAAAAATATTTCAAAGACTTGGTGGCAGTTCATAGTGAAGATGCCTTACGTTTTGAGAAAGTAGAAGCTTTAAGAGCAGGTAAACATCCGATTATCTTCACGACCACGATTTTAGAACGGGGTTTCACGATGGCACATTTAGATGTCATTGTCATCGACAGCCAAAGTTTCCAAACTGCAGCTTTAGTTCAAATTGCAGGACGTACAGGACGGAAATTACAAGATACCAGCGGCTTAGTGTTGTTTTTGCATAATGGGGTCACCTTATCTATGGTGCAAGCCAAACGCCAAATTAAACAAATGAATCAATTAGGGTTACAAAAGGGGTGGTTGGATGCCGAAATGTAAACTATGCTTAACTCTATTTTCGGAACCTTTAACTGCCGCGAATTTTTATAAATCACCTGAAATTCTGTGTGAACATTGTCGACAAGCATTTGAAGTATGTCGTTTAGAAAAAGTGAAACGCTGTCCGCGTTGTTTAAAACCGTTAGACGAAAGTGAAGAAGCTTGTTTAGATTGTCAGTTTTTAGCTCGCAAATTCAACTTAATGCATCAACTTTATTGTGATTACCGTTATACAGGGAAAGTACGCGAGACGATTCATCAATATAAAATTGCTGGAGATACGGCATTATGTGAAGTCATCGCAAACCTTATTCGATTGCCGAAGCAACAGTATGACTATATCATTCCAATTCCTTCACCAATCGTTAGGGATCAACAAAGAACATTTAATCCAGTAGAAATGGTTTTAGCTGCAAAAGGGGTTAAGTATCATCTGATACTGCAAACAGACGTTAGACCGAAACAATCCACTTTGAATAAAGCGATGCGTGCCAAAGCTCCCAATCCATTTTATATTAATCCTGCATTTCAAGATGTAGATTTACAAAATAAGCGCATTTTACTCGTAGATGATATTTATACAACAGGGCTAACGGCCCATCATGCGATTGAAGCTTTATTTATCAGAAAAGTTGGAAAAATAGATGTATTTGCTTTTGCTAGATAGTTGAAACATGTTATTATAAAGGTGAGCATTACCAATCAAAACATATATAGAGGTTAAAGGAGTCGATCACTATGATTAGATTTGAAATTCATGGAGACAACCTCACTATTACAGACGCAATTCGTAATTACATTGAGGACAAAGTTGGTAAACTAGAACGTTACTTTACAAATGTGCCGAACGTTGATGCACATGTTAAAGTAAAAACTTACGCCAATTCAAGCACTAAAATTGAAGTGACAATTCCGCTTAAAGACGTGACACTTCGTGCAGAAGAAAGAAACGACGATTTATATGCGGGCATTGATTTAATCACTAACAAATTAGAACGTCAAGTGCGTAAGTACAAAACACGCGTTAATCGTAAAAAACGTAAAGAGAATGAGAAAGAACCATTCCCATCAATCCCAGCAGCTACACCAGAAACTGCTGATCAAGATAACAATGATGAAATCGAAATCATTCGTTCTAAACAATTCAGCTTAAAACCGATGGATTCTGAAGAAGCCGTATTACAAATGGACTTATTAGGTCATGACTTCTTCATCTTTACAGACCGTGATACAGATGGTACAAGCATCGTTTATCGCAGAAAAGATGGAAAATACGGTTTAATTGAAACAGTTGAAAATTAATAATTAATGTCTCATGAGAGGCTCGCAGCTGTGAGGTTGCGAGTCTCTTTTTTAATGACTACTAATTTCAAAGATTAAGTTTGTATTAATAAGATTGTATTTGATTGATTTCAGTAAGTTGAACGTGTCAAAATATAGAGGATATGTTTGAAACGTGTAATGCACCAACAACACAAATAGAAACTTTGGATTAAGTGAAGAAAATCATAAACACTGATACTTATAAATAAAGAGTTATCAACTATTAGATTGAGTATATAAGTGTAACTTTTACGATATAAATGGTAAGATGAATTGTTGTAAGCCAAACAGTTTTTATACCAAAGGAGCGAACAGAATGGGTTTTTTATCAAAAATTGTTGACGGCAATAAGAGAGAAATTAAACGCCTAGGTAAGCAAGCGGACAAAGTACTCGCATTAGAAGAGGAAATGTCGATTCTTACTGATGAAGAAATTAGAAATAAAACACAAGAACTTAAAGAACGAGTTCAAGCTGAAGAAGATGTAGTTAAACAAGATAAAATATTAGACGAAATCCTTCCTGAAGCCTTTGCTTTAGTAAGAGAAGGGGCTAAACGTGTGTTCAATATGTCACCTTACCGTGTCCAAGTTATGGGTGGTATCGCGATTCATAACGGTGACATTTCAGAAATGAGAACCGGTGAAGGTAAAACGTTGACAGCGACAATGCCGACGTATTTGAACGCTTTAGCAGGTCGCGGTGTACACGTTATTACAGTCAACGAATATTTAGCAAGTGTACAAAGTGAAGAAATGGCTGAGTTATATAACTTCTTAGGTTTATCTGTAGGATTAAACTTAAACAGTTTATCAACAGAGGAGAAACGCCAAGCCTATAATGAAGATATCACGTACAGTACTAACAACGAACTTGGTTTCGATTACTTATGGGACAACATGGTGAATTATGCAGAAGAACGTGTTATGCGTCCGCTTCACTTCGCCATCATTGATGAGGTCGACTCTATCTTAATTGACGAAGCACGTACACCTTTAATTATTTCTGGTGAAGCAGAAAAATCAACATCACTTTACACACAAGCGAACGTATTCGCGAAAATGTTGAAAGCTGAAGATGACTATAACTATGATGAGAAAACAAAATCTGTTCAATTAACAGATCAAGGTGCAGATAAAGCTGAACGTATGTTTAAACTGGATAACTTATATGATTTAAACAACGTAGATATTATTACACATATCAATACAGCATTACGTGCCAACTATACACTACAACGTGATGTCGACTACATGGTGACAGATGGTGAAGTATTAATCGTTGACCAATTTACAGGTCGTACAATGCCAGGTCGTCGTTTCTCAGAAGGGTTGCACCAAGCGATTGAAGCAAAAGAAGGCGTGCAAATCCAAAATGAATCTAAGACAATGGCATCGATTACGTTCCAAAACTTCTTCCGTATGTACAACAAATTATCTGGTATGACAGGTACAGCGAAAACTGAGGAAGAAGAGTTCCGTAATATCTATAACATGACAGTTACGCAAATTCCGACGAACCGTCCTGTACAACGTATCGACAAACCTGATTTAATTTATATTAGTCAAAAAGGTAAATTCGATGCGGTGGTTGAAGATGTTGTAGAAAAACATAAAAAAGGTCAACCGATTCTTTTAGGTACAGTAGCGGTTGAAACCAGTGAATATATTTCTAAGTTATTGAAAAAACGCGGCGTACGTCATGACGTCTTAAACGCGAAAAACCATGAGCGTGAAGCAGAAATCGTTTCTACTGCAGGTCAAAAAGGTGCTGTAACGATTGCGACAAACATGGCCGGTCGTGGTACAGATATCAAACTTGGCGAAGGTGTCGAAGAACTGGGCGGTTTAGCAGTTATCGGTACAGAACGTCATGAATCACGTCGTATCGATGACCAATTACGTGGTCGTTCTGGTCGTCAAGGTGACAGAGGTGAAAGTCGTTTCTACTTATCACTTCAAGACGAATTAATGGTACGTTTCGGTTCAGAACGTCTTCAAAATATGATGGGCCGTTTAGGTATGGATGATTCTACACCGATTGAATCTAAAATGGTTTCTCGTGCTGTAGAGTCTGCACAAAAACGTGTAGAAGGTAATAGCTTCGATGCGCGTAAACGTATCCTTGAATATGACGAAGTATTACGTAAGCAACGTGAAATTATTTACGGTGAACGTAACAGCATTATCGATAATGAAGAAAGTTCTGATCTTGTAAAAACAATGATGCGTTCAACACTAGATCGCGCCATCGGTTATTATGTAAATGATGACTTAGATGAAGTAGATTACGATCCGTTCATTAATTATGTAGAAGATGTCTTCTTACATGAAGGTGAATTAGATATCTCTGAAATCAAAGGTAAAGATAGAGAAGATATCTTTGATACAGTATGGGAAAAAGTTGAAGCTGCTTATGAAAAACAAAAAGCTAATATTCCTGAGCAATTTAATGAATTCGAACGTATGATTTTATTACGTTCTATCGATAGTCGTTGGACAGACCATATCGATACGATGGACCAATTACGTCAAGGTATTCATTTACGCTCATACGGACAACAAAACCCACTTCGTGATTATCAAAATGAAGGACATCAACTTTTCGATAATATGATGATGAATATCGAAGAAGATGTCAGCAAATATATCCTTAAGTCTGTCATCACAGTAGAAGATGATGTGGAACGTGATAAAGCAAAGGAGTATAAAGGGCAGCATGTCTCAGCTGAAGACGGTAAAGAGAAAGTCAAAGCGAAACCGATTGTGAAAGGCGACCAAGTCGGCCGTAACGATCCCTGCCCATGCGGAAGCGGCAAGAAATACAAAAACTGCTGCGGCAAATAGTATGCATTTCTAAGAACCATTGCGTATTGTAAGGAAGAAAATTTGTTCTTCCTTACAGGCAGTCGGTTCTTTTTTCATACAAGCATATCTCTAAGTTATGCTAAAATAGGAAAAGTATAGAACAAACTAATCAATCAATGTACAGGAGAGAAAAAAGATGGAACTATCCGAAATTAAGCGTAATATCGCGAATTATAGTGAAAAATTAGAACAACTTAGGGGGTCTCTTTGACTTAGAAGAAAAAGAGACAAACATCCAAGAATATGAAGAAATGATGACAGAACCGACATTCTGGGATGATCAAAATAAAGCGCAAGAAATTATCGATAAAAATAATGCGTTAAAGTCAGTAGTGCAAGGCTATCGTGATTTAGAAGCAGAAATCGAAGATATGAACGCGACGCACGAATTACTGCAAGAAGAATATGATGAAGATTTAAAAGCAGACTTAGAAGAAGAAACTGTAAACTTTAAAAGTAAATTAGACGAATTTGAATTACAGTTATTATTAAATGGACCTTATGATGATAACAATGCAATCTTAGAATTGCATCCAGGTGCTGGCGGTACAGAATCACAAGACTGGGCGAGCATGTTGCTTCGTATGTATCAACGCTATGCTGAAGATAAAAACTTTAAAGTAGAAGTAGCAGATTATTTACCTGGTGATGAAGCGGGCGTTAAAAGTGTGACATTGTTAATCAAAGGTCATAATGCGTATGGCTATTTAAAAGCTGAAAAAGGTGTGCATCGTTTAGTACGTATTTCGCCGTTCGACTCATCAGGCAGACGTCATACGTCATTCGTCTCTTGTGATGTCATCCCTGAATTCAATAATAATGAAATCGAAATCGATATTAACCCGGATGATATTACAGTCGATACGTTCAGAGCATCAGGTGCCGGTGGTCAGCACATCAACAAAACAGAGTCTGCCATCCGTATTACCCACCATCCAACAGGTATTGTGGTAAATAACCAAAATGAACGTTCACAAATTAAGAACCGTGAAGCGGCTATGAAAATGTTGAAATCTAAATTGTATCAATTGAAATTAGAAGAACAAGAAAAAGAAATGGCTGAAATCCGAGGCGAACAAAAAGACATCGGCTGGGGCAGTCAGATTCGTTCTTATGTTTTCCATCCATATTCAATGGTGAAAGATCACCGTACGAATGAAGAAACAGGTAACGTTAACGCAGTAATGGATGGAGAAATAGGGCCATTCATTGAAGCGTACTTACGTACACAAATGGATAACCGTGACGCGTAATGTCACAAATCAAGACCAGAGTATAATATACTTTGGTCTCAGACCGTAGACAAACTACCGTTATAACT
>NZ_KV820897.1:0-38929 GCF_001815505.1 Staphylococcus sp. HMSC072B07 | reverse complement strand
AATTAACGTTGACATATTGTCATTCAGTTTTCAACGTTCATTTTTTCGCGTTACAATAATCAATTATACCGCTTTTAAATTTTGAAGTCAAGCACTTTTTAAAATTTATTTTTTTGAAGTAACTTGTTTCGTTTTTTTCAACAATAACTATTCTATAATGTTTCTTGTTGATAATCAATAGTAAAATTTACACTTTGTTAAAGTTTTTAATTCAAACTTTTAATTCTCAATGTTTAATTTACTGCGCCGTTTCAACGACCTATTCATCATATCAAGCCTTTAGTTAAGAGTCAATAATTTTCTATAATAAAAAATGTATAAAATTACTAATAGTACGCACGATTTCATTCATATGAGATTTTTGATGTATATGGTGTAATTAAACGTCCAATCATCTTACTCTTTGAGTGTATTAATACTTTGTCCCCCACTTCAAATCAGCTTTCTTATTGTAAGGAACGTTGTTAAATACTTTACATAGGATTAAAACTCACATGATCCGAAACCAAATATAAAAAGCTGAATGCCATATGACATTCAGCTTTCCTATTAATGGTAATAATGTTTTATTGTTCTTTACTTTGGCATTCTGGACATAATCCATAAATTTCCATTCTGTGATGTGACACTTTAAACCCTGTCACATGTTGAGCTAATTGTTCAACTTCATGTAATTGCGGATAATGAAAATCTACTATCTTACCGCAATTCTCACAAATGACGTGATAGTGATTATGTGTATTAAAATCAAAGCGACTAGATGCATCTCCATAAGTCAATTCATTCACAATTCCTGTTTTCTTAAACACACGTAAGTTATTGTATATCGTCGCAACACTTATGTTTGGAAAATCTGGTGACAGTGCCTGATAAATTTCATCTGCTGTTGGATGAGTTTCACTTGAAATCAAAAATCTAAGAATGGCTTGTCTTTGCGGTGTAATTCTGATTCCGGCATTTCTTAAAGATGCAATAGAGTCCTCTAATTGATGCTCAATAGATTCCATTTCTGCACTCATCTAATCCACCGTCTTTCTACTTAATAATTATTATTACTTAATATTAATATAACGGTAGAACCATTGAAATGTCAATGTTGGCACATTATTTTATCAATAACCTTTTGATAAATCTACTTTTTTCTCAATGACATCTCCATTACTTAGAAAATGTTTGAAGTTTCTAATAAAAATTTGAGATGCCTCTTTAAAGTTTTCTTTACCATTTCCTGTGATATGCGCAGTAATACTTACATTATCTAATTGATATAACGGATTATCCTCTGATAAAGGTTCCTTTTCGAAAACATCTAAATAAGCATGACGAATTTTGCCCTCATTAAGCGCTTTAACAATTGTTTCTTCTGAAGCAATTGTACCTCTGCCGATATTAATAAATAATGCAGTCTCTTTCATTGCGTCAAATTGCTTATCTTCTAATAAATGGTACGTCTCTTCAGTTTCGGGCAGCACATTAACTACAACGTCTGCTTTAGGCAAAACTTGATCAAGTTCCTTTAAAGGATATGTTTCATCAAATCCATCAACTTCATGTCCAGTTGTATTAATACCAATAATTTTCATTTCAAATGCACGTGCAAGTTCGGAAATTTGTTTAGGAATATTACCTGTCCCCAAAATTAGTAACGTATCTCCATCTACACGTCTGCCTGTAATTGTAGAATCATAAACTTTATTATCTTGATTTTGTCTAGAAACTCTCATTTGTTTATAATCGTCTAAAATATAGGCAAATACAAATTGACTCATTTGTTTTGCGTGAATACCTGATACATTCGTTAATACAATATTACGTTCAGCAAAATATTGTAATGGTAGTGAATTAACACCAGCCGCATACCAAGCTACAAACTTTAAATTAGGCATACCCTCAAAAAAAGCTTGATCAGCTTTGCCACTATAACCAATTACAACATCTGCATCTCGTTTATCTTGCTCATTTATTTCATCTACATTTTTTCGAAATACAAATTCTACTTCCGGAAAAGTTTCTTCCAATAACTGCTCTGAGTCTTTTAATCTATTTAATGAAAGAACCTTCACACACTTCACCCCAACATTTCTTTTAATTGATTCATTTGTTCTTTTACTTTAACTTTTTCGATTACATGTTCTACGACACCATTTTCATCTACAACGAAAGTGGTTCTGACAATGCCCATAGATTCTTTGCCAAAACTTTTCTTCAATTGATACACGCCAGTTGCTTCAGATAATTTATAATCCTCATCTACTAGCAAATCAAAATTCAAATCATGTTTAGCAATAAAGTTTTGATGTTTCTTTTTAGAATCTCCACTGATTCCGTATACTGCAATATCTAAATCATTAAACATTGCCATGTTATCACGGAAATCGCAAGCCTCTGTTGTGCATCCAGGTGTATTATCTCTAGGATAGAAATAAAGAATTGCCTTTCTGCCTTTGATTGTGTCGTTAGTAATGACTTCTCCATCTTGATTTTCTAATGCAAATTCAGGGAATTTGTCTCCTTTTTTCAACATATGCTCACCTTTTTCTTCTTATAGTTAATTATATGATACGATAGTAAACGGAAATATTAAATTAAAAGAGGTTGATAAAAAATGAAATTCACTGAAAGCGAACGACTTCAAAGTTTGTCAGACGAATATATCCTTGGCGGTGTCAACTCCCCTTCTCGCTCATATAAAGCAGTTGGCGGCGGTGCACCGGTAGTAATGAAAGAAGGTAAAGGTCAATATTTATATGATGTAGACGGCAATCGTTACATTGATTATCTTCAAGCATATGGTCCAATTATTACTGGACATGCACATCCACATATTACTAAGGCTATTCAAGAACAAGCAGCTAAAGGTGTGCTTTATGGTACACCGACTGAGCTAGAAATCGAATTTGCTAAAAAATTGCGTGAAGCAATTCCATCTTTAGAAAAAATGCGTTTTGTCAACTCTGGTACTGAAGCTGTCATGACAACAATTCGTGTCGCACGTGCATATACAAATCGCGATAAAATTATTAAATTCGCTGGTTCTTACCACGGACACTCAGATTTAGTACTTGTTGCTGCAGGTAGCGGCCCTTCTCAATTAGGTTCTCCTGATTCAGCCGGCGTACCTAAGAGCGTGGCTCAAGAAGTAATTACAGTACCTTTTAATGATATCGAGTCTTACAAAGAAGCAATGAAACATTGGGGCGATCAAATCGCAGCAGTATTAGTTGAACCTATTATCGGTAACTTCGGTATGGTTGAACCGCTTCCCGGCTTCCTTGAAGAAGTAAATGAAATCACCCATCAATATGGCGGTCTTGTAATTTATGATGAAGTTATCACAGCATTCCGCTTCCACTACGGTGCTGCTCAAGACTTGTTGAACGTATACCCTGACTTAACAGCATTCGGTAAAATCGTCGGTGGCGGTTTACCAATCGGCGGTTACGGTGGACGTCAAGACATTATGGAACAAGTTGCACCTTTAGGCCCTGCATATCAAGCGGGAACAATGGCTGGTAATCCACTTTCAATGAAAGCAGGCATCGCTTTATTAGAAGTTTTAGAACAAGAAGGTGTTTACGAAGAATTAGATCGTCTTGGTAAAAAATTAGAAGATGGTTTAAATGAATTAATTGAAAAACATGGTATTACAGCTACAGTAAACCGTGTTTATGGTTCATTAACACTTTACTTTACTGACGAAAAAGTAACACATTATGAGCAAGCAGAAAATTCTGATGGCGATGCATTTGCGAAATTCTTCAAATTAATGTTGCATCAAGGCATCAACTTAGCACCTTCTAAATTTGAAGCTTGGTTCTTAACAACAGAACACACAGATGAAGATATTGAAGAAACATTACGTGCTGCAGACTATGCATTCTCTCAAATGAAATAAACTTGAAAAACACATTGATTCAGTGTATAAACTTTAATATACGTTTTTGTTTTTGGAAACCACTTCCAAGCAAATGTGCATAAATAGGAATAAAGGAGCACACTCATTTGAAACTAGGTGCAAGAATATTTAAAACAGGTATTGCGATTGTCCTAGCGATGTTAATTGCATCACTGCTGCCAAAGAGTGCAGGCATTCCTACCGTAGCAGGTATCGGTGCAATTGTAGCAATGCAGCCAAGTGTATATCGTTCTTATAAAACTATAAAAGAACAGTTTCAAGGTAACTTAATCGGTGCAATTTTATCTGTATCGATGGTCAGTTTATTTGGCGATAGTATTATTATCATGGGCGCAACAGTTATAGTCTTAATTGCTTTATTATTCCAATTAAAACTTCAACATGTTGCAACCTTAGCCACAGTTACTGCCCTTATCATCATGGGTCAAGGTGGAGAAACAGGTAACTTCTATGCATCAGCGTTTTATCGTTTCGTGTTAGTGATGATTGGTGTTTTCAGTGCTTTCACTGTCAATGTCGCCTTCTTTCCACCTAAATACGAAACAAAGCTTTATTATAATTCAATGAATATCGCTTCTGATATTTTCATTTGGATTAAATTGGTTATTAACGATACAACAGAGTTTTACCATGTTAAAGAAGATACAAAGAGTATTAAAGAACGTTTGAAAAATCTGGAACAATTATTCAATTATTATAAAGAAGAACGTCCTTTCTTTAGAAAAAATTGGCCAGAATTAAATCGTAAAAAGATAATTTTCAAACAAGTTGTGACAACTACAAAAAGTGCCTATGATGTTTTGAGACGTATGCATCGTTACCAACATGATTTGCATAATATGAGTACTGATCTTCGATTGCAAATCAAATTTGAACTAGATGATTTAATGACTTCATATGACCAAATTATGTTAAGCATCGCTCAAAAAGCAAGACACGATTTCGAGAATTTCCAAGCTCCTGTGGACATTCCGCAAAAAATTGAGTTAATGGAAGCATTTAAAAATGAAATGGTCCTGAACACTGAAACCTCTGAGTATTCAATTTCTAATGTCATGCAGATTATCTCAGCAATCGAGGAATTCAGTTATGATTTAGCACACTTAGACCGTTTGGTCATGAGTTATTTCCAATTCCATACAGATGACTCTAACATTGAAATTGAAGAAGAAGACTTAGACTTATAAAAAGAGAGCAGAAACTGTCCTCCGCTGAGGGACGTTTCTGCTCTTTCTTTATTATAAGTCTTGAATTGTATAAAGATGATGGTATGCACCTTGTTTAGCTAATAACTCTTGATGCGTACCGACTTCAATAATTTGTCCGTTTTCAACTACTACAATTTTATCTGCATGAGTGATTGTAGATAAGCGATGGGCAACGATTAATGTTGTTCTATTTTCACTTAAATGTGCTAAAGCTTCTTGAATGATTGCTTCACTTTCTAGGTCTAACGCACTTGTTGCCTCGTCTAAAATAATAATCGGCGGATTATTTAAGAATATACGTGCAAGTGAAATACGTTGTTTTTGACCACCTGATAATTTCACACCACGTTCCCCTACTTCAGTTTCATAACCTTCAGGCAGACTCATAATGAAATCGTGTGCGTTTGCGAGTTTAGCCGCTTCTATCACATCTTCATCACTCGCACCTGGTTTACCTAGTAAGATATTTTCTCTGATTGTGTCTGAGAATAAGATATTATCTTGTTGAACTAAACCGATTTGTTCACGCAAGCTAGATAATAAGAAGTCTTTTACATTATAGCCATCTATAGTAATCGTTCCATCGGTAGAATCATAAAATCGAGGAATCAAGTTGATTAATGTCGATTTACCTCCACCAGACATTCCTACAAAGGCGACGGTTTCGCCATGATTCACATTTAACGAAATATCATCTAACACTTTAGGTGCATGTGGATTGTATCGGAAAGATACATGATCTAAAGAGATGTTACCTTCTGTGATTTTGAGCGGTTTCGCATAAGGTTCATCTTTTACATCATAGTCTTCATCTAATAAATGGAAAACACGATCCATAGAAGCAAAACTTTGTGTCAATGTTGTAAATGAAGAAACAAGACGACGTAGAGGTCCGAAAAGTTGTTCTAAATAGCTGACGAACGCAGCTAACGTACCAACTGTAATGGAACCTGTTACTGCTAAATAACCACCGACGCCAATTACAATAATCGGTCCGATATCAGTTACCGTATTGATTGCTGCGAAAGAATAAGCATTCCAACGTGTGTGTTTAAAAGCACGATGTAAGAATTTACTGTTTTTCTTATCAAAGTTTTGCGCTTCATTTTGTTCAATTGCGAAACTTTTAATCACCGAAATACCTTGTACACGTTCGTGTAAGAACCCTTGTACTTCTGCTAAAGCTTGAGATCTTTCACGTGTTAGACTACGTAATCTTCCGAAGAAGTAATAAACCGTTAAAATGTAGAACGGGAATATAATCATAGCGGCTAATGTCAATTTAACATCAAGTACAAACATGATTGATAATGCGATAATAATTGTCACACAGTCTAACCAGATGTTCATTAGTCCTGTTAAAATAAAGTCTTTAGTCTGCTCAACGTCATTGATAACACGTGAAATCACTTCACCTGCTTTGTTGTTGGCATAGAAGCGTGCACTTAGTGCTTGCAAGTGATCATATAAACGTCTACGAATATCATAAAGTATTTTGTTGCTGGTCCACTGCGCTAAATACTGACGCATATATTCTATCGGTGGACGTACGACTGCAAATATAAAAAAGGCAATCCCGATTGCGATACCCAAGTGGCTTAATTTGTCTTGCGTGCCCATGCTCGGATTGTTGATGACATCATCAATTACATATTTGATTAATAATGGAATCAACATCGGAATGCCGAATTTAATGATACCGATAATAATGGTAGCTGCTATCCGCCATTTATACGGCTTAACAAACTTTAAATACCTGCGTATCATTGAGGCAATCCTCCCTTTCTATCCTTTTCTAATGCGAAATAAATCAACGAGGCGAGACATTTTATTGCGATGTCCCAACCTCGTATTACGATTATTATTCATACCAAAGTTATTATAATTAAAAACACAAGACGTAATAAAGCAATCTGCTTGATATGCTAACCTTGTCTCAGCTTTTTAAAGCGTTCTCTCCAAACTTTAATAAAGTCTGGCGCAAACGGACCTTTCTTTTGTTCAATCCATTGTTGTAAGATATCAACATTCCTGCGTAAAATCGCATCTATATCTTTAGGATAGTTCATTTGCTGCATATGTTGTTGGTACTCGTCTTCATCCAACAAATGATATTTACCATTCGGATAAACTTTGATATCTAAATCATAATCAATATATTTCAATGCTTCTTCATCACACACAAATGGTGACGATAAGTTGCAATAATAATATACACCGTCTTCTCTGAACATACAGATGACATTAAACCAATATTCCGAGTGGAAATAGACGATTGCTGGTTCTCTGGTAATCCATGTACGTCCATCGCTTTCGGTTACAAGCGTGTGGTCATTGCCCCCAATCACAACATGGTCTGTCCCTTTTAAAATCGTAGTTTCTGACCAAACTCTATGAATGTTGCCATCGTGCTTGTAACTTTGTATTTTAATACGTTCTCCTTCTTTCGGTATGGACTCTTTTACCATGTTCCACACCTCCTCCTGGCTATTTTTCACAATCACAATTATAACATAATGCTTTTTTAAACTCAGACTTAACTACTTCGTTGTTAAATAGTTTAATACTTTATGCATCGATGCTGGAAAGTTGTAGTGATCTCTATCCTCTAAACGCATCCATACAAAGCGATCACTTAATTGTGTTTGTGACTCATCTATAACATCGTCAACTTGATAGACTTGAATGTCCCAAGTTAAATGTGTGAATTGATGTTTTAACTTAAATATCGGTGTCTCACTAATAGATATATCTTGTTGTAATAAATCATAAAGCTGTTCTTCACTATAAGTTGCTTCATACATCGGGAACTCCCACATTCCATGTAATAGCTTTTCTGTACGTTGTTCAATTAACACTTCATCATTTTGATTATAAATGACATAACAATTTTGTTTAATTGTCTTCTTTTTAATCTTTTTAGGTTTGACGGGTAGTTGATCAACCGTCCCTTTTTCTAATGCTTCGCAGTGTGATTGAACTGGACATAATAAACAAAGCGGTGATTTCGGTGTACAAATTAATGCGCCAAGTTCCATCATAGCTTGGTTAAATTGGCCTGCATGTGTTGTAACATAAGGACGCAATTCACTTTCGAATTTTTTGCGGACAGATTGTTTTGTAGTATCACTGAAATCATTATTTAAGCGAGACCACACACGAAAAACATTACCATCAACGGTTGGCAATGGTAAATCAAACGCAATACTCATCACCGCTGCTTGTGTATAAGGTCCCACACCTTTTAATCTTCCGAACAAATCCGGATTGCTTGGGACATTACCGTTATATTGTGTCGCAACTTCTTGCACTGCATGGTGAAAATTGCGCGCACGACTATAATAGCCTAATCCTTCCCAATATTTTAAAACTTCATCTTGTGATGCTTGACTTAAATCTTCAACTGTCGGAAAACGTTCTGTGAAACGATGATAATAATCTATCACTGTTTTAACTTGTGTCTGTTGAAGCATAACTTCACTGATCCAGATATAATAAGGATTAGTCGTTTCTCGCCAAGGCATTTCACGTTGATTGGTTTCAAACCAATCTAATAAATCTCTTTTGAAACTATTTTGCTGTTTCATTCTTCAATAGTTCTCCTTCTCTCTTGTCAACACACCCTTTAATTAAGGGTGAATTGATTTAGTTATTTGTCATTATGTTTTATACTATATGTAAGATTAATTGAAATGAGTGAACAATTATGGATACAGGCACACATATCGTCATGGGCATTGGGCTTACTGCGCTAGCCATGCATGACCCGACCCTGTCAGATCATTTTGGTGCTGCGGCTACAACCTTAATCGCAGGTTCTTTAATTCCTGACAGCGACACTGTATTAAAACTAAAAAATAATGCTGTTTATATATCTAATCATAGAGGTATCACACATTCAATACCTTTCACTATATTATGGCCGATACTTATAACCTTACTCGTTTTTACCTTTTTCAGCCATATTAATCCATTGCATATTTGGCTATGGGCACAACTTGCAGTCTTTTTACACGTCTTTGTAGATATATTTAATTCCTACGGTACGCAAGCGTTGCGGCCTTTCTCAAATAAATGGATACAATTGAGTGTCATTAATACCTTTGATCCTTACATCTTTATTTTATGGTGTTTAGGCATTGTGCTATGGGCTTTTGGCTTAAATGCATTTGCGGTGTATATTCCAATTTTCATCGTATTAGTGATTTATTATATTGTACGTTTTATCTTCCAAGCCACAATTCGAAAACGTGTTTTACGTATGGTCAGCAGTCAAGATAATGCACACTTAGTTAAAGTATTTGTGGCACCTACTATGAAATTTATGGAATGGCGTGTCGCAGTTCAAACACAAACTCACGACTATGTCGGACGCAGTTATGGGACAAACGTCGTTTTCGCTGATAAAGTGAAACGTCAACCATTCCCTGATGAAGAATTAATGCAGGTATTACGTAACGACCCTAATATCAAAGCGTTTTTAAACTTCTCTTCTATATACAGATGGGATACTCGTCGTTTAAGCGATAATATTCTTGAAGTCCGCTTCATCGACTTACGTTATTTAAACAAAGATCACTATTCTTTCGTAGCGATTGTACATTTGGACCAAGACTTAAATATCACCCATTCATACACAGGTTGGGTCTTTAGTGAACAGAAATTGATGAAAAAACTTTATACACATTAATAAAAGAACGAGAACAAAATGTATCAACTACACTTTGTTCTCGTTTTATTTTTTCTATGATTATTTTAATATACCTAAACTCATTTGATTAATGATCAAAATTGGAGTTTTTCACCTTTTCAGGTTCAGCCGTATTTTTTAAATGAATAGAACGATTAGTTGTCATTCTAAATTTCTCATATGCGATATGTGGTCTTAGAATATACAATAATAGACTTGCGATACCTAACCATACAATAAAGAAGAAATGATAAGGTATATTGCCCAAACTATTAACACCGATAATCACAGCTTCTTCAATACCAGAAACTAAATAAAATAATGGATTTAACATTAAAATATGCATCCAAATTGATTTATGTGGACCTGGAATGAAAAAGATCGGTACGATAATGAACATAACCGCAAATATGATATAGAGTGCCATATCAAAAATATTGTAACGGCTGATCATTCTTACTAAACCTAATACTTGCGAAACAATCATCACAAATAAATTCCACATGATCCAGTAAAAGCCAATAGCCCAAAATGAACTATCTAAGTTGACGGGTTTGACCAGGACAACTAATGCGATAGAAAGTAATAATCCTACTGAAAAAATCAGTGTATAGATAATACTTTTAAAAGCGGTTGGATAGTCATAGTTCTTATATTCATAATAATCTCTGCGATAACGCATTGTGTTGAAATATAAAGTAACAAGTGTCCAAGATAATGTGATGAAACCGATGAAGCGGTAATACCACACAGCTTGTGTTTCTTCTGTCGCGTTAATGATTTTTAAAAACAGCAACATTACGAGTAATAACAATACTGAAGCTACAAGCGGAATCGCGAACCATCTCCAATTCCGCTTCAAACTCCCCATTAAATGTTTCATCATTTGCGGCAAGCTATAATAAAAATTTATCAATTTATCTATCAAACGGTCTCACCTACAATTCTATATAAATCCATTTATTATCTTTCAAATCAGCAATAAAGTAACCATTGCCTGATTTTGTGACCCAGTAATCTCCTTGAATATCAAATTTATCTTTTAATTTGTCTTTATCAACAATCGGGAATACAAATCCTGTTAAATGATCATTATCATTGAACAATAAATCTACAGGCTGTTGTGTGACTGGCGCAACAAAACGTTGATCTTTCTCAGGAACTAAACTTTTAACTGCTTTCTTGTGAGATTGTCCTAAGTGACTATTATAGAAATCTATATAATTAATATAATTAGATTTCATGTAATCTTCGAGTGTATCTTTACTATGTCTTTCATAAAGACCTGCTGGATTGAAATGATATAATTTATTTTTACCAATTACATAAGATTTATCATCGATAACCAGTCGATATTTATTATCATTTTCTCCAGTAATCGTCACAAATGTATATTTCGGCAGCTTCACTTTATGTTTATGGTCAATCCCTTTAACTTCAATATTGTTATTCATCACAATACCGTAGGTCAAAGTCTCATCAAATACACCTTTTTTCTGAGCTTGTAATTTACTTTGTTCAGTGTTTTGCGCTAAATGCACAATCCCTAAATTGTTAAACAACAATACCGCTGTAAAAATAAAGCCGACCAGTAACAAAACACTCCAACCGATAACACGTGCCAAGAAAGGTGTCGGTTTTGCGTGTTTATAACGTTCAATTCGTTTGAAGTTATAAGACATTTCAGGAATACGCGTACGTTTTTCTTTCCAGTCTACATCAAACTGCGCTTTTTCTTCTTCAGTTTTTAATGATTGACGGTCTCGTTCATGTTCTTTAAATGCAGGTAACACACGACTCAATGGACCTTCCATACGTAATTGGCCATGTGAAATCCATACGGCATAGTTACATACTGCCTGGATAACCTTTAAATTATCATCGATTGTAATCATTGTAAGTTCATCATCTATGTAATCTTGAGAAAGTGTTATGGCTTTCTCCATAAATGCATCATCCAATTCACTTAATACATGATTAAAGATAATGATATCTGCTTTAGACGTACGTGCTAAACTTACAATTAATTGTGCATACTCACGATCAGTTAACTGGTAAACTAGCTTATCTTTCTGCTCATATAAATCAGCATAGCGCAAAATTTGTTCGACTTTATGTCCAGAAACCGTATATGTAAATAATTCCACTGCATTTTGAACAAGCGCAGTCACCGTTTCTTCGTGTAAATGTTTATCTTCGATATCTCCGAAATATAAACTGCCGTTACGTCGAATACGCCCTTTATCAGGTTTAACTTCACCGGCTAAGATTCTGGCGATTAACGTTTTCGACGCACCAGGCTCCCCTATAATACCTAATGATTCTCCTTGATATAAGTGAAGTGACACATTATTCAATTCGATATCTTCAGCATCATAACCATACGGCAGATACCATTTTTTTCTATTCTTTTTACGATAATAATGTGTAATATTCAGTAATTTTAATACAATCGAACTCGCCATAATTTCTACATCCTTCTAAAGTTTTAATAATGCGACTGGGATGCCTTCTTCACTTAGTCCGCTATGCAGGATTTTGCCCCATGCAAAGACACCTTTCAAACGATCTACACGCATATAACGTTTCGTACCATCATTTAATTCATAAAGTTTACCGAATTCAATTTTATCTGTATCTACTAAGTAACTTTCCGCAATGATGACTTTTGTACGGTAGACATCATATTCATTTAAAATGCCGTTCATTTCTGCTTTACGCATTTTTTCTTTATATTTTTGTATTTCATTTAAAATTTCACTCTTAGTCATTTCGCTTAAACTTTTCTCAGTCATCACTAATCCCGCTTTCTCTTAATTTATCTTTAATTGTATCATACTCATAGCCTTTTCTGAGAAGTGCTTCTATTGTTTTCATCACAAGTTGTTGCCCGCTATATTTGCGTTCATTTTTACGATACACTTTTTCTAATTCCTTTTGCAATAAAGCATCAATTTCATCTGTATCTGGTTCAAAATCTAAGGCTTGCATCGCTTCATTAATCATCTCGAATGAATAGCCTTTTTGTAATAATGATTGTTTCACTTTATCTGTCCGCTTCTTCATCGGCCCTTTCTTTTGATGCATCAATTTATCAGCAAGCGCAACGATATCTTCAAGCGGTTGTTCTTGTTCATAACGTTCGCCATAATCTTCAATAATATTCTTTTCGACTCCCGCTTTATAAAGCTTTTGTTTGTATATCTCAGGTCCTTTATCAGTAGTCCGAATCATAGTATTTTTTAAACTTTCCGCATAATCTTGATGATCAATATAGCCTTCTTGATGACAATAAGCAATGACTTCTGCAATAGCTACCTCATTGATTTCATGTTTTTGTAAATGTGTAATGACTTCTTGTTCAGTTCTTTTACGATATGAAAGATATTGAACAGCGTAATGTAACCCTAAGCGATAATGCTCATACTTTTGAATATGCATCATATCTTCAGCAGTGAGCGCATCGCCTTTTTTTAAATTAAAGTGTACTAAAGTATCCATATCGATACCCTTCTCAAAGGCACCGTCTAAGTATAAATTAAACCGCTCTTTATTTTTCTTTTGAACTTCAATCATTGTAATTTTAGGCATGGTCTCACCTCTTCTCTTAAATTCATAACGGTATCGATACTTATTGTAAAACAAATGCATATACTTTTATAGCATTATCCCCCTGAATTTACACAAGTAACATACATTGTCTCTTTTAAGCATGCGGCATATAAAAAAGGCAATGCAGCTGAATATACTGATTGCCTGAAATCGCATTAAACGCCTAACTGAGCTAATGCTGTTTTATATTGTTCATCGTTGATATAACCTTGCTGCTTCATCTTTTCTAAATTGATTTTGACACGGTTAATATAGTTCTGCGACATATTATTGACATCATAAACACTTGGTGCATTAATTTTACTTGCTAAAATGGCACTTTGAAGCACACTAATCGTCGGCATATTTTGACTGTTTGCGACGGTCGTTGTACCAAAGTAATGATTTGCAGCACTTTCAATAGTATATTGATTATCACCAAAATAAATATTATTAACGTAAAAGCTCAATATCTCTTCTTTAGAATATTCCCGTTCCATACGCGATGCGACCAATATTTCTTTCACTTTCCGTGTAAAACTTTGTTCATTTCCATAATAATAATTCTTAACAACTTGTTGACTGATTGTACTGCCACCTTGTACCGATTGATCACTTAATGTCGTGAACAGTGCCCTAAATATACCTTTCACATCAAATGCGCCATGGTCATAGAATCGCTCATCTTCCATAGCGATAAAAGCACCTTTAGTATAATTCGGCATATCATTGATTGGAACAAACGTAGATTTATTTTCAATGGTTTTTAAGTCCTCTACATTGGCACGTGATGACAATGCATACATCACACCAAAGAAGAGTGCAATTACAATAATGAGTCCAATAAGTAATTTTAAAAATAGCCCTTTGCTTTTTCTTTTTCTCGGCGGTGTACCTACGGGTTGATAATAAGTATTATAATGGGGTGTATTCTGTGTGCCTCTTGTTGTCTCGCGTTGAGACCTCGATAGCCTTTCGCTTCTTTTCATACACAGATCTCCTCAATCTATTTTAGTATTTCACACATATTATAATTGAGAACTGTTTGATATGAAATAAGAATTATACGTTTTGACACAAAATCGGTCTTGAGTAGTACACATGGATACTCCTGGATATGTAAAAAACCGGAATATCTCATAGATATTCCGGCTAAGCTTATAACTGCTTATTTTTCATTATTTTTTAATGCGTCAACAATTGCTTTGTTGAAGTCATCTAAATCATCAGGTGTACGGCTTGTTACAAGATTTTTATCAACAACTACTGATTCATCTTTAACATGTGCACCTGCGTTTTCTAAGTCTTTACGTACGTTTAATACCGCTGTTAACGTACGGCCATTTAAATCATCAGTATCAATTAATACTTGTGGACCATGGCAAATCGCAAAGATTGGGTCATCTTCTTTAATAAATGCTTTTGCGAATGTACCATATCTTCCTTCTACGTCTCCACGTAAATGGTCTGGTGAGAATCCGCCTGGAATTAATAATGCTGAATAATCGCTTGGTTCAGCTGAGCCGATATCTACATCAACTTTAGCTTTTGTACCGTGTTTACCTACGACTTCTTCTCCAGCTTCTGAGCCGATAATCACTGTATTGTAGCCTGCTTCTTCGATTGCTTCTTTTGGACTAGTTAATTCAATATCCTCAAAGTCATTACCTAAAATAATTGCTACTGTTTGTGCCATTTATTTATCACCTTTCTATTCTATACAATAAATTGTATTCAGAATTACTTTTGTCTTTGATTGTACTTATTGTATAGACCAAAATGTCATGATTTAAACATAGAAAGTATGTGACCTTACTTTTCACGTTGATAAAGTTTTACTTTTTCTTCTAATTGGTCTAGTAAACCAATCCATTCATCAACATCTTCAACACTGACTTTATCTGGATCCACATGATCAATTTCATCTACAAATTCAGATAATCTCGTTTTAATGTTCGTAATTAATTCATTTTCGCTCATTTTCATGATAAGGCTCCTTCTTTAAAAATATAATTCTATTCTAACATGCGATTGACAAAATTCACTAGAATATTAATAATATGGAATGACTCATCTTTTGTGATTTGAATCTTTCACTTCACATTACCCCTTTTTTATTAAGAAATACATTGTATAGAAAGAAGGCAAAATTATGATTGGCCAATCTACGAATATTAAAAAGCCGATTACTATAGCAAATGATCCTTGGGAGGCATACAACGATGTCGAAGCGTTCGGCAGCTTGCAGTTAAGCAATATTGAATTCACCACAACGAATTTATGTAATATGCGCTGCAGTCATTGTGCTGTCGGTTATACCTTACAAACAAGAGATCCTGAACCGCTTCCAATGGAATTAATGTTTAAACGTTTAGATGAAATTCCTAATTTACGTACCCTATCTATTACAGGCGGCGAACCGATGTTTTCTAAGAAATCAATTCGAAATGTGGTTAAACCGCTATTAAAATATGCCTATGATCGCGGTATTTATACACAAATGAACTCTAATTTAACTTTGCCGCAAGATCGCTATTTAGATATTGCTGAATACATAGACGTGATGCATATTTCACACAACTGGGGAACAACGGATGAATTCGCTACAGTTGGATTCGGCGCAATGGAAAAACAGCCGCCGCTTAAAGCAAAACTCAAACTTTATGAACAAATGATTGAGAATTCTAGAACATTATCTGAACAAGGCATGTTTGTCTCTGCTGAAACGATGTTGAACCAAAGCACGAAACCTTACCTTGAAAAAATTCATCGTGAAGTGGTAAATGATATGAAATGCAGTCGACATGAAATTCATCCGATGTATCCATCTGATTTTGCGAGTCAGCTTAACGTACTTAGTTTGAAAGAAATTAAAGAAACTATACGTCATCTTTTAGAAATTCGTGACGAATCTGTATGGATGTTGTTTGGGACACTACCGATTTACCCATGCATTCAAGATGAAGACGATGCACAATTATTCAAACAACTGCGTTCAGCAAAAAACGTCAGCTTACGTAATGATCCAGACGGCCGCAGCCGTTTGAACGTCAATGTCTTTACTGGCGATGTGATTGTGACAGACTTCGGCGATGAGACAGGTTCTATTTCTAATATCCAAACCGATCGTCTTACAGATGTTTTCGACAAATGGCTCGCTTCAGACTTAGCACAAAGTTTGAATTGTCATTGTGCACCGGTACATTGCTTAGGACCGAACTTACTAGTAAAAAATATGTATTATCCAAATACTGATTTCCGAGAAAAAGAAAAAATGATGCATCGCATCTTCCAACAACAATAATGTTAATAATACAAAATGGCATCTCAACACTTCATTTTATGTTGAGATGCCATTTTTAATTGCTTATTTTATTCAATATGTCGTCTTCTCGTTAAGAACTCTAAGGTATCTTTACTTTCTTGACGACGTTCTTTTCTGCGTTTTACACGTGCAGGCGCAGTACTATGGAACCATTCTTGAATTTCACCTTCAGGATAAACATCTGGTACTTCTGTTGGTTTGCCGTTTTCATCTAACGCTACAAATGTTAAGAAGCTGAGTGCTGCCATATGTTTTTTATCATTGATGATATCTTGAAGAATGATTTGTACACAAACTTCCATTGAACTTGAACCAGCGTATGAAACCATTGCTTCATATGAAATAATATCTCCATTACGAATAGGTAATAAAAAGTCCACTGAATCTGTAGAAGCTGTAACAACTGGCGTACTGCTGTGTTTCATAGCGCAGATTGCCGCAATTTCATCAATGTTCGCCATTAAGAGTCCACCGAACATAGTATGATGATGATTCGTATCTTGCGGATATACTTGACGATCTTTTACAGTTTTTGATGCTGACATTGGTTTACTTTCTCTTTGTTCCACAATTGATCTCCTTTATGAATTGATTATATTTATTTTAGTAAGCCCAGTTACCGTCTTTAAACACAATCTCTTCTCCCCCATCTTGCGTGATACCATAAATCGTTAAATCTGCGCTGCCAATCATGAAGTCTTCATGAATAAACGCATCATTTAAACCTTCTTCTGTTAATTGTTCACGTGTCATTTCTGTACCGCCAATTATCGTAAACGGATAACCAGCGCCTAATGCGATGTGGCAAGAAGCATTTTCATCTAACAATGTGTTATAAAAGACGCGATTACGATTTGAAATCGGTGAATCGTCTGGAACTAACGCGACTTCCCCTAGATATCTTGAACCTTCATCAGTATCAAGTAAGTCACGTAATACTTCTTCCCCTTTTTCAGCAGAAAAATCTACAACTTTGCCATCTTTAAATGTAAGCGTAAAGCCATCGATCAGCGTTCCGTTATAGCTGAGCGGAAGTTTATTTGTCACATGACCGTTTACACGATTACGATCAGGGGCTGTAAATACCTCTTCAGTTGGGATATTGGCAATAAATTCTTGTCCATCATTTGTGAAACTTGTCGCATCTTGCCATAAATGATTCTTAGGCAAGCCAATTGTTAAATCTGTACCTTCTGAAACATAGTGAAGTGCTGAATATTGTTTGTTTTGTAGATATTTAGCGTGTTCACTTAAGTTTTGGATATGTTGATTCCAGTTTTCAATCGGATCATTACCATCTACACGAACAATGTCTAATAATTCATCAATGAATTTTTCATAAGCTGCTTCAGCATCTAATTCAGGATAGACACGTTGTGCCCATGCTTTGTTCGGATATACGACTACACACCATGGTAAGTCATTATTTTGAATTGCTTCCATATATCCTTTGAATCCTTTTGAATAAGCTTTGCCGAAAGCTGCTTTTTTAGCACTATCTGCATTACTTAATAAATCAGGGTCAGAACTCATTAAAGCTAAGTTCGCAGCACCACGTTTTACATAATCCATACGTTCTTCAATATCATAATCTTTCAAATCATTTTCTTCGAAGTATTCTACAGATTCATGTTCAAATTTTAAACGTCTTAATGTATCATCTGCATATTTTACTCTTACATCAGAAGCGCCGCGTTTGTATGCTGCCTCAACGATATCATGCGTTAATTCTAAAGCATCTACTGATGAACGAATAAATACTGGTTGCCCCTCTTGCACATTCATACCGACATCTACGATAAGTTGTGCATATTGTTTTAGCTTTTCTTGTAATTGTGACATAACAAAGTTCCTCCTTATTCTGACTGCTGTTTGTTCTTACGATTGTCGTAGTTCGCCTAATTCAGATGCGATGGCAGTCACTTCACTTGGTGAAAATTTTTCTTTTGAAGTAACAAAGCTATGAATTTCTTTGATTTTAGCTTCGTCTGCATCTTCAAATTTATCAGGATCGATTAGATTAACGTTTACCACGTTTAGTTTCTCTCTGATATCAATGATCATATCTCTATTTGTTTCTGACATTTAAATCACCTCTTTATGTTTATATATTATCAAACTCAACAATTCCTGAAAACTTTTGATAATTTACTCTTTAGATGTTGATTAAAAACCGATAAGATAATATTATATGGGTTATTTCATCAGAGTTCGGGTAAATATTATCTATGGAACGTTAGGTATACCTTGTATCTATGTTCATCATACGCTTTATTTATCCGGCTGAAAAATAATTTGGAGGTAAAATATGACTACAGTAGCATTTGTCTGTTTAGGCAATATTTGTCGTTCTCCAATGGCTGAAGCAATTATGAAACAACGTCTGAAATACCGCGGTATAGAAGGCATTGAAGTTGTCTCACGCGGTACAGGCAGTTGGAATTTAGGCCAAGCACCTCACGAAGGAACACAACGCATTCTAAATACTCACAACATACCTTTTGACGGTATGATCAGTGAACTATTTGAATCTACGGATGACTTTGATTACATTATTGCGATGGATCAAAGTAATGTGGATAACATTAAGCGTATCAATCCTGAGTTGAAGGGCCAATTATTCAAATTGTTGGAATTCAGCGATATGGAAGAACAAGATGTACCTGATCCTTACTATACAAATAATTTTGAGGGTGTATTCGATATGGTACAATCATCATGTGATAATTTAATTGATTACATTCTTAAAGACACAAATTCTAAAGAGGGGTAGATAAATTATGAATAACAAATTAGTACCAGGCATTTTATTAGGCGCTTTAGTCGGCGGAGCAATTACATTAGCTGACAAAAATACGCGAAATGCATTAAAAAGCAGTATTCAGAACTTAAAAGAAGGTAAACGTTCTGACAGAGGACCTTCAAAAATCAGCGTAATCAAAGAAGAAGTTCTTTACTGGAAAGATGCTATCGAAGAAATTCGTCGCAATAACCCAGAATTAGAACGTGCATTGAAAAATGCGAAAAACACGTTACAAGAGCGTAAACAAAACGATAAACACTTAAACTAATTATAGGTTTAAGAGCATTACAATGCGTTGACTATAGGGATAAACTTAAGTGAGTTTTACTCATCTAAGTTCTATCCCCCTTTTTTCAACTCATTGACCAACTGAATATAGTAATAAAGGAGTACATGTTATGTCTCATTCAAATGAAAAAGACAAAAATAATAAAAAAGAAGGGATTTTTCAAAAAGTAAAAGAAAAGTCTGAGGGTATTACACACGAAGATCATAATAATTATGTGGCACCGCAAGAATTCAAATCTAAGTCACCAAAAAAATCAAATCAGACATTCTTTGTAGCTAGAAATAACAAACCGGCTAAATATACGAAAGATTCCAATTTCTTTTCATTTTTAATTTATCGAATTGGTAAAGATGATGCGACAGGCTTAGCAGCACAGCTTTCATATTACTTTATGTTATCACTATTCCCTATGTTGCTATTCTTGCTTTCACTTTTACCATTATTCCAAATCGATAGAAATAAAATTGTCGGTATGATTGCAAAAAATGCACCTGCTTCTACAGCGGATCTACTGACAGGTATTATCGAAGATATTATGAAAAATGCCAGCGGCGGTATTTTATCAGTAGGTTTGATTTTGGCACTTTGGTCTGCCTCAAATGGTATGACAGCCTTAATGAACGCGTTCAACGTAGCATATGATGTTGAAGACGGCAGAAACCCTATCGTATTGAAATTAATCAGTGTGCTATTCACTGTGATTATGGGTGCAGTATTTATTGCGGCCTTAATCTTACCAGTTTTCGGTCAACAAATCGGTCATTTATTATTTGGTCCGCTTGGACTTGATAGCCAAGTGAAATGGGTATTTAGTATTTTACGATTCTTATTACCATTTATCGTGATTTTCTTATTATTCTCAACACTATATGCCCTAGCACCGAATATCAAAATTAAATTCAAATCTGTATTACCAGGTGCACTTTTCGCATCAATAGTATGGATTCTAGGTACTGCAGCGTTTGGTTTCTATGTTTCAAACTTCTCAAACTACTCTAAAACATACGGCAGTATCGGTGGTATCATCGTGTTAATGTTATGGCTATATATCACTGGTTTCATCATCATTGTCGGTGCTGAGATCAATGCGATTATTAACCAACGCAGAACATTGAAACACGGAGATTCACTTGAAGAACGTGAATTTGAACGTGCAGAAATGCAGAATCCTCATACTGAAAGATAATCATATTACTTAAAGAGCAAGTCACTTTGTATAAAATCAAAGTTGATGTTGCTCTTTTTCTTTTATTTTTTTAAAAACATGTTATTTTATGTATTCATTAGGGTATGATAATATTTGGTTAGTGACATTTTTGTGAACTAGTCATGACAGTCAATTCATCTTGATATAACAAAATAACTAAATTCAGGATACAGGAAGTGTAAATAAGATGACATTATTAGACAGTATTTTATCTTACAATAAGGAATTTGTGGAAAACAAAGAGTTTGAAAACTATTCCACAAGTAAAAAACCAAATAAAAAAGCAGTATTATTCACTTGTATGGATACACGTTTACAAGACTTAGGCACAAAAGCTTTAGGTTTTAATAACGGAGATTTAAAAGTAGTCAAAAATGCAGGCGCTATTATTACGCATCCATACGGTTCTACAATTAAAAGTTTATTAGTTGGTATTTATGCATTAGGTGCTGAAGAAATTATTATTATGGCACACAAAGACTGCGGCATGGGTAGTTTAGACGTAAATACTGTAAAAGATGCAATGAAAGAACGTGGCGTTACTGATGAAACGTTTGATATTATCAAACACTCTGGTGTAGACGTGGACAACTTCTTAGAAGGCTTCGAAAACGCAAGTGATAATGTTAAACATAATATTGATATGCTTTATCATCATCCATTATTTGATAAAAAAGTACCAATTCATGGTCTTGTGATTGATCCGCATACTGGCGAATTAGAGTTAATCCAAGATGGCTATGAACTGGCAGAAAAAAATAAATAGTACATAAACTGTATTATGGATAATACAAAGGCAAGATTGAAAGCACTCATTTTCAATCTTGCCTTTTCTTTTATTGAATTAAATCGTGTTGGAATGCGTAAATAACAGCTTGTGTTCTGTCTTGAACTTCTAGCTTGCTTAATATATTACTCACATGTGTTTTAACTGTTTTAATCGTAATATGTGACGCACTGGCGATTTCTTGGTTAGAATAACCTTTTGCGATTAACAATAAAATTTCCATTTCTCTATCTGTTAATAATTCATATAATTCAGCACGTTGATTCATGCGATTACGCATTTTAACAAGTACTTCCGCTTCAAACACCGCTTCGTTACGATATGTTTTACGAATCGCTTCTGCGATATCACTTGCGCTCGTCGTTTTTAGAATATAACTGTCTACCCCAGCGTCTAAAGCACGATACACTTCATTATCCTCAATATAACTTGTCAGCATCAATACTTTAATCTGAGGTAAATCTTTTTTAATCTGCATTGTAGCTTCTACGCCATCCATGTCTTCCATCAACAAATCCATCAAGATTAAATCAGGCTGCAATTCATGAGCTTTTTCAATTGCTTCTTTACCTGATTTGCCTTCCCCGACGACTTCGATATCAGGTTGTGTAGATAAATAACTTGAGATGCCGATACGAACCATTTCGTGGTCATCGACAAATAATACTTTAATCGCCATCATTTTCCTCCTTATTCAATGGAGCCTTCACTTCAATTCTTGTCCCTGCCCCAGGCAAAGAAACAATATGCAGTGTTGCCCCGATTTCTAATGCTCGCTCTCGCATATTCTTCAATCCATAGCTTTTCTCCATTTTTTCATCTACATCAAAGCCTTTACCATCATCTTGAATACGCAATAACAGATAATCATCTTTATTAAATAAATCTATCGTTAATTTTGTGCCTTCTGCATGTCGCAGTGTATTGGAAATCCCTTCTTGGGTGATACGGAATAAATGATCTTCTATGCCTTTTGGTACCTCAAAGTCTTCAATATCATAAACTACTTTCATAGGCACTTTCTTTTGTAAGTCCACAACAAGATCTTTAATTCCTTCCCCAAGTGAGCGATCTTTTAAGCCAAGCGGTCTTAAATGTAATAACAATGCACGCATTTCTAGTTGCGAATCTTGTACCATCTTTTCTAGTGTCGGAATTTGCTGATCAAGCGGCGGTTCAAGTGGTGATTCCTTAATCGCCGATAACATCATACTTGCCGCAAATAATTGCTGACTAACTGAATCATGCAATTCTCTAGCTAAACGCTGGCGTTCATCTTCTATAATTTTCTTCACTTTAACGTCATTTAAATTATATGTTTCGTTGGTCAAATCTTGTGTTTTAATACGTAGTCGATGTAACTCTTGGTTTAATGGCACAAGTGTATGATAGATATCCAAAGTTTCTTGGTAGAGTTCGATATTTTGATCATTAATACCGACAACTTCCCCTTCAATGGAATGTTCAATTTGTGTTTTAATCCAATCATTTTGTTCGTTCACTTTATACGCTAACACAGAACCAACAATAATACTCATCAAAATCACTATAATATTTAAAAATAAGAAAACAGGAATGCCGAAAATCTGCGTGTAAAACATTCCTTGAAAGTAGATGATGTTGACGAATACTTTGTCTATAAAAAAGAAAATCGCTAATATACTATAGTTCAATATCAGCATCGAACCGATGGCTCTGATATAGTGGTTCATCTATAAACCACCTCAACATCACCAATAAATGTCGAAGTATAAATATTGATGTTATAGTTTTCTTCTTTTGTTTCTTCAGTCATTTGGATATGATTATTTTCAATCTTAACCGTATTCTGATTCACAGTCGCATTACCATAAAATGCTGCTGCGTGAAGATTGATATTGTAATTCATCGGCACAATAATTTGAATCTTACCAATGAAGTGTCTCATCACAATCGTGTTATTTTCTTTAATATTTGCTGCTTTCGTTAAATCAATATGGATATCGCCGATGCCATGTTGAATTTGCAAGTCTTCCCACTTATAAACATAAACAGGAGTTCTTTGATTACCGAACCATTTTTGTTTAATAAATTGCGGTGAAGTAACTTCTTCATCAGAAGCAATAATCTTCATCGGTTTAAATTTGAAGACGATATAACGAATAATAATCAGCACTAAGAAAATAAAAAGAATAATAATCGTATATTTGTTAGAGAGCAGTGTAAAGGCAATCATTAATACACCAATCCAAAAGGCCAACAGACCTCTGACTTTATGGAAATAAAGATAGCCTACGTACATTAAGATAATCCCTAGTAATAATACGAGAATAAAGCCGATTTTTTCAAAAAAGATATAGTAAAAATTGGCTATAATCATTAATGCTGTAAATATTATCAACATCTCAGTTGAGATATACTTATTGGTCATGTTTCGCCACCTTTTCTATGCAACTAAACTCATTTGTGCAATCATATCACATTCTCTTTCAAGCGTAATACGTGTTTTATTTTGCTCTGATAAATCTGCTTCAATTCTTGCACAATCAGATTCTGCTTCGTTTAAGTCATGCATTAATGCAGACAACTCTGCATTATTGATATTTTCCATGCGTTGTACATTGCTGATTTGATATTGATCCATCAAATCGATGTATTTATTTTCTACTTCAGTTGTCAATTGTTCAATATATGCCACGATATTTTGTCTTTTGCGGTTTAAATAAGCGATATATTGTTTAGTTGAATGTAACTTTCTGTTTAAATGCGCTTGGCAATTCGTAATACTGTATTTAACTGTAGTGTGATAAAGTTTGTCTAAATAAATTGCTATGATATTCATGGAATCACCTCATTTATGATTGATTCCATTATAAAATAATTCCAGACGCCTCACGATAGGCTCTGGAACCATTTTACTTTCATACTTTAGTCCTAATTCCCATGATACCAAGGAATTATTCTTCTGTTTTATCTATTTTCGTTGTTAATAATGGACCATCTTTCGTCACAATAACCGTATGTTCGATTTGTGCGACATAACTTTTATCGCTTGTTTCAAAAGCCCATTCATTTTTACCTTCAGTTACAAATGTTGCATTAGAAGAAATGAAAGGTTCTACTGCAATCACAGTACCTTCTTTTAGTAATGTTTTATCTTTTGGATCATAGTAGTTTAGAACGTAATTAGGTGCTTCATGTAGTGAACTGCCTACACCATGACCTGTTAAGTTACGGATAACTTTCAAATCATTTTTACGTGCAGTTGCGTGTACTGCTTTACCGATTTGACTTAGTTTGCTGCCTGGTTTGATTTTTTTCATTGCATTGTCAAACGCTTCTTCAGCAACTTCACATACTTTTTGTTTCATCGGGTCACTTGGTTCACCCACAACAAATGAAATACCAGTATCTGCATAATAACCATTTTTTAATGCAGAAACATCTATATTAACTAAATCCCCTTCACGGATTTTGCGTTTACCTGGAATACCATGTGCCACTTCTTCATTTACACTGATACAAGTTTGACCAGGGAAATTTTCATCATGGATAGGTGCAGACAAAGCACCGTGTTGTTCAAATAAATCTTTAGCAATGTTATCTAATTCTTTAGTTGTTACACCCGGTTTTGTTGCTTCTTGCATTGTATCTCTGACTAATGCACAAATATATCCGATTTCTTTTAAGCCTAATAATTCTTCTTCTGTTTTTACAATCATGTGCGATCCCTTTCCTTATTCAATAATTGATAATGCAGCGCACGTGCGCTTATATGTCTCATTATGATACGAAATTATCATAATTAACACTCATTCTTTCTTATTATAGCAAAAAATGTTTGTTATACTAAATCTGTAAGAAGCAGTTCATTCGTTAATAACTGCAAATGGAACTATGTTGCAACAAAGTTGCCGACATCAAGTGAGGTAAATTTTTTTATGACACAAGACAAATGGTATCGCAAAATTATCGGCGCAAGAACTATTAAAACTGGACTTGCCACATTTTTGACAGCCTTCTTTTGTATGGCGCTAAATCTTAATCCGATTTATGCCACTTTAAGCGCCATCGTCACCATTGAACCAACCGCAAAAGCATCACTCAAAAAAGGATATAAACGTTTGCCTGCGACTGTTATCGGTGCGCTCTTAGCTGTACTCTTTACGTATATTTTCAGTGATAAATCAGCACTTGCTTATGCGATGAGCGCCACCTGTACAATCTTTATTTGCGCAAAATTAAAATTACATGATGGTATTACAGTTGCGACTTTAACCGCTATGGCCATGATACCAGGTATTGGAGATCATTATTTATTTAATTTCTTCTCACGACTTTTAACAGCGGTCATCGGTTTGGTTACAGCTGGTTTGGTAAACTTAATTGTTTTACCGCCGAAATACTACCATCAAGTTGCTGAGAACGCACAAAAAGTTGAAACAGATATGTATCATCTCTATAGTCTACGTTTAAAAGAATTGGTGAATGAAAAATTTAATTCTACTAAAACTAATCAAAAATTAGAAAAATTACTTTCAGCCATCTTGCGAGTAGACACATTAATTCGTTACCAAAAAGACGAATTAGAATACCACAAAGACCAAGAAGATTGGGTTAAACTTAAAGCACTGTCTAATCGTGCACATACAGATCGCCTGTTTATTACCCATTTATCTAACATTGTCTATTTGCCTAAGAACACTAAGTTTCACTTCACGAAAGCTGAACAAACAGCTATCTTGAACATCGCAGAAAGTATCAGTGAAATTATAGAAACAGGTGGTTTTGAACGTGTAGATGAAGATGCTGAAATATTAAAACGCAGTGTGATTCGTTTAGATGAATTTGAAAAACAACAAGTTAAAAGCCATATCATTTATGAAATTCTCATGACTTATCGTATTCTCGATGAACGTTATGCTTAACAGAAAAGGTCACTTTTTGAACTAATTTTCAAAAAGTGACCTTTTTATTTAAATTATAGCTTTTAGTGCTATCTTGTATTTCTTATTTATTTTCAAAGCGATCGACAATGGCTTGTTTAGCCGCTTCTTCCGCAGTATTATCCAATTGACGCGGCTCAAATGGAATACCTTTACGAATACATGCTTGCTCTAATAAGTAATCCGTAATTTCATGGTTCTTCGGTAAAATCGGGCCATGTAAATAAGTGCCTAACAAGTTTTTATAATGTATACCTTCTTTACCGTCTTCATCGTTATTACCAAATCCATGCGTTACTTTTCCTAATGTATCATAGTTATGATGCGTTCTGCCGCCGTGATTTTCAAAACCGACAATTGTTCCGAATGTATCACTTTCAATGACAATATCACCTGTCAGACGTTCTTTTTTAGATTGTGTATAAAAATCTAAAATACCTAGGCCTTCAAGCTCTGTCCCATCAGGTGTGATGTACTTATTACCTAAGAATTGATAACCGCCGCAAATTGTTAATCCAGGCATTCCTTCTTCTATGGCATCTTTCAATTTACTTTTGATTTTACTTAATTCTTTCGTCGCAAGCGCTTGTTCACGGTCACTGCCGCCGCCGATAAAGAAGATATCACATCCATCAAAAGTTACACCTTCTGTTTCATTGACTTCAACAACGTTCAATTTGATATTGCGCCATTTTGCGCGTTGTTTTAATGCGATGATATTACCGATATCGCTATATAAATTCAATTTATCTGTCATAAAATGATATAACGTTAATTCATTCATCTTTGTTCCCTCATTTCAAACGAACGGTTTAATTGCTCTAACATCGGCGCAAGTGATGTATAGTTCGGAATTGCGACAGTCTTACTTGGATAATCCATTGTTTTAGCTGTCGCTTTATAAATATCACGTTCTACAATAACTGGTACATCAACTTCAGCAAGTTTTAAACGTAATTGTAATTCTTCAGCACGATTACCTGTGACAATAATTGCTTCTATATCTTGTTCGCTTAGTTTTTCAAAGTCAGCATCGTAAATCCATGAAATATCTCTGCCATCTGCCGCATGGTCATTTAAGCTGATGACATAGACTTTTTTGCCTTCAAGCTGTTCGCCCATAGATAAACTTGCATTCATCCCTGCTGGGTTTTTCGCCAAATTAATCATAGCTTCTTTTGAACCTGATTTGAAATACTGCATACGCCCATTATCTGATGTATATGTTTCAAAGCCTTTACGGATAGATTCATCATTTAAACCTAATTCACGTAAGACACTGTACGCTGCGATAGCGTTATAAGCATTAAAGTCACCAGCAATTTTCATATCGAATGTTGTATCACCAATCGTTAAATGAATAAAAGGTGATACTGTGAACTTAGACACTTCATACTTCGGTTGCTCACGTTTAAAACCACATTCGCAATGATAATGACCGATTTGATTATAGTGAATATAATCATACACTAATAAGCGACCACAGTTCGGACAATATTTGCTTTCATTCATCGTACTTTGTTCAAACTCATGTGCATGTGCTTTCATGCCGTAATAGACATTAGATTCACTCGCAATTTTTAAACGACTCACAAATGGATCATCGGCATTCAATAATAGTTTAATGCCTTTATGACTGATGGCTTCTGCGATGTTGTTAACCATAATATCAATTTCACCGAAACGATCCATTTGATCGCGGAAGAAGTTCGTGAAGACCATCATTGTCGGTGTCATTTCTTTTAACACTCTTGGTATAGAACCTTCATCGATTTCAATAATTGCGATTTTTGTATCTGGTTGAGATTGTACGATGAATGCAGATGTAATCCCTGCAGCCATATTCGCACCTTCATTATTATGAATTATTTTTATATTATTGGCCTTTAATGTATGACCTATTAAATTCGACGTGGTTGTTTTACCGTTTGTACCACTAATAAATACAACATCATCGACTTGTTCTGCTAAATTTCGTAATATATTTTTATCAATTCTTCTGGCTACTTGCCCTGGTAAATCTGTACCGCGTTTCCCTACAGCACGGCTGGCTCTGCGCGCTAACTTGGCTAAGTTGATCGCCGTCCATTGTCTCATTCGCTTCACTCCTCTAAATATCAACCTGAATAATTATAACACGTCTCAGACTTTAATTAAAAATATTCTATAAACACTATCAAAGTCAAACACTTGACTCTCACTTTCCTATCCAGTAGTATTTTATTACTTAAATCATCACATATAGAAAGGTCGAATTACTTTTGAAACACCAAAATGCATTTGTTGCGTTGGACTTTGAAACCGCAAACGGTAAGCGTACAAGTATTTGTTCCGTCGGTATGGTTAAAGTAGTTGAAAATGAAATTGTTGAAACGTTTTATACATTAGTGAATCCTAAGGACTACTTTTCTAATCAAAACATCAATGTACATGGCATTAAACCTCAAGATGTTGAAACAGCGCCTGACTTCAATTTTGTGTTTCCTTACATGATGCAGTTTATAGATAATTTACCAGTTGTTGCGCATAATGCCGCATTTGATATGACAGTAATGCATGCCAGCATTCAAGCCTTAGGTTTACAGACACCTAATATGACTTACTTCTGTTCACTACAACTTGCTCGTAGAACCATTAATAACCGACGATACGGTTTAAAATATATGATGGATTATTATCATTTAGATTTTCATGGACACCATGATGCTTTAAATGATGCGAAAGCTTGTGCCATGATAACTTTCAGATTACTGAAGCACTACAACAGTTTATCTGACATGCTTGCAGTCTATGGTAAAAATTTAACAGATAAAGGATAACCGATTGAACTTACCTGAATAAATGTTCAACCGGTTATTTTTTCTAAAGAAAATCATATATCGACATATTTTGATATTCTGTTTTTTCTAAATTACCCACTGTTACACCAATTAGCCTGATTGGTACCTCTGGATCTTTAAGTTCGTTGTAAAGTGTATAAGCAATATTATAAATATCAATCTCATTTCTAACCGGATCTCTTAAGCTACGTTGTCTCGATAATGTTTCAAATTGATGTGTTTTAATTTTTACCGTTACAGTTTTGCCTGATTTTTGAATACGACTCAATCGTTCTGCTGTCTTCTCACTTAACTCTCTGACTTTCAATAATATTTCTTCATCATCATTAACGTCAGTTGTAAAGGTTCTTTCAGTGCCGACTGATTTACGGATACGATGTGCTTTAACAATATTAGTGCCGCGTCCTCTGGCTTTCTCGTATAATCCATGTCCACGTTTACCAAATATCCGTATTAATTCGCGTTCATCTTTTTCATATAAGTCTTTACCGTTGTAGATGCCATGTTCATGCATAATGGCTTTGGTTGCTTTACCGACACCTGGGAAACCGCCGATATCTAAGTTCATTAATATCTCGTGGACATTTTGATAATTAATAATCATCATACCGTTCGGTTTATTCATACCACTGGCGAGTTTAGCGAGGAATTTATTGTAGGAGATGCCGGCTGAAGCGGTTAATCCGGTCTTTTCCCAAATATCATTTCTAATATACTGTGCAATGGCAGATGCTGGAAGATCCGGACGTACCAGATGCGTGATATCTAAATAAGCTTCATCTAGCGATAACGGTTCAACGACTTCAGTATAACTTTTAAAGATATCCATAATTTCTTTAGAGGTTGCTCTGTAAACATCAAAGCGAGGTTGAATATAATAACCATTCGGACAAAGTTTATGTGCTTGTGCCATTGGCATCGCAGAATGCACCCCATACTTTCTCGCTTCATATGAGGCCGTTGTCACAACGCCTCGGCCACTTGCCTTTCCTCCGACAATGACAGGCTTCCCTCTCAATTTAGGATTATCCCTCACTTCTACTTGCGCATAAAAATAATCCATATCGATATGCACAATACGTCGCTCTTCCATACCATTCACCTCCATTAAACAATGTACTTATCATCTATTATATATTATCTTGGTAAGCTTTAATTATTTATTACCTATGACATGTTTGAATTTCACTAAAATACGATAATTAATTTCAGCAATTATTAATTATATTACATTTACATTACCTTAACAAAAAGAATTCATTTGTTTTTTTATTTAACTTTATTATAAAAAGATATAACTAACTAGACTCGAGTACTTAATTGTTCTTTAGTCGCCAAATCATGTTAGAAGGAGGATTCAATATGACAAACGATGAAAACAAAATGAGTCACGAAGAAGCTGGACATAAAGGTGGAGAAAAAACAGCACAAGAATACAGTTCAGAACATTTCCAAGAAATCGGCCATAAAGGCGGAGAAACGACTTCAAAAGAAAATAATGATAACTAATATTCAACAAAGAGGCCGGGGGCACACCTAGCCTCTTTCTTATACATAACTGCACAAAATAAACGAGGCATCTTCTATGTGAAAAAACCTCGTTGTTTCGATATACATAATTTTTGATTATAATCTTTCAAACAATGCTACTGTCTCAATATGTGTTGTTTGCGGGAACATATCGACAGGTGTAATTTCTTTTAACGCATAATTTTGCGCAAGAATTTGGGCATCACGTTGTTGTGTAGCTGGATTGCATGAAATATAAACAATGCGTTTCGGATTTAATTCTAACAGTGTGTTTAAGAATGTTTCGTCACAACCTTTACGTGGCGGATCGACCATGACAACATTAGGTTGAATGCCTTGTTGTTTCCAGTCTAAAATCACTGATTCAGCTTTACCGCAGACAAAAGTTGTATTATCGTAGCCATTCAATTGCGCATTTTTCTTCGCATCTTCAATTGCGGCAGGAACGACTTCAACACCATAGACATGTTTCGCTTTATCTGCCATATATAATCCAATAGTACCTATACCGCAATACGTATCAAGTACTGTTTCTTCGCCTGTTAATTGTGCGTATTTCATCGCTTGATTATATAATTTAACTGTTTGTGATGAATTGATTTGATAGAATGACTGATCACTGATTTCAAATTCCACTGAATCCAACTCATCAATAATTTCATCTTTACCATACAATGTTTTTGATGTTTTGCCCATTATCACATTTGTATGTGTTTCATTGATATTTTGAATGACACTTTTAATATTCGGCATCGCATTGACCAATTTCTCAACAATCGGTTTAGCTTGTTTAAACTTCTTACCGTTCGTCACAAAAATAATCATCACTTCACGTGAGACATGGCCTACTCGAATAATGACATGACGTAATAAACCTTGTTTCTTTCTTTCATTATAAATGGATACGTCATGTTCTTTTAGTAAAGCACGAATCGAACGCATCAATTGGTTTTGAATGCTGTCTTGAATAATACATTCATCCATATCAATAATATCGTGACTGCGTTGGCGATAGAAGCCCATAATCGCTTCTTGTTCTTTATTCAAGCCGACAGGAATTTGTGATTTATTTCGATAGTTCCAAGGATTCATCATGCCGATTGTATCATTGATAACCGTTTGCTCAAACTTTCCTTTACGGTGAAATAGATTCACAACTTGATTACGTTTCATTGTTAATTGTGATTGATAATCTAAATGTTGCAGCTGGCAGCCTCCGCATTTGTTATAGTAAACACATGGAGGCGTCACACGTTCAGCACTTTCTTTATGAATCTCTAATAATTTACCAATCGCAAAGTTTTTATTTACTTTGATTAATTTATATTCAATTTCTTCATTAGGCAAGGCATTCGGCACAAAGACTGGGTAACGGTCTATTTTGACTACACCATGTCCTTCATGCGTTAAGTCGATAACCTCGCCTGTAAAGATTTGATTTTTCTTTAATGTTTCCACACTGTAACCTCCATAGAAAAAAGGTCAGGCTTGTGATTAAGTCCTAACCTTTCATCTGCTTACTTCTCTAATCTTGTTCAATTAATTCTTTATTATCTACATTAGCTGGTGTATATACTTCAATATGCTGCTTTAAATTTAAGAAATTGGCAGGTAATTGACCACCATACTCCCCATCTACATTAAGTGGCATTTGTTCAAAAGATGATACATTAACTGATTTTGCTTTCTCATATGTGACTTTCGGATGTTTAATATGTTCCCCTCTTGAAGCTAAAGTCATGATATGACCCAGTTCTGCTAAATTCGCTTTTTCAACGATAATCAACGTAAAATAACCGTCGTCTAATTTCGCATCTGGCACTAATTTTTCAAAGCCTGCCATTGAATTCGTCAATCCAAGTAAAAACAACAGGATTTCACCTTGGAAGACTTTTTGATCATATTCAATACGGACATCCACATTTTTCATTTGCGGCAACATTTCCATACCTTTGATGTAGTAAGCAAATGGTCCAACAAATGTTTTTAATTTACTAGAAGTTTCATAAGAGACTTCAGTAATACGTCCACCTGCAGCTAAATTAATAAAATATCGGCTATTCATTTTACCGATATCTACTTTAACTGTATGTCCTTTAATAATGACATCTACTGCACTTAATATATCAGTGGGTAAATGTAAGGCACGACCAAAATCATTTACCGTTCCCATTGGAATGACACCGATTTTAGGACGATTCGGATGTTCGGCTATCCCATTAACCACTTCGTTTAATGTGCCGTCACCACCAGCAACGATGAGCATTTCATAATCTTCATGCAATGCGCGTTTTGCTTCAATCGTCGCATCTCCTGCTTTTTGCGTTGCATATGCACTTGTTTCAAATCCTGCTTGTTCCATTTTAATCAAGACTTCTGGAAGCATTTTTTTAAACAATTCCTTGCCTGAAGTCGGATTATAAATAATTCTAGCTCGTTTTCTCATAAATAATCCCTCATCATTTTTACTCAATTTCAATTTTAAATGATTTCCGCTTCAGTTGAAAGTATTAATGGTTGAAATCAATGAAATTCGTTTTTGAAACCACCTTATCAAAATAAAAAACCCGCAGAGATTACAATCAGTAATCACTGCAGGTTATACAATCAATTAGCGTTTATCTAATTCTTGTTGTAATAATTTGTTAACGATTTGAGGGTTAGCTTGACCTTTAGACGCTTTCATAATTTGACCGACTAAGAAGCCTTTCGCACGGCCTTTACCGTTTTTGAAGTCTTCAACAGATTGAGGGTTATTATCTAATGCTTCTGTTACGAAGTTTAATAATACAGACTCATCTGAGATTTGAACTAAACCTTTATCTTCCATGATTTGTTTAGCATCTCCGCCATTTTCAGCTAATTCTGGGAAGACTTTTTTCGCGATTTTACTGCTCATAGTGCCGTCTTCAATCAACTTAATCATACCAGCTAAGTTTTCAGGTGTTAATTTTGTATCTTGAAGTTCAACTTGGTTTTTGTTCAAGTACTCATTAACGCCACCCATTAACCAGTTAGAAGTTAATTTTACATCAGCGCCATGCTCAACTGCTTCTTCGAAGAAATCAGACATTTCTTTCGTTAATGTTAAGACATGCGCATCATACGCAGGTAATCCGAATTCTTCAACATATTTTTTCTTACGTACGTCTGGTAATTCTGGAATTGTTTGACGTACACGTTCTTTCCATGCATCGTCAATGTATAATGGTACGATGTCTGGTTCTGGGAAGTAACGGTAGTCATCTGAACCTTCTTTAACACGCATTAAGATAGTTTTACCAGTAGACTCATCGAAACGACGTGTTTCTTGAAGTACTTCGCCGCCATTTAATAGTTCTTCTTCTTGGCGTTTTTCTTCATATTCTAAACCTTTACGTACATAGTTGAATGAGTTCAAGTTTTTCAATTCAGCTTTTGTACCGAATTCTTCTTGACCATATGGACGTAATGAAATGTTAGCGTCACAACGTAATGAACCTTCTTCCATTTTACCGTCAGATACGCCAGTATATTGAATAATTGAACGTAATTTTTCAAGGTAAGCATAAGCTTCTTGAGGTGAACGGATATCGGGCTCAGATACAATTTCGATTAACGGTGTACCTTGACGGTTTAAGTCTACTAATGAATAACCGTCTTTATGTGTTGATTTACCCGCATCTTCTTCCATATGAAGGCGTGTGATACCGATACGTTTTGTTTCACCATCTACTTCGATATCAATGTAACCATGTTCCCCGATAGGTTGGTCAAATTGTGAAATTTGGTAAGCTTTCGGGTTATCTGGATAGAAATAGTTTTTACGATCGAATTTAGATTCAGTCGCAATTTCCATGTTTAATGCCATTGCAGCACGCATTGCCCAGTCAACGGCACGTTCGTTTACAACTGGAAGCACACCAGGGTATGCTAAGTCGATCACATTCGTATTTGTGTTTGGTTCTGCTCCGAAATGTGCTGGTGATGGAGAGAACATTTTAGAATCTGTTTTCAGTTCAACGTGGACTTCTAGTCCAATGACTGTTTCAAAATGCATCATTAACACTCCTTATAAATTTTGATATGCATCATGTAAGTTGTATTGTTGTTCGAATTGATGAGCAACACGGTAAAGTGTTTTTTCATCAAACGGTTTGCCGATAAACTGTAATCCGATCGGTCTGTTATTAGTTTGTCCGCAAGGTACTGAAATACCTGGTAAGCCGGCAAGGTTAACTGGAGTAGTTAATAAGTCGTTTGCATACATTGTCAACGGATCATTAATTTCTTCACCTAAGTTGAAGGCAGCTGTTGGTGTTGTAGGACCAACGACTACATCATAGTCTTCAAATACTTTGTCAAAGTCTTGACGAATTAACGTTCTGACTTTTTGTGATTTTTTGTAGTAAGCATCGTAGTAACCTGAACTTAGCGCGAAAGTACCAAGTAAAATACGACGTTTAACTTCTTTACCGAAGCCTTCACTACGTGAGAATTTATAAAGTTCATCTAATGTTTGTGCTTCTTTTGAATGGTAACCATAACGAATACCATCGAAACGAGATAAGTTAGATGAAGCTTCTGATGATGCAATAACATAGTAAGATGGAATACCATAGCCAGTATTTGGTAATGATACTTCTTCTACGATTGCACCTTCACCTTCTAAAATTTCAACAGCGTTACGTACCGCTTCTTTCACTTCATCAGATACACCTTCACCTAAATATTCTTTAGGTAAAGCAATTTTCATACCTTTAATATCTTTACCGATATCTGAAGTGAAGTCATTATCTTCAACTGGAGCACTTGTAGAATCGTTTTTATCTACACCTACAATTGTTTCTAAAACAATTGCATTATCTTTAACATTACGTGTTAAAGGTCCGATTTGGTCTAATGAAGATGCGAATGCAACTAAACCAAAACGTGATACACGACCGTATGTCGGTTTCATACCCACGATACCGCAGTATGCTGCTGGTTGACGAATAGATCCACCAGTATCTGAACCTAATGAGAATGGAACTAAACCTGCTGCTACAGCTGCTGCTGAACCACCTGATGATCCACCTGGCACTGCTTTATGATCGAATGGGTTAACTGTTTTCTTGAAGTAAGAAGTTTCAGTTGAACCACCCATTGCAAATTCGTCCATATTTAATTTACCGATTAATACTGCATTTTCAGCATGTAATTTTTTCATTACTGTTGATTCATAAATCGGTACAAAGCCTTCTAACATTTTACTTGCACATGTTGTTTCTAGACCTTCTGTAATAATGTTATCTTTGATACCCATTGGGATACCGAAGAGTTTACCTTCCATTTGGTCTTTCGCTTGCAATTCATCCAGCTCTTCAGCTTTCTTGATTGCATTCTCTTTATCTAAAGCTAAGAATGATTTAATTGTCGGATCTGTTTCTTCAATTGCATCATAAATATCTTTTACAACTTCAGAAGGTTTGATTTCTTTGTTCTTAATCATTTCGCTTAACTTTTCAACTGATTCATAACGAATAGACATTACGCATCCTCCCCGTTGATAACTGATGGTACTTTAAATTGACCATCTTCTGTTTCTTTTGCATTTTTGAGCGCAAGCTCTTGAGGAATGCCTTTAACTGCTTTATCCTCTCTTAATACATTTTGTAAATCTAATACGTGATACGTCGGTTCTACATCGCTTGTATCAGCTGTATCGATTTGTTGGGCAAAGTTTAGGATTGTTTCTAATGTGTCTTGCATTTCTGTTGTTTCCTCTGGTGAAATATGAAGTTTAGACAAATTTGCAATATGTTCAACTTCTTCACGTGATACTCTAGCCATTAATGAACTGCCTCCTTATTAATACTTCATCATAAAATTGTATCAAAAAAACTGTCAAAAATCTAAATTTTTTAGTTCAAAATACCCACATATCAGGTAATGACTCCCCTTTAACTTAATCATTCTGAACTTCAATTGCAAATCATTACCATTAATTCAACAGAAGCTTTGATGTAATATGAACGTTTATACATTCAAAATTATAAAAATACTACTAATGTGCTTTAAAGCATTGAAAACCTTTTCATTACAGAAAGCGTTTAAAATGCTACTGTTGAGCGGTTTATATTTAACAATGTTATAAAATAACTATTCCCTTTTTTCAGAATTGTTGTATAATAATGCGTATACATTGAATCATCAATGAGAAAAAGGGGGAAACCACGATGTTTATTTTAGGTACTTCAGTGAGTAGCCAAATCGATGCTGACTGGCAAACATACATCATGATTGGTGTATACTTTATCATTCTAGTTATCATCGGTATCTATGGTTACAAACAGTCAACGGGAAATTTAAGCGAATATATGTTGGGAGGCCGAAACATCGGCCCGTACATTACAGCGCTGTCAGCCGGAGCTTCTGATATGAGCGGCTGGATGATTATGGGATTGCCTGGTTCTGTCTATGCGACAGGATTATCCGCAATTTGGATTACGATCGGTTTAACACTGGGAGCATATTTGAATTACTTTATTGTCGCACCAAGATTACGTGTTTACACAGAAATTGCAGGCAATGCGATTACCTTGCCAGACTTTTTCAAAAATAGATTAGATGATCATTCAAACATTATTAAAATTATCTCTGGTCTCATTATTGTCGTTTTCTTTACGTTATATACGCATTCCGGGTTTGTATCTGGAGGTAAATTATTTGAAACTGCATTCGGACTGAATTATCGATACGGCTTGATTATGGTAGCTGTTATCGTTATTTTTTACACTTTTTTAGGCGGTTACTTAGCTGTTTCAATTACTGACTTCTTCCAAGGTGTCATCATGTTGATTGCGATGGTTATGGTTCCAATCGTAGCCTTATTAAAATTAAATGGTTGGGATACATTCTCACAAATCGCAGATATGAAACCTACTAACTTGGACTTATTCAGAGGAACTACTGTTTTAGGTATTATCTCACTCTTCTCGTGGGGGTTAGGTTACTTCGGTCAACCTCACATTATCGTTCGTTTTATGTCGATTAAATCTTTTAAACTCTTACCAACTGCGCGTCGTGTTGGAATTTTATGGATGGCAGTCGGACTTGCGGGTGCATGTTTAGTCGGTTTGACTGGTATCGCATTTGTGCCAGACTACAATGTTACACTTCACGATCCAGAAACACTATTTATTATCATGAGTCAGATTTTATTCCATCCATTAGTCGGTGGCTTCTTATTAGCAGCCATTTTAGCAGCAATTATGAGCACGATTTCTTCACAACTGCTTGTAACATCAAGTTCATTAACTGAAGACTTCTATAAATTGATTCGTGGTAAAAAAGCAAACGCACAAAAACACGAAAAAGAATTTGTACTTGTAGGTCGTTTGAGTGTTATGGCTGTAGCGATTGTCGCAATTTGGATCGCATGGTCACCTAACGATACGATTTTAAACTTAGTTGGTAACGCTTGGGCAGGCTTCGGAGCTTCATTTAGTCCACTTGTTTTGTTCTCACTTTATTGGAAAGGTTTAACACGAGCTGGCGCAGTCAGTGGTATGGTAGCAGGCGCATTAACTGTTATTGTTTGGATTGTCTTCATCAAACCAATGGCTGATGTTTCAGAAATCTTCGGTATGTATGAAATCATTCCAGGGTTTATTATGAGTGTCGTAGTTACTTACTTGGTCAGCAAGTTTACACAAAAACCAAGTACACGTACAGTCAATGAATTAGATGAAGTTAAACAAATTTTGCATAGCTAATTAAAAAATCATTATCAATACAAAGGGCAGGAACTTCTCGTTCCTGCCCTCAGACCGTAGACAAACTACCGTTATAACTTGA
>NZ_KV820896.1:0-113025 GCF_001815505.1 Staphylococcus sp. HMSC072B07 | reverse complement strand
GTTTTAGCTCACCAGTCCTATTTGACAGAGAGCCTGAAAAAAGCACTCTGAGGGTTAGTCAGAGTGCTTCATTTTTACTTTAAGCTTTATTTTAACAATGTGTGACTTATAAAGTTTCTACAACTGCTTGGCAACGTGGGCATAAGTGATCTAAGCCGTTTGCTGAACCAAGTTCAGTGCTGTAGTTCCAGCATCTTTCACATTTTTCACCGTCAGCGTGAACAACTTTGATGTCGCCGTGATAGTATTCAGTACCATCTTCAACTTTATCTTCTACTTCCACTTGAGATACGATGAATAATTGTTGTAAGTTTTCAAAATCTTTTAAGAAGCTAGTCGCATCGAAGTGTTCGTTGCTTCCGATGATCACTTTCGCTTCTAATGATTTACCGATAACTTTGTCGTTACGTGCACTTTCTAAAGCACGGTTCACATCATCACGTAATTTCATGAATGTGTTCCATTTTTCAAGTAATGCTGTGTCTGGTTCAACCACTTCAGGCATATTTGCTAAATGTACACTTTCTTCTTCTACGTGAGGGATATATGACCAAACTTCTTCAGCTGTATGCGCTAAAATTGGTGCTAATAATTTAGTCATGTCGACTAAGATTTGGTAAAGCACTGTCTGCATACTACGACGTTTTGGTGAATCTTGTTTTTCGATATATAAGATATCTTTACCGTAATCTAAGTAGAAGTTACTTAATTCAACGTTAATGAAGTTTTGAACTTCTTGATAGATGTTTAAGTAGTCGAAGTTATCGTAGTGTTTGATGATATTCGCTGTGAATTCACGTAAACGATTTAATAAATAACGATCGACTTCTAATAAGTCCGCTTCATCCAAAGCATCTGTGCTTGGATTAAAGTCATTAACGTTACCTAACATGAAACGTAATGTGTTACGGATTTTACGGTAAACATCCGCAGTTTGTTTTAAGATTTCATCAGAGATACGTACGTCAGATAAGTAGTCGACACTGCTCACCCATAGACGTGCGATATCTGCACCTTTTTGTTTTACGATTTGATCAGGAACGATAACGTTACCTAATGATTTACTCATTTTCTTACCTTCTCCGTCCATTACGAAACCATGTGAAAGTAAGAATTTATATGGTGATTGACCACGTGTCGCAACTGAAGTTGTGATAGAAGAGTTGAACCAACCACGATATTGGTCACTACCCTCTAAGTAAAGGTCAGCTGGGAATGATAATTCCGGACGTGTTTCTAATACACCACGGTGTGATGAACCTGAGTCGAACCATACGTCCATGATGTCTTCTTCTTTTGTGAATTCACCATTTGGACTGCCTGGATGTGTGAAGCCTTTAGGTAATAAGTCTTTCGCTTCACGGTCGAACCATACATTTGAACCATATTTTTCAAATAAGTTCGCTACATGATAGATGACTTCTTTATCCATGATGATGTCGCCATTTTCAGCGTAGAAGACTGGAAGTGGTACACCCCATACACGTTGACGTGAGATAACCCATTCGCCACGGTCACGGATCATGTTATAGATACGTGTTTTACCCCAGTCGACTTTGAAGTGTGTTTCTTCAATTGCGTCTAAGATATCTTGACGTACTTTACTGATTGAAGCGAACCATTGTGGTGTCGCACGGAAGATAACCGGTTTTTTCGTACGCCAGTCATGTGGGTAACTATGTGTGATGAATTGTAATTTTAATAAAGAACCATTTTCTTTAAGTAAGTCTGTGACAGCTTTATTTGCTTTGTCGTAGAACATACCTTCGAATTGGCCGCCTTCTTCAGTGAAGACCCCTTTATCATCTAATGGGCTGATAACAGGTAAACCATATTTTTGTCCGACAATATAGTCATCTTCCCCATGTCCAGGTGCTGTATGAACCGCACCAGTACCAGCGTCAGTTGTAACGTGTAAGCCGTTGATAACTAATGAAACACGATCAACAAATGGATGTTGTGTTTCAACATATTCTAATTCTTTACCTGTGAATATTTTTTCAAGTTCGATTGCGTCTTTATCCCAATCTAATGCTTCAGCAACTTCTTCTACTAAGTCAGTACCTACAACATATTTTTCACCATTCACTTTATATTGACCATATTTCAATTCTGGGTGAACTGTGATCGCAACGTTTGAAGGTAATGTCCAAGGTGTAGTTGTCCAGATAATGAATTTCGCATCTTCATCTACAACACCTTTGCCGTCTTTAACGTCAAATGCCACATAGATAGATGGTGAACGTTTATCATGATATTCGATTTCCGCTTCAGCTAATGATGATTCACTTGATGGTGACCAGTAAACTGGTTTTTTACCTTTATAGATTAAACCACGGTCAGCCATTTCACCGAATAAACGGATTTGTGCTGCTTCATATTCAGGTTTTAATGTGATGTATGGATCGTTGAAGTCACCATTCACACCTAAACGTTTGAAGTCTTTCTTTTGAATATCGATTTGTTCTAAAGCGAATTCCTTACATAATTCACGGAATTCAGATACAGGCATTTCTTTACGCTTAACACCTTTTTTCGTTAACGCTTGTTCAATTGGTAAACCATGCGTATCCCAACCAGGAACATAAGGTGAATAGTAACCTTGCATTGATTTATAACGTACGATAAAGTCTTTTAAAATTTTATTTAAGGCATGTCCCATGTGTAAGTTACCGTTCGCATACGGTGGGCCATCATGTAAAATATAAGTTTCATTTCCCTTATTTTTTTCTAAGATTTTATGGTATAAATCTTGTTCGTCCCATTGTTTTTGGATTTCTGGTTCTTTCTTTGGTAATCCCCCTCGCATTGGGAAGTCTGTTTTCGGCATCAATAGCGTTTCTTTGTAGTTCATTAATTTTCACTCCTTAAAATATAAAAAAGAACTCTAAGTTCAATTAACAGGGACGATTAACCGCGGTACCACCCTGATTAACTCAACTTAGAGTTCTCTTCATTCTCACCTATATGATTGGATAAAACAGTGATATAAGAATTAAACATATATTAGGCTCGCACCATCCCTAACTCGCTGTTATGTTGATATGTTCACTTAATTCTTACGCGTCTGTTTTACAAAATTCAATTATTATTTTTGTTCTTTATCTGTTTCGTTTTGTGCTGGTGTGCCTTCTTGAGCTTCAGCTTGTTGTGCTTGCGCTTGTTGTTTCTCTTGTTCAGTCACATCATTTTGATGTAAATGTTGGAAGTTTTCTTCTGTGACTTGTTGTGCATCTAAGTCATAGTTTAATAAGTAATCCCAATCATCATTCTTCAATAAATCTAACTGAGCTTCCACTAACATGCGGAAACGAGAACGGAAAATCTTAGATTGACGTTTCATATCTTCTGTTTGGAAAGATAAACGTCTTGCTTTTTCCACACCGTCATTCACAATACGATCTGCTTCTGCTTTTGCTTTCGCAATAATCGCTTCTGCTTCTTTTGTCGCAGCCATTTTTGTTTCTTGGCTTGCTGATTGTGCTTGAACTAAAGCGTCACTTACTGATTGTTGTACTTCTTTGTACGCTTTTAAGTTATTTTCTTTTTCTTCTACAACTGTTTCAAGTTGTTTTTTCTGTTCTTTTAAATGTTCAATTTCTTGACTGAGTTGGCTTAAATAATCAGCGACTTCAGTGGGTTCAAGGCCATTCTTAATTCTAGAAAATTCTTTGTTTTTAATTTCATTCGGTGTAAAAGACATCTTATATTGTCCTCCTTAATCATACACTATTTGAATAAAGTTTCATATACTATGCGCAGTTTGTCTTTCTTTGTTTTATGACCGATTTCAGTCACTCTCGCACGGCCATGTCCTTGTATCGACAGCAAATCTCCAGGTTCTAGTTGGAAATCTGGACGTTCAATAATTGTATGATTCACTTTGATACGTTTCTTTTCAATATATTGTTTCGCAATTGAACGTGATTTACGAATCATTTCCTTCAACACAACATCTAAGCGCATTGCGCTGACCGTTGCTTGATGGAGCGTCCAATCCTCTTTTGATTGTATCATATCTTCTAGTGGTACTTCATGCAGTTTGACCGGCACACCCTTGATTCGCTTTAATTCCAACATTATATACGATTTAATATTCTTTGTCAAAATAAACTGAATTTTATCGCCTACAATAATATCACCGAGTTGATCGCGTTCAATACTGAATGACATCAACGTTCCAAGCACATTACGATGATCAATTGACGCAAACTTTTCAGGATACTCTAAATCGAACAGCACCAGCTCAAAATCTTCTTCAGTCGGTTCAAAGTAATCTGGCGCAATCACTGCACGCTTACGTTCACTAGATGGACTGCCGCCATTAAATGAAACCTGTAAATCATCGAAGCTATTGACGATGACTTCTAAAATATATTGTGCTCTTGGATCTAGAAAGTGTGTTAACACCGGCGCATAATTGCGTTCTGCTTGTTGTACTTTATCCATCAACATTATGATGATAGGTTGTTCTTCTCTTCTAAAGTGTTGATATATATCTATGTGAATTCACCCCTGACAAAAGAAAAAGGCAGCCTGATTCCAATGAAATTCGGCATACCTTTCATGATTTATTAAACTAATTGTTGCAGAATCAGTACGAATATCGCATGTAAGCCTCTTTGGAAAAATATCAACACAAAGATAGCGGCTAAACTTGAGATATCAATCATACCGATTGGCGGGATAATTTTACGAAATGGTGCTAAAAACGGTTCGTAAATCTTACGTAGGAAACGTCCAAATGCAGAACCTTGCGCATTCGGTATCCATGACATAAAGAAGTATAAAATCATACCCCAGTAATACACTGTCAACAATATCTCTATCGCATTAAATAAGAGCGCTAAAACATTAACTAAACTCATAGCTGGTTACCTCATTCATAATCAAATTCAGACGTATCAATATCTTCTGTAATACTGCCAGCTACTTCTACGTTATCTGGTGTACATAAGAAAATATCATTACCGACACGTTGGATGTCTCCGCCGATTGCGTATACTGTTCCGCTTAAGAAATCAATAATACGTTTCGCAGAAACATTGTCAATACGTTGTAAATTGACGAGTGTCGCACGTCTATTCTTCAACTCATCCGCAATATCTTGCGTATCTGAGAAGACACGTGGCTCGAATAAACACATTTTTGAACTTTCGTGCAAGTTCCCAGCGTTCATATTGACTACATTTCTTGAAGGGTCATTGTTTGTGTGATTAGCCATTTGATACTTCCTTTCATTGGAAGACGTCTGCAATCGATTGCTTTGTGTTTGACGTTTAGGGACAGTCTTAATTGCTCGCTGTCTTTCATTATAGTAATTATTATTATTTGTTGATTGCGTTTGCTGCGCTGTTGTAGTAGCTTGTGTTTGAGGTTCTGGTTCAGCTTGTGCAGTATTTTTTGTAGGTTGCTGACGATCAGCAACTTCCTCTTCTTCTTCTATGACAAAAAAATTGTTAAATAGGTCTTTTAAAGCCAATTGGCTCACTCCTCTTTCCCTACTAGTTTAGTACCGATTCGTACGAAGGTTGCGCCTTCTTCTGCAGCAATTTCATAATCATTACTCATGCCCATAGATAATTCAGTGCATGGCGCATAATCTAATTGTTTTGCTTGAATTTCATCACGTTTATGTCTTAATGTTTCAAAAATCTGTCTAATTTCTGCTTCATCTTCTGTATAAGGTGCCATTGTCATCAGACCCACGACTTGAATGTTCTCATATTGTTCAAGTAATTCGATAAATGCATCTACTTCTTCTAAAGCAAGACCATGTTTACTTTCTTCTTCAGAAACATTCACTTGAACAAAACATTTAACGACATGTGATGCGCGTTTATTGATTTCTTTCGCTAAACTTTTACGGTCTAATGCATGTAAGTAATCAATGTCATCGATAACTTCTTTGACTTTACGTGATTGCAATGTACCGATAAAGTGCATTACCACGTCATCTGGCAATGCTTCACGCTTAGCTTGGAAACCTTCCAAACGATTTTCCCCAAAATGTCTGATGCCAGCATCATATGCTTCTTTAGCTCGCTCTATTGTAACATATTTTGTTACAGCAATCACGTTCGGTCTGGTGTCACGATGGACTTTCTCAAGACTTTTCGTAATATGTTCGTTGATTTGTTCTAGATTTTGTTTCACATTCATTCCAATTACTCCTTACTTCTTACTGTCCGATAAATGCCAACATACGGCCAGTCTTACTTTTTTCTACCCTATATGAAAAGAATAAGTCCAAATTCTCAGAAGTCGCATAATCTGTTACGTCAATATTTTCACTCGGTACACCTGCTCGGATAAGTAATTGACGATTCGCTTCTTTTAAATCGATGCCATGACGATCTTCGCCACGTGTGTCAATAAATGTTGATGCATCAACAGGTAAGGCTTCAAATTGCGCTTTAATGTCATCATTAATTTCATAACTATTTGAAGTCGCAGGACCTATCACAACTTGCAGATCTTTCAAATCAAAAATGATATGTTCTAAAATTTCTTCTGAAATACGGCCAACTGTACCTTTCCAACCTGCATGTGCTAATGCAATAAAATGATGTTTTGGACTATAGAAATAAACAGGTACACAATCGGCATAGCACATCGTTAATAATACATCTGAATCATATGAGTACATACCATCCACTCCATGCAAATCATCTGTTAATGTATCAATGTTTGTACTCGCGTCATCTGTTGTCACTTCAACGACATTTGTGCCATGTGTTTGAATCGGGAAGATCCATTGTTTTCTATCATAACCGATGGCATCAGCAATGATACGTTGATGGGCATGTACATTTTCAGCAGCATCATCGATATATAATGCCATATTAAACGCGTTTTCTGGATACGGACTCTGTCCACCTTCTCTGGTAGTGAATCCTAAAGTAATCCCTTCTGATTTCGCACCCGTATGTTCTAAATAATGTGGTTGTTTGCTAAAATTCTCTGGCATAATAATCTCTCCTATTTATAGATTGATGCCTTTTAAACTAGGTTGTCAATTTAATAGTAAAGCTAATTGCGCTTATATTCAAATATATAAAAAGTGTCATCAGATCAATCGATCTGATGACACTTTAGATTATTGTTCTCACTAGACCACTCGATGACCTGTTGCATCTAATCTTGCGTGATACTATGGTTGATTGCTCAATGCAAACTTTATAGAAAGAGATTAACGTCTAGTTCTTCTTGAACGTCTTTCTTCTCTGTTTCTGATGAAGCTTGGAATATCATCTTCTTTAGTAGTGTGTGTTCTTGATTCGCTTGATGATTCAGAACTATGAGATCTTGGCGCATGACCGATACCTTCGTCGCTTGAAGCACTTGTGCTTGTTGCGCTAGATCCGAAACCTGTATTAGATTGTTTACGTGCATGAGTTGCTGGTTTGTCTTCGAAACCAGTCGCAATTACAGTAACTACGATTTCATCTTGTAATTCAGGGTTGATAACAGTACCGAAGATCATGTTTACATCTTCATCTGCTGCATCTTGTACGATGTCAGCCGCTTCTTGCGCTTCGAATAAAGATAATGATTCTCCGCCTGTAATGTTCATTAGGACACCTTGTGCACCAACGATTGATGTTTCAAGTAATGGAGAAGAAATAGCTTTTTTAGCTGCTTCAACTGCACGGTTTTCACCAGAAGAAACACCGATACCCATTAATGCAGAACCTTGGTTAGACATGATTGTCTTAACGTCTGCAAAGTCAAGGTTTACTTCACCAGATACTGCGATTAAGTCTGAGATACCTTGTACACCTTGGCGTAATACGTTATCCGCTTCTTTGAACGCTTCCATCATAGGCGTAGATTTGTCAACGATGTCTAATAAGCGGTCGTTTGGAATTACGATTAATGTATCAACAGCTGCTTTCATTGATTCTACCCCTGCAGCAGCTTGAGTTTGGCGTTTACGTCCTTCGAAACTGAATGGGCGAGTTACAACACCAACTGTTAATGCACCCATTTCTTTCGCGATCTTAGCAACAACTGGTGCAGCACCTGTACCAGTACCGCCACCCATACCAGCAGTTACGAATACCATATCAGCGCCTTGGATAGCGTCTTCGATTTGCTCGCGAGATTCTTCTGCAGCTTTTTTACCAATTTCTGGGTTCGCGCCAGCACCTAAACCACGTGTTAATTTTTCACCGATTTGGATTCTGGACTCAGCTTTAGATAAGTTTAATGCTTGACCGTCAGTGTTGATTGAAATAAATTCAACATTGTTCATTCCGTGGTCAATCATTCGGTTAACAGCGTTGTTACCTCCGCCGCCGACACCAATGACTTTTAACGTCGCTAAATGATTAAATCCTTGTTCAAATTCTAACATTTAAATTTCCTCCTAGTTTTAATGGGCAATCAATCAAATAGAGATTTCAATAATTTTTTAAATTTACTTTCTTCTTGTTTCTCATGAGATTGGTCTGAGTTATAATCAGTTTCTTGCTTAGTATTGTGTGTTTCTGGTGTTTCAGAAACTTCGTCTGTTTCAATTGATTCACCTGAAGCAGGTGTTTCATGAGTCGGTTTAGCTTGTTTTTTCTTGAACCAGTCGAAACCGCTTGCTTTTTCAGTATGCGGCTTAGGTTCTGACTCGATTACTTCCTCTTCAAATTCTTCATTATCATGATTACTAATTGTAACATAATCTAATAATTCATCAAAAGTGATACTGCTAGAAATCGTTGAAATTGCAGATGAGAATTCAGGTTTTCTGATTCCCATTTGTGAAGGTGTATGTATTCTTACCTTCTCATTAACCATATCTTGCAATAATTCACGAACACCTAACAAGTTTGCTGAACCGCCTGTTACCACAAATCCGCCGTTGACTTTCGTCAATCCTAATTCTTGCAGTAAATCAAAGACATTAAAGAAGATTTCTTCTACACGTGCTTCGATAATATCTGCTAAATCTTTTTGCGTGAATTGTGCATCTTCATCACTATCGATTTGTTCAACAGAGAAAACATCTTGATCTGATGCTGAGTTATAGAATGCATGACCATATTGATGTTTCACTTTTTCTGCTGTCGCATAAGATGTATTAAGGCCTTGCGCAACATCATCAGTGATATCACGTCCGCCCATTTCGAATGAATCAGCGTCAACTAACTCGCCGCGTTCGAAGAATGCCACTTGCGTTAAATCTTGGCCAATGTCAATCACACATGCGCCTAACTCTTTCTCAGTCGGCGTCAAGATAGAGCCATAGTTGTATGCATCAGAATAAACATCTAATACATCCACACCGCAAGCTTCTACACATTTAATCAAGTTGACAAGAATTGATTTTTGAATCGCAATAACACCTGATTCAACTTTTAACGAATGTCTTGCAATCAATTCTTTCGGATCAGAAACTTCGTTGTCGCCATCTACGATGAAACGAATTGGGAATGTATCCACCACTTCAGTTTCTTCAACGTCGTTTTTATCTCTGATGCCTTCTAACACAGTTTCAATGTGTCTTCCGTTTATTTCAGTATCTTCATAAAATTCGATTTCATTGGTTTCATCATAAACTTCAGTAGCGACAATCGGCAATTTCAAGAATACTTCTTTAATATCAACGCCTGACGCGATTGAAGCTTTCTTAATTGTATCTTTAACAGCTTGTTTAGCTAAATCGAAATCATCGATCAAGCCATTCTTAATTCCGCTTGTATAGGTTTGTCCTGTACCTATCACATTAATTCCATTATGAAATTTTTCGCCTACTATTGTTTTTACACTAGATGAACCAATATCTACACTTACATAGTAATGTTCCTCCATAGATAGGCACCTCCTGACAATTTCTTTAAAAAATACACTATAGTTAGTTTACAATACGTTTCTATGGTTGTGAACTATAAACACATGATATTCAAGACTTTTTTAATTATTTGTACTACTTTCTTTCTGAGAATTATCTTTTGTTGTCTTATCGTCTTTCATTTGGTCATTAATTTTGTTCAAAGTATTCTGCAATTCATCTTTCGCTTTATCTTCCATTGCTGTACCTTCTTTCAATTTCACACTGCTGTCTGATGATGTTGATGAAGAAGATTTGTATGGAATAAATGAAGCACCGACATATAAATCAATATAACCTGATTTTTTCAGTTCACCAGAGTCATCACGTTCTAGTGCGCTGACCATTTCAGGATAATATTTTAATTTATCTGCAATCGTGCGTATATTGCCGATGACTTGAATGCCATCTTTCATATACAATCTGATTTTATTGCGGTTGTCTTTATCATCCGCATATTCTACTTCAGAAATCGATTGTCTGATTTCTGTCGGTATTTCCGATAAAGCTTGAATCATTTTATCGCGTCGTGATTCACTAAAACCTGATATCACTGGCGCATCATTCGGTACTTGTCCTTTATAATCTTTTAAAATATAATCATTTGAAAGCACTGGATGATATTTGCCCTTATCTTCTAACAATCCGACCAATTGATACTCAGAAACATTCACCTCTAAATTATTCGGCAATTTTCTCTTGATCTGTACGTCTTTAACGAAAGGATTTTCTTTCATTTTGTTGATGGCTTTCCCTTTGCCGAACATGTAGATTTTAGTATCTCTCTTTAAATCCAAAGCTTGTTTCGCTTCTTTATCAGAAAGATAATGATTGCCTTTAACCTCTACATGGTCAATATTACTAATTGGCGTGAACATATACAATACTATCAGAATAATTAACGCTATGAGTGTTCCAAATATTATAAGTTGAACGCGCCGCTGTTTTGCTCTGCGTTTTCGGCGTTTTTCTTTTAAGTACTCTGAATCAATTTTTCGTACTTTGTCTGCCATCCATCATCACCCTCCTACTTCGAAGGGAGATGTGAACGAAAACTGTCGATGAAAACATCTCCTCGTTCTTCAAAAGTATTGTATTGATCCCAACTTGCACATGCTGGTGATAATAAGACCACATCATTTGGTTCAATAATATCTTGAACTTTCTCCACTGCGTCTTTAACATCTGTTGCACGTACCACATACTTGCCTTGGCTTTCACCAAGCTTCGTCAACTTATCTTGTGTTTCACCAAAGGTCAACATCGCACGCACATTCTTCATGTATGGAATCAATTCATCAAATCCATTTCCGCGATCTAACCCGCCGCACAACCAAATGATCGGTTGTTCGAATGAATTCAACGCAAATTGCGTTGCTAAAGTATTCGTTGCTTTCGAGTCATTATAATATTTGTTCGTTTTGTTCGAACCAATATATTGCAGACGGTGTTTGATACCTGAGAATGTTGTTAGTGTATGAATGACCGCATCAATGGAAACACCTGCTAACACTGCTGCAAGTACAGCAGCTAAAATGTTTTCTAAGTTATGTTCACCAGGAAGCACAATATCATCTTTATGAATAATACGTAAACCATTCAAGACGATATATCCGTCTTTCATATAAATGCCGTTAACTTCTTGATTTGTAGAGAAATAATATGTTTTGGCTTTTAAGCCTTCTGTTTCAATCAAATGACGTTGACTGTAATTACAAATCAAGAAGTCATCTTCAGTTTGATTTTTATAAATACGTCGTTTCGCATCACGATAGTTTTCTAAAGTACCGTGATAATCTAAGTGCGCTGAATAGATATTCGTAATAATCGCAATATGTGGACGATACGTATCGATACCAAGCAATTGGAAAGATGACAACTCAGTAATTAAGTAATCTTCAGCTTTTGCTTCTTGTGCAACTTTAGATGCTACAAAACCGATATTACCTGAAAGCAGACCTTTTTGTCTGCTGTTGTCGAACATGTCGCCAATTAACGAAGTCGTTGTTGTTTTACCATTTGTCCCAGTTACCGCAATAATCGGTGCTTCTGAAATCAAATAACTCAATTCGACTTCCGTTAATATTTTCAAACCACGTTTTTCTGCTTCTTCAATCAATGGCACAGTATAGGGAATACCTGGATTTTTAACAATGATTGGATTGTCATCCAATAAAGATAATGGATGATGTCCCCCGATGACAGTTAAACCCATTTCTTTTAAATCTTTCGCATGCGGATCTTTGGAAAGGTCTCCGCCATCATTGACAGTAACTTCTGCACCAAGATGGTGTAGTAATTTAGCCGCTTCATATCCGCTTTTCGCTAATCCAACTACTAATACATGTTTTCCTTCTAATCCTTTATATTTAAGCATTGATTAATGCACTCCAATCCATAAACCTATCAAGCCTGTGATGAGTCCTGTAATCCAAAATACTGTCACAACTTTCCATTCATTCCAGCCGCATAATTCAAAGTGATGATGTAACGGACTCATCTTGAATATACGTTTGCCTGTCAATTTGAATGAAGCGACTTGTAAAATAACTGATAATGTTTCAGCAACAAATACAAATCCGATGAACAATAATGAAATTTCCGCGTTTAACATAATTGATACAGTTGCGATGATACCACCTAAAGCTAAGCTGCCTGTGTCTCCCATGAATACTTTTGCTGGGTTGACGTTATAGAATAAGAAACCAAGCAATGCGAAGACCATAATAATACAGAATGTACCTACTGCATGATTACCAAGCATAAAGCTCATAATCGCATACATAGAAAATGCAATGATAGATAAACCTGTCGCTAAACCATCTAAACCATCTGTTAAGTTGACCGCGTTAGAGAAGCCGACTTGCCAGAAGACAATGAAGACGACATAAACGACAGAAAGCGGAATTTGTACTGTTGTAAACGGAATGTGAATGCCTGTCGCAAAATGAATCATGTTAAATGTATCACTCAAGATAAAGAAGATAACCGCAATCGCAATTTGTGCTAAGAATTTTTGCTTACTTGTTAATCCTTGGTTATTCTTCTTCACGACAATGATGTAGTCATCGATAAAGCCGATTAAACCAAAACCGACTGTCACAAATAACAATAGAATAAACGGATTCGGATTATCTGAGAAGATAATCGCAATTATTGTTGCGACGATAATACTGATTAAGAACGTTAATCCACCCATCGTCGGTGTACCTGTTTTCTTCATGTGGCTTTTCGGGCCTTCTTCACGGATACTCTGTCCAAACTTCATCCTTTTTAATGTTGGAATCAGTATGGGTACTAATACTGCTGTAACTAAAAATGCGACAATTGCTAAAACATAAACCATATTGTTCTCCTTGTGTATCTTAATTTAATTTTATATGTAAGATGAGGGATGGATACCAAACGTATCCATCACCTCTTGATGCTAATCTGCTTGTGGTGCGGACAACTTCACTTCTACTTCTTTTTTATCTTTCAACGACGTATTCGGGCTGATAGATTGTTCAGAAACAAAGCCATTACCTTTCATTTTAACACGAATTCCTGTTAATGATTCGAAAGCTAAGACATCATCTTTACTCCAATCTTTCATATCAGGCATTGTCATGTCACCATCTGTTTTCATAAAGACTTTACTGTGCAGTAATGTCTTTTCATCAGCTTGCGGTAATTGCTGTGCAACCGTATCGCCTTCACCGATGACTACTGGTTTCAAGTCTTTGTTTTTCACAGCTTCTTCAGCTTGATCCACAGTCTCGCCTGAAACATTTGGCACTTTGCCGAATGAATCTTTAGTTGCTTTTTCATTATCTTTACCGACATTTAAATACTTCAATGTGTTTTCCATAATTGGATTAAATGCCGAGCTGACATTCATTTCATAAGCTTCCTGTTTATTTTTCTGAGCTAAGCTCATCCCAGCATAAACAATAATTTCAGGATTTTTGCTTGGCGCATGTCCGATAAAGCTTGAGAAGTATGGATAAGGACCTTTAACGTAACCGCCGTTTTCAGGGTCAGCTACTTGGGCAGTACCTGTTTTACCACCAATACGATACCCTTTGACTCTGAAGTTTTGCGCATGACTTTTCTTGCTGTTAACAACTAAGTCCAATTCTTTTTTCACTTTGTTCGCGGTATCTTCCGTAATTGGTTTGCCCGCAAATTCTTTCTCACCTTTATATAGTGTATCGTTTTTAACCGGATTGTCTATACTACTTACGAACCAAGGTTTAACCATATTCCCTTTATTAAAGAATGCAGTTTGCGCTTGCAGCATTTGGATAGGAGTGACTGTTGTAGATTGTCCGAATGCTGTTGTTTTTTGTTGTAATTCATTATCCCAGGCAATACCGCCCGCTGCTTCACCATCGAACATACCGCCTGTTGGTTTACCGAAACCGAATTTCTCATACCATGATTTCATCTTGTCAAATCCAACCATATCTTGAAGCTGCATCATCAAGGTGTTGGATGAATAAGTGAAACCAAGACTCATTGGAATTTTACCCCAACCTGTATTGTTCCAGTCAGAGATTTCAGAACCCATGATATCTCGATGACCTGATTTATATTCCTTATCTGGTTTGAACTTACCTTCTTGAATCGCTGCGGCTAAACCATACGTCTTGAAGGTAGAACCCGGTTCATACGTATTTTGATATAAGTCATTCGCCCATTTCTTACCGAAGTCTTTTCCTGTTTCAGGATTGAATGTCGGACGTTGACTGAAGGCTAAGATTTCGCCTGTATGTGCATCCATAACTACCGCAAAGGCATCTTTTGGTGCGAAACGATCATCTAATTTATTCAAGGCTTCCTCGACAAAGACTTGGATGTTTGAGTCAATCGTTAAATGCACATCATCTCCACGTTGCGGTGCTACTTCTTGTTTAGAATTTGGTGCGATATAGCCCCAAATATCATGTACATAAGATAACATCCCACGCTTACCGGATAAATAGCTGTCGAAGATTTTTTCAACACCCATGGCACCTTTTAATTCTCCATTATCTGGATTCTTTTGTGCCATTCCAATTAAGTGAGAAGCAAAGTTTCCATTAGGATAGAAACGTTCTGTTTCAGGATATAACGCAACACCAGGCAATTTCATTTTTTCGATTTTGTCTTTTTGTTGGTACGTTAAGTTGCTGCCCTTACGGCCGAACTCAACTTGGAACGCTTTTTTGTTATCTAACATTTTTTCAATTTCTTTAGGTTCCATATCGATGACAGTTGCGAGCTTCTTAGCCGTTTCTTTCTTATCAACCACATGACGTGGTTTGTCTGAACCTTCATCAGCTTTCTTACTGACAACTGCTGTCAGTTTAAAGCGTTCAACGTCTTCTGCGAGGACTTTGCCATTACGGTCATAAATCTTTCCTCGTTCTGGTTGTTGTTGTGTTTGAACTAAATATTTTTCATTGGCTTTCATCACTAAGTTTTGTCCTGAAGAATGCCCCGTCAACATGACAAAGGCATACCTTAAAACCAATAGAAAAAAGAGCAGTCCGAACAAGCTGACGAGGAGGACTGCCCCTATTTTATTTTTTTTAATTTTAATTTTTCGCTTCGGCATTATTACGCACTACCTTTACATTATCGTTCTTTAAGCTCATGCCTTGTTTTTGAGCTTTATCGTAAATGCGTTCATAAGAAGAGTTCTTTTTGATTTCTGATTTTAATGCGCTGTTCTGACTTGATTGTTGTTCGATTTTATAATCTAAATCAGCAATTTTACCCTTAGTATCATAAGCATCCATTTTTAATGAAAGTATATAAATACTGATCATTGCAATCACTGCGACTAAAGATATGTATAATACCTTCTCAAATTTAGTGAGTTGTACGACAACCTTGCGCTTAACTTTCTTAGTCGGCGATGGATTGACTTCTGGGTTTTGTCTGGCGGGTTCATATTGTTCGGTATAAGGTTCATAGATTCTTTCTACAGCCATAGCAGTTTGTCACTCTCCTATCATTTTAAAATCTCTGCTACACGCAATTTCGCACTGCGAGCGCGGTTATTTTCTGCTAAATCATCATCGGTTGCTGTAATCGGTTTGCGGTTAACACGTTTTAGTTTCGGTGTATATTCCTCTGGAATAATAGGTAAACCACGGGGAACTTCAGGGCCTTTTTCATATTCTTGGAAGATTTGTTTGCATAAACGGTCTTCCAACGAATGGAAAGTAATCACTGAAATGCGTCCGTGTACTTTGACTCTTTCAATTGCTTGCTCTAATGAGTCCTCGAAAGCTTTCAATTCATCATTTACAGCAATTCTGATAGCTTGGAAGAGACGCTTCGCAGGATGCCCGCCTTTACGTCTTGCTTTAGCAGGAATACCTTCTTTAATAACGTCAACCAGCTGTAAAGTTGTTTCAATGGGTTCATGTTCTCTTGTTTTTTCAATTCTTCTGGCAATCTGTTTAGAGAATTTCTCTTCACCATAACGATAGAAGATTCTGACTAAACTTTCATAAGGCCAGTCATTCACAACTTCATAAGCTGATAAAGGTTGTGTCTGGTCCATACGCATATCTAATCTAGCATCTTGGTGATAACTGAATCCTCGCTCCGGCACGTCTAACTGTGGGCTTGAAACGCCTAAGTCATAATAAATGCCGTCTACTTTGTCAATGTCCAAATCATTAAGGATTTGATTGATTTCTCTGAAATTACTGTGCACAAAAGTGACACGATCTAAGTGGTCCTTTAAGACCTCTTTCGCATTTTCAATTGCTGTCATATCTTGGTCTATCGCAATCAAATGTCCTTTGTCATTGAGTTGATTTAATAAATAAAGGGCATGGCCTGCTCCACCAAGTGTACAGTCTACATACACACCATCTTCTTTTATATTTAATTCGTCAATGGTTTCTTTTAACATGACACTTACGTGATGAAACACTTTCATTCCTCCATTTAAAAATCAAAGTCTATCAAATCTTCAGCGATATCTTCGAAACTGTCTTCAGATTCTTCATAGAAAGCGTTCCATGTAGATCTGTCCCAAATTTCGATGCGGCTAGAAACACCGATCACTGTACATTCTTTAGTTAAATTAGCGTACTCCCTTAAATTTTTAGGGATATTAATACGCCCTTGTTTATCAAGTTCCACTTCAACAGCACCTGAGAAGAACATACGCATAAACTTACGTGCGTCTCGTTTTGTCATCGGTAATGACTTCATTTTCTCCTCAATATTCTGCCATTCTTCCATAGTGTAACCGAACAAACATTTATCAAGGCCTCTGGTAATAATAAAACGTTCATTCAATTCGTATCTGAATTTAGATGGTACAATCATGCGTCCTTTTGCGTCTAATTGGTGTTCGTACTCACCCATGAACATTTATATCACCTCACCTTATTTATAATTTACCACAACTCACCACTATCCTCCACTATTTATGTGAACATATCGAAAAAAATTCATTTTTAGCATAAAAATAGCCCGTGCTCAAGACTGCGAGCACGGGCTAAACCCTTGATTCCCTAAGGTTTGATAATAATTTGATTTAAAGTGTAACGAAGTGGTGGATAGGTGGAGGGACTGAACACATCCATCCCAAAATCATTCATAATTTGTAGCGCATTCCAGATTCTTTCTTGAAGACCGCCCATTGGGTGGAGGGCATCGTTAATTTCTCTAAAATGTTTCATGCTGATCGCATTTTCCCTCTCGATATTATGGAAATAACGTTTTCTAAGATAATCATACTGTGTATGATGAATTTGATTATTTTTAATCACTAAATTCTTATTATCTTCATTATCTTTTACTTCAGCTAATAACTGCTTATAGACTTCTTGCTGATTCTCTTGAAGCGCGTCTAATTGTTCTAGGAAATTATCAGATGCATGCGCTCTGATAAACTTATCTTTCTCATCATCAATACCATTGGTAATCACATCTTCAGTATTAATTTCATAGCGATTCAATAGTTTTTCAACGCGTGGTGTTAAATAAGTTATTTTCATACGTGGCAAGACAATCGGCATGTCTACATCTAAGACATCAAATGCACCTTTTAATTCTGCCCAGTATTTAATTTCACTTGGACCGCCGATAAAGCTGAGCGTATTGAACAACCACTCTTCCATAATCGGTCGTGTCACCACGTTGTTTGAAAAACGTTCAGGTTCTTGTTCTAAGATTTCAAGTAATTCCGCTTCTGTATACCCAGTTTGAGACTTACTTGTATAGAACTTACCATCTTCAAAAGTCAATAATTGACGCATGTCTTCTTCATGTAAGAATAGATGCACATTCGTGTCAGTTTGAATCATCTGACTAAACCCTGCTTCTACTGTACGTGCTTGTTGTTGTCTAAAGGCATTATCTACCACTTCATGTTGTTTCAACATTTCTTTTAATATCGGTTGTTCAAGCTGACGCAATTTCGGATCTTGCGCATCAATGAATAGTACACCGTAATCTTTGAAGACTGTGTGTAATAACGCTTTGAAAATATCCGTCCACGTTTCATATTTTTGAATTAGAGACAACATTGTCTCATGCAGTACTTTCGTATGTTCTGTTTCTTGAAGCTGCCCCATAAATTGATCTAATGCTTCAATTAGTGCTTCCTTATCAGGCGTATAGCGTGAAACGTTACTTTCAGGCGGTGTCATAGTATGATACTTTACCTTCTGCAACATCGCTTTTTTTGGATTAAAGACATACGTGTGATTCACTTCATCAAAGTCGTGGTCCTCTCCGGCTATCCAAAAGACCGGCACTACTTCTTTTTGATATTCATCTTCTACTTGAAGACTTAAATTAACAATCGATAATATTTTATGAAAAGTATACAGCGGTCCCCCGAACAACCCTGCTTGTTGTCCACCGATGACTACTTTAGCTCCTCGACTTAATTTATCAATACTCTCTCTTTGTTGATCAGATAAATCTAAATCTGACATATATTCACCAATAATAGAAGCTAATGCTTTCTCCCTGCCGTTGCTTGGCTTGTTTAAAGCTTCTTTAAAGCTTTCAGGAGACATCGCATCATATTGGTAAAATGAATTAAGCACTGAATCGCTTGATTTTAACTTTGTCAGAAACTGATCATTCTCATTGATATTTGCGGTTAAACAATCCATACACTTTTCTCCTTAACTACTGTGTTTTCTCAATCATAGTATAATGTCTATTTCTATATAACACAATTTAACGGCTTATCGTATTCAATGCGTGTAAGCGCTATTTAATATATAATATACTTAAGAAAACAAAAGGGGGAGAAATAAAATGGGCAACATAAAACACTTAGATATTAACTATAAGACGGATGAATTGTTTGAGAACTTTAGAGAAACAAGTAATCCTAACCTCGCCTTTATTGATGAATTTGCGGGTGAAATGATTGACGCAAGTTCAGAATCACCATTTTACGGCATTTTTGTCGGGGAGAAAATTGCAGCGAGAATGGCGTTATATGAAAATGGCGAAGTTGAAGAACAATACTTCCCTGACTACGATCATTACTTAGTATTATGGAAACTTGAAGTATTACCTAATTATCAATCAAGAGGACTGGGCACAGAATTAGTAAACTTTGCGAAAGAAAAACACTTACCAATTAAAGCTATCGCAAGAAACCAATCTAAAGATTTCTTTATCAGACATGGTTTCAAAGATGTCGAAGCAAAGAACCCAGAAGGTTATGATGTATTGATTTGGGAACCAGGCCACTAAGATACACAAACAACCTTGGCATTTAATAAAAATCACTATTAAAACATAAAAATACGGTCTTGCATGTGGTGATGCAAGGCCGTATTTCTATTATAAAATTGATTTGATTTCATTTAAATTTTTAATTTCATAGTCTGGCTGAATCTGCGTTGTATTTTCTTTACCTCTATAGTTAAACCAGCATGTCGCAACACCTGCATTAATACCACCTTGGATATCAGATGTTAGCGAATCACCGATAATCAATGTACGTTCACGATCCGCATCTATACGGTCAAATACATAATCAAAGAATTCCGGCATCGGTTTTTGGAAACCTGTCACTTCTGAAATAAAAATATCATTAATCATCGATTCAAGCGGTGTTTGGGTCAGTCTGCGTAATTGCGTATCTTCAACACCATTCGTCACGATATAAAGCTTCGCATGATCTGCCATATATTGAATGGCATCTAAAGTATCGGGAAAATACTTTACCGGTGCTGTCGCAAGACCATCGCGGAACATCACATCCGCTTCATGTCCATTTACCTGCATCCCAAAACGATCAAAATAATTAATAAAACGCTCAGTCAGTACTTCTTCTTTTGTTAACTTATTCTCTTGAAACGCTTCCCAATGCGCTTGATTCACTTCTTTAAATAACGCTAAATTTTGATATGTTGGATCAAGTTGATATTCTTTGGCTAAATGAAAGAATGCTTGGTCTTCTGCATCATGAAAGTCCACAATCGTATCATCAAAATCTAACAGTATCGTTTCATACTTCATTGTTTCACCCCCATTATTCCTCATGGTAGTTGAATTTATAATATCTTGCAATAGCACTATACGTCTCTTACAAGATTTAAGCAATTTACCCATCTAACATTTAATTGTGAAACTATATTTTGTTAGATATACTAAAGAATATAAACAAACATCAATCACCTATTTGGGTATGGGAGGATAAAAATATGACCTTCACCGCGACTACCTTTTTAACTTTATGGCTGCTATTCACTCTTGTCTTTATTATCTTTTTATTCTTTACATTAAACGCTTTAGGTAAACAAGCTCGATACAAATTCAAATTGACTATTACATTGAGTTCTTTATTGTTAGGTCTCATTTGTTTTGTGGGTATTTTCACGGATCAATCACTCTACAAAAACATCAATACAAAGTTTTCTTTCAAAGATAAACTGTCCTTCTTAGACAAAAGAGATAAACCAAAACCTGCACCTCAACCAAAACAAGACACAAGTCAAAATCAAGATACAGAACACCACTATTCTCGTGATGAGATAAAATCTAAAGGATACGAATATGAACATGACTATTTCCCGGTCGATTTTAAACCTACAACCGCTTCAGGCAAAACGATCAAATCAAAAGCTGAAGCATTAAAAGTAGGCCAAGACATTGAGCCTGGATATTACCGTATTACTCCTACCGGCAAATCGTCGTCTGGAATTATCACAATGAAAAACCCTTTTGATAAGGAAGCAGAGAGTCAATTCCTTTCAAAAACTTCTGGCCCCTCTTCATTTACAACGTATCTTGTCAAAGGTCACACGCTCGTATTGAATGAAAAAGAAAAAGCAAATCACACTGAATATATCGTCGCACCAGAAAAACATAAGATGCGCACAAGTCTCACACCTGGTACTTACATCGTCGGTACCGATGTTAAACCTGGTAAGTATAAAATCAAATCAGATAACAGCGGGAACTTTATCGTCACAAGCAACAAAAAAGATGGTCCTAAATATAATGAAATCTTAAAAAAGAACTTCACCAAGTCTGTTTCACTCGATAAAGGAGACATTATTTATATTAAAGGACGCCCTATAGTGAAGCTCTCACCCCAATAGCTCATTTGCCTATCGTTATTAGCTGGCGTATAATTAAGTTCGCATGTATTTAAATTACCCTTAGACTATAATCAATGGATTAAGGGTAAATACATTATAAGAGATGTATTAATGTTTAAAGGGAGTTGAATTCAATGAATCCACGTTTAAAACGCGCGTATCAGTCATACATTGAGAAGTTTGGTGAACAACCACCAAAACCTTATATGAGTACTTTAAGTGAATACGAACAAGAAGAAGTCATCAACCAACGTATCAGAACAAACACAAAATTCTCTGATGATAAGTACTATAAAAAAATACCAGTGAGATAAATTCGATCTATTAAAAAGATGTACCTTAGTTGGTGCATCTTTTTTGTTATTCATCACCTTTAAACTCTTCTAACAAATTTGCCCTATCGAAAACTTCTCCATGGCAATTGTTTATAACAAAAAATCAAAATTACAATCAGTTAACTTAATTTAACTGCAATAGCCAAAAAGTTTTCTATAATTTATATTGCCTATCAATAAATCAAATCGTATAATTAAATTGTCGAATTCAACATTTCTTATAAACAAGAGAGTTTTCTATCATCATTATTAAAGACTGATTTTCTTTCAACCAATTAAATTTTATATAACGTATCTAATAACTTTATTTATTTATTAAAAACGATAAATAGAATCTCACGTTATCACTTTTCATTAAAATACATTTACTTGCAGAAGATTTTAAAGTTAAAAGAATCAACTCAATACTTCATTGACAAGATTGTTAAGACTAAATGATAAATGCTGAATATTAATAAAACAAATATGATGATTTCATTTTACCTTATCATGTATAAAGCATCCGCTAACTATAGAATTAAACAAGCTTTAACTATTATGAACAAACCCGATTTATTAACCTGACTTAAAATTGACAATTCTATGTAATGCGTCATCACGGTCTGTTTTTTTAAATATATATATAAATAGAAAAGAGGTTTATGAATGGCAAAGAAAGAAGAGATTTATTACAACGAAAAGGGTGAACGTGTTTATCCACACAAAAACAAGAAACGACCGTTTTTTTTAGGTTGTTTCGGATTAATTGTTTTACTTTTTATTATTATTGGATGTTCGGCAGCTGTAACTAGTGGAGGAGAAAGTTCAGATAACTCCTCTTCCGATTCTGAAAATTCGTATTCTGATTCGGAATCTTCAACAACTGAATATGATAATGAAACTGCATATCCAGATACTGAAGAGTCACATTCTGATACATTTGATGAAAGTTTGTCTTATGATAGTGAATCTTCTTTATCAGATTTAGATGAAGAACAATCAAAAAGCTCTACAGAAGGTGAGTCACGTGCCGCCTTAAACTCAGCTAAAACATACTCTGATATAATGCACATGTCTAAACAAGGTATTTATGACCAGCTTATATCAGAGTATGGTGAACAGTTCTCTGAAGAAGATGCACAATATGCCATTGATAATTTAAACGTCGATTATAACGAGAATGCATTAGAAACAGCTAAAGTCTATCAAGAAGAAATGGATATGTCTAAAGCAGAAATCTTTGATCAATTAACCTCTGAATATGGTGAAAAATTCACTACGGAAGAAGCGCAATATGCCGTAGATCACTTAGATTAAAGATTATTACCTTTAACATAAACAGAGGTATACCATGAAAACCCTAGCTTTATTATAGATTGAATTAATTTTAATAAATGAATCGCGTGAGAGAAAACTATTTCATTTAAAAACAAAAAGCTAAATTTGATGGTGGAATGATGCTATATAAGTTGAAATTGACGCCCTTGTAATATGGGTGAATATAATTAAAATGATAATCATGTAGATGAACACTATATTCCTTTCAGTCTTGAAATCTGAAAGAAATAACACATTCAGATATAAAAATAACATCAAGAGACATTCAGAGTGGTAACTAAAAAACAGGACAGACTATCTGCCCTGTTTTTTAATTTAAAAGAATATCTACAAACGATTTCGTTCATGACGAATAATTGAAAAACACAAACTCTCGAGACATATCACGTTAAATGAACTTAAAAAAATCGTTATCTTTATAAAGCTGAAATAAAATACTTAATTTAGTTTCTATGTAAAAAAACTCAGCTCTACATCTTTCGATGCAGAGCCTACAAACGTATAGTTTATTTCCTTATCTATAATAGTAGTGTATCTTTTAATAATTTTCAAGTATTTGCTTGAAAAAGTTATAAACTGACGCGAACCTTTCATCATATAAGTATTTATACCTTTTAGCTCGAATGAGAAAGTCGTTTAATTCCCTAATTCTGTGAATCCTCATATTTTTACTTAACACAATTTTGTCATACACATATAACATAGCCAAAATATCATGTATATTATAATTCCTAAGTCGTTTATTTAATAAGTTTTTATTCACTCCCAATCCCTTTACAAATTGAGTGATTAGAACGCTTTTATCATTCCCGCCAATTTGGTTTGTTGAAACAATGTTGTTTAAAATAGGAGTATTATGTGCCGCTTTATTTCGAATGTTTTTGACAAATCTAACAGTTTTACTTAACTCTTTATACTCTTTAAAACCATATTCATTATAAAAAAATTCAATAAACCAACATAAGTCTCCAAATTGCAAATATTCAATCAAAAACCATATGGGTGTATTTTCCTCATATTTACTATAATCTAATTTTCTATAAGAATCGTACTTTAAATGTTTTAACATTTTGGAATATGGATTACTTATATTCGAATTCTCTTTAATATAAGTAAAAAAATCACTCACTACATTATAGCCATCTTCACTGTCAACTTTTGTAATAGTTCTTAGAATATTCAACTTAATTGAGTGTTCTATATCTAAACAAAATTTTATGATAATATATCTTAATTGCATATCAAGACTTGCAAGATCAACTAAATTTTTAAAATCAACTTTCTGGTATCTTTCAATCAGTGCGTTTTGGTATCTAACTTTTTGCATAGGATAGTTATCTACAAAACTATTCAGCTTAAAATAGTAGTTTTTATATTCTAATATTTTCATTGCCTCATATTCGTCTATATAGTTAAAATTTACCCCTTTAAACTTCATATAAAAAATAAGCGACTTAAATGATAATGACATAGTAAAATCAGACCTTTTCTCATTTGTTAGATACATTATACATAAATACAGAAAAAAAGTATTCATTAAAATTGAATTCTAGATTTCGTCCTCAATATTCAAAAAATACGTCTTACCTTACTACTTAAATAATTGATTTACTTTCTATTTTTTCGCACTCTCTTTATTAGATTAGGATTACAGAGTTATTTTCAAAAAACGTTTTAAATTTACACAATGTATTCAATAAAAAAACCCATAACCACGAGGGTTACAGGCTTTAAGTGACGTCCTGGGAGGGATTCGAACCCCCGACCGATGGCTTAGAAGGCCATTGCTCTATCCAGCTGAGCTACCAGGACATAATTTTTTAACACAAGAATTATTATATCTAATTAAAGTATTTAAATCAATACCATTCATAATAATTTCTGTTATGATTTTTCACTTTAGAAGTTGTATTGCACTTATCATGACAAGTATATCACTTTTCTCAAGTAGAGAACAGTTAGGAATGCCTAAGTGTCAAGAATCTGTCAGATATACCACGGGTATGCATAGAACATTGTGAGTTAAGGAATTTAGCCCAATTAGATAAAAGATGATTGTATAGTAGAGATATCAAAGGTTGGTATTCCACTTAACCTTAAACAATACAAATATTGAGGTGACAATCATGGAAGGTTTATTCAACGCAATCCAAGCTACAATTGAAGCAGCTCAAAACGGCCAAAACTTAGAATTAGGTAAAAACATCGTAGACATCATCACAAACGGTGCTAGCATTGTAAGTAAACTCTTTGGTATCTAATATAATGCCAAACATTCACCATATTGTTTTAGTGAGAAGATCTAATAAGGTCTTCTCTTTTTTGTGTTCGAATTTATGGATTACTTTCCTCACGACCTTAATCTAAGCACCCTCCTACTATTTTATTGTAAAATAGTTATACACTTTAACTGATGGAGGTGGCAATGTGGATCAAGAAGAAGAATTGAAACGTTTAAAAACAGAAAATGAATTACTTGTCATGAAATTAAGACTTAAAGAAAAGTATATTAAAGAATTAGAAGCTGAATTAAAACAACGCAAAAGATTGCCGATTCATTATATAAAATCACAAACACTTGCGGACCACTTTGTCACACTCAAAATTGAAACAACCGGTTTAAGTTCTGATTTTCATGATGCTTTTCAAATCGCACTCGTCGAATTTAAAAATGGTCAAATGATAAACCAATATATGAAATACTTTCGACCTACACGCTTATTAACAAGAAAAGTGATACAAATGACAGGTGTTACGAATGAGTTCTTAGAAGACAAAGATTTTATTGAAAAAGAAGATATAGAAGCCATTCGTACATTTATTGGAGATAAACAAATCGTAGCGCATGCGGCAACTTTCTCTATGAAATTCCTATTACGTTATTTCGACGACTTTAATATAGATATGCCTGAATATACTGTGCTAGATACACTCCCTCTTGCAAGAAAGTTAGTGAAAGATACACCTAATCATAAATTCGACACTTTAAAGACATACTTTAAATTAGAAAACTATGAATCTGAAGATGCTTTAACCGATGCGATAGTAACAGGTCAACTTGCTTTGAAGCTAAATAAACTAAAATAATAAAGAGAGACTACATTTATGAATATCAATTTCTTACCTGCTTTGAAATTATTTGTCGCTAAAATGAACCAAGAACTGCTAGTACTCTATTTATCATCGAAGGATCAACGCACACCAATGACCGTTAAAATACTTGCAGTCTGTATCGTTGCTTATGCATTAAGTCCGATTGATTTGATTCCTGATTTCATCCCTGTTTTAGGTTATCTAGATGATATTATTATTGTGCCATTAGGTATTGCCTTGTGCTTAAAATTAATACCTGAACCTATTCTTCAAGATAATCGTCGAAAAGCATCAGAACTCAATAAAAATATCCTTTCACACAATTGGTATGCGGGTGTTTTGATTATCATCTTGTGGATAATTGTTATCAGTGTGATTGGTTATTTTATTCTCAAAAACTTTTTCTGGTAATTATCATACCTTTAACAAAAATAAGCATCCATGTCGGTTTTATTAAGACATGGATGCTTATTTCAGCTTTTATCTATTATTTTCTTTTATTGTTTTGAATGATCTTGTCCGTGCAACATCCAACGTACATTATATTTATCTGTAAATGAACCCATTTTACCGCCCCAGAATTGTTCTGCTAGTGGCATATCTACATGTACAGATTCATCATCTTTTACTTTGTCATATAAAGCTTCTATACGTTTTGCATCCGCTTCATCATTAATATCATAATCAATTAATAAAGAAATACCTTCGTTGATTTGAACATCTTTACCGAACGCATCAGATGCGTATAATGTCACACCCGCAATGGTAAATTCAGAATGCATTGTTTTATTGTCCGCTTCTTCTTCACTCACACCAAAGTTTTCAGCTTGTGATGGATCAACAGCTAAACGTTGAATATCAGTTGCGCCAAAAACCTCTTCATAATATTTTAAAGCCTCTTTAGTATTGTTAAACGCTAAATATGGATATAATTGAGTCATAATCAATCCCCTTTTTATTTAATGTACTGCATTCTAATCATACCTTTTATTTGTAGTTTCAAACAACAAATAAGCGGGGATATGATGATAAGTTAAAAAAAGAAACTCGAGGTGTTAAAATGATTCAACGTTTAGACGAAGTCATGTTATATGTGAATAATCAAGAAACAGCCAAAGCTTTTTGGACAGAAAAATTAGGTTTCACTGTTTCATCCGATACAGAACAACATGGTATGCGTACTATTGTACTGCGACCATCAAGTGACGCACAAACAGCCATTGTCCTCCACAACAAGCAAAAGATACAATCATTAGATTTAGGCATTAGTACAGAAACACCTTCTTTAATGTTTGCGACAGAAGATATTGAACAACTCTATCAAGATTATCAAGACAAAGACATCACAGTCGGTGATTTAGTCGACATGCCTCAAGGCAGAGTCTTCAACTTTGCGGATGATGAAAATAATTATTTCGCAGTCAAACAAATCTAATAAAAAAGATGCTGGAGGATGTAAATTTTCACCCTTCAGCATCATTATTTTTAGTTATTTTTCAATTTTAACCGTTTACTTTAAATTCAACTGTTTCAATAATGTCATGATTTCTATTTCTGAAATTCAATGTGACATTTTGACTATCTACTAAAAGTTCAGCATAAGTTTCTTCCATCATACTTCTTGATTGTGAAATACTGCCTGGATTAATCACATGTACCCCTTCTATTTCTTCATAACGAGCAATATGTGTATGTCCATAAAAGGCTAACTGACAATTTTCTTCTTTAGCTTTTTCAGCTAGAAGTTGACGTGTCGTATTCACTCTGTATAAATGTCCATGTGTATAGAAAGCACGTAAACCTTCATCACTGATGACATTTTCATTTGGAAACTCCGGATAGAAATCACAGTTACCTTTAACACGATGGTATAAACTTAATTCTGTATCATCATATTGGAACTCTGAATCACCTAAATGCAACGCAACATCAACTTGGTCATAGTGGTTCACCACTTCAAATAAAATACCAGACTCTGTGTGGTTGTCACTTACAATAATCCAACGTCTCAAATTTGATCACCCTTTAAATAAGCTTTTAATTTATCAATTGCTTGACGTCTATGGCTGATTTCACCTTTTTCTTGATCCGTTAATTGTGCCATTGTTTTATGCATTCTTGGTACATAGAATATCGGATCATAACCGAAACCATGTTCACCTAATTTTTCCATTGTAATTACACCGCTAACTGTGCCTTCAAATGTCACAGTTTCTTCGCCTGGTGCACTCATGCTGATGACACAAACGAATTCTGCCGTACGGTGGCGGCTGTTACCTTTTAATTTCTCTAATAACTTTTCAATATTCGCATTATCATCTTTATCTTCTCCAGCATAACGCGCTGAATAAATACCAGGTTCCCCATTTAGCGCATCCACTGTTAAGCCACTGTCGTCTGCGATGACACGTTTGCCTAACGCTTTAGCTGCTGCCTCAGATTTTAATTTTGCATTTTCTTCAAATGTTGTCCCTGTTTCTTCGACATCAAAGTCTGAAATTAATTCACTGATACCAATCACATTGTATTCAGGAAAGATGACTTTAAAGTCGTTGATTTTTCCTTTGTTGTTTGTCGCAATTACTAAATCTTCCATGTCCTTCACCTCAATATTAATCCACTTTCACATGTGTTACTTCAACATTATCTATTTTTAACCATTGTCCAATGATGTATTGGATATGTTTTGTATCCCCTGTCGCAAAGAAGCGATGTTTCGGATGTGGGGTATAATGCGCATGTTCATGACTGAACGTCAATAACGCACTGACCTCACGTGCTGTTTCTAAACCAGATGATATCACAGTTTTATTACCACCGAAATAATCATAAATCGGTTGGAAGAGTAACGGATAATGCGTACATCCTAAAATTACCGTATCAGCATCATTATTTCTATATTGTTTTAACGTCTGATGAATCACAATATTTGTTGCGACGGGATCATGATAACGCATTTGTTCCACTAAAGGTACAAAATCCGGACATGCAACTCCTGTGACTTCAACATGCGGGTTAATCGCTTGTATATGTTTTGTATAAGCTTCTGATTTAATTGTCCCTTCAGTACCCAACACCATTACTTTATTATTTTGTGTCGTCATAATCGCAGTACGTGAGCCAGGTTCAATTACACCGATTACCGGAATCGGTAATAAGGCTTTCAACGTATCTAATGCGACAGCCGTTGCGGTATTACATGCGATAACCAGCATTTTAATATCATATTCCATTAATTTATTCGCAAGCTGTACCGTGAAATCACATACTTGCTTGCCATCTCTTGGTCCATATGGACATCTGGCGCTATCACCAAGATAATAGATCGTTTCATTTGGCAGCTGACGTATTATTTCTTTGGCTACAGTGAGGCCGCCGACTCCTGAGTCAATTACTCCGATGGGTTTATTCATGTCTTTTTCATCCTCACACTAAAGCATTCTTAGACTATATTTTATCATAACCCTGAATTAGATTGCATGAATGGTTATTTGGTTTCACGAGACAAAATGTAGACAAAAACGCTTTAAAGATTAAAAGCTTCAGAATAATGTACCTCTCCACTCATATTCATTAGCACATTTTCCTTCAATTCCAAAATCATTAAATAAGGTTCCATCTCTTTCATTGGTCCAAAAATATGATAAGCCGCAGCCAGTTCAAACCCGAACTTCTGATAATAAGTTGGGTCACCTAAAACTACAACTGATTGATAACCTAGTTGTCTTGCGGTTTCTAATGCTGTTTCAACCAACTTCGTTCCTACGCCTTGTCTTTGATAATTCGGCGCTACACTTAATGGTGCAAGCGCTAATGACGGCGTTTCAAACCCAATAGTAATCTTAGACATCATAATATGACCGATAATCTCCTCTTGTTCTGATAGAGCGATCAAAGAGAGTTCAGGTACATAAGCGGTACTTTTTCTTAAACGTTGGACTAATAGATGTTCCGTCTGATCACTCATCTCAACAGTTTCAAAAGCTGCTTGAATCAATCGTTCTATAGCTTGTTCATCATTTGATTGTTCTGTTCTGATTTTCATCTTCGACTTCCTTTCTTCCACTAAAAAAGAGGCAAGGAGTCGCACTCCTGCCTCTTGATTTATTATCAAATTATTGTACTTGGTGGTCAGAACCAAAGAACGATTTGAACATGTAGAATGAAGTTTCTCTGTTCAACGCTGCGATTGAAGTTGTTAAAGGAATACCTTTAGGACAAGCATTCACACAGTTTTGTGAGTTACCGCATTCTTGAAGTCCGCCGCCGCCCATTAAAGCGTCTAAGCGTTCGTCTTTAGTCATTGAACCTGTTGGATGCAAGTTGAATAAACGTACTTGTGAAATTGCTTGTGCCCCTACGAATTCGTTTTTACTTGTTACGTTAGGACAAACTTCTAAACACACACCGCATGTCATACATTTAGATAATTCATACGCTGTTTGACGTTTTTTCTCAGGCATACGTGGTCCAGGACCTAAGTCATACGTACCGTCAATCGGTACCCATGCTTTCATACGTTTTAAGTTATCGAACATACGAGAACGATCAACTTGTAAGTCACGTACGATTGGGAATGTGCTCATTGGTTCTAAACGGATAGGTTGTTCTAATTGGTCCACAATCGCTGAACATGCTTGACGTGCATGACCATTGATAACCATTGAACAAGCACCGCATACTTCCTCTAAACAGTTCATGTCCCATGTTACCGGCGCGACTTTTTCCCCTTTTGTATTATACGGATTACGTCTGATTTCCATCAAACATGCAATCACGTTTAAATTCTCACGATAAGGAATTTCAAATTTTTCTTCATATGGCTGTGAGTCCGCAGTATCTTGTCGCTTAATGATTAAAGTTACAGTTTTAGAGCTATTTTGAGCTGGTTGTTGAACCGCTTCATCTTTAACTTCTTCTGCCATTATGATTTGCTCCCTTCTTCCTTACTTGAATCTTCTTTACTAGATTTTGATTTAGATGAGTAGTCACGTTTACGTGGTGGAATTAAGCTGATATCCACATCTTCGTATTCGAATCTTGGTGGATTATCGATACCTTCGTAAAACGCTTTTGTTGTTTTTAACCACTCTTCGTCGTTACGATCAGGGAATTCTGGTTTGTAGTGTGCACCACGTGATTCATTACGGTTATATGCACCGATTGTAATCACACGAGCAAGTACTAACATATTCCATAATTGGCGTGTGAAGAATACAGCTTGGTTACTCCAAGTTTGTGTATCTTCCATGTCAATATCTTGATAACGTCTCATCAACTCAAGAATTTTTTCATCTGTTTTTAGTAAACGTTTGTTATCACGAACAACTGTTACGTTTTTCGTCATGATTTCACCAAGTTCACGGTGAAGTTTGAAGGCATTTTCTGTCCCTCTCATGTTTAATAAATCGTCAAAACGTTTTTGTTCTTTATCGATTAAGTCTTGGTAAAGACTGTCGTCTAATTCAGTATATGAATGTTCAACAGTGTCGATATATTTTACAGCGTTCGGTCCAGCTACTGTACCGCCATAAATCGCTGATAATAATGAGTTCGCACCTAAACGGTTACCGCCGTGTTGTGAGAAGTCACATTCACCTGCTGCGAATAAACCGTCAATTGTAGTCATTTGATCATAGTCTACGTATAATCCACCCATTGAATAGTGAACTGCTGGGAAGATTTTCATTGGTACTTTACGTGGGTCATCGCCTGTGAATTTTTCATAAATTTCGATGATACCGCCTAATTTAACGTCTAATTCATGCGGATCTTTGTGTGATAAATCTAGATATACCATGTTTTCACCATTGATACCTAATTTTTGGTTCACACATACGTCGAAGATTTCACGTGTTGCGATGTCACGAGGTACTAAGTTACCGTAATCCGGATATTTCTCTTCTAAGAAATACCAAGGTTTACCGTCTTTATAAGTCCAAATACGTCCACCTTCACCACGTGCTGATTCGCTCATTAAACGTAATTTGTCGTCACCAGGAATCGCTGTTGGGTGGATTTGGATAAATTCACCGTTCGCATAAACTGCACCTTGTTGATACACGATAGATGCTGCTGAACCTGTATTGATCATTGAGTTTGTAGTTTTACCGAAGATAATACCAGGACCGCCTGTTGCCATCACTACTGCATCAGAACGGAATGCATCGATTTTCGCATCCGTTAAGTTTTGTGCGACGATACCACGCGCTGCGTTGTTTTCGTCTTTCACAACACCTAAGAATTCCCAACCTTCGTATTTTGTCACAAGACCGTCTACTTCGAACTTACGAACTTGTTCATCTAATGCATATAATAACTGTTGACCAGTTGTTGCACCGGCATATGCCGTTCTGTGATGCAACGTACCGCCGAAACGACGGAAGTCAAGTAAACCTTCAGGTGTTCTGTTGAACATTACACCCATGCGGTCTAATAAGTGGATGATTTTCGGTGCTGCATCCGCCATTGCTTTAACTGGTGGTTGGTTCGCTAAGAAGTCCCCGCCATAAACTGTATCGTCAAAGTGGATCCAAGGTGAGTCGCCTTCACCTTTTGTATTAACCGCTCCGTTAATACCCCCTTGCGCACACACAGAGTGCGAACGTTTTACGGGTACTACTGAGAATAAATCAACATGTACACCTTGTTCTGCTATTTTAATTGTTGACATCAGACCGGCAAGTCCTCCACCGACAACAATAACTTTTTTCTCTGCCATATAAATGTCACTCCCTGAAAATATAACCTTTATTTACGCTATGCTATTGCTCTTATACGAACGCTAAGATTGCACTTACACCGATGTAAGAAACAATAACGAATACTACTAATGATACCCATGTAAATACGCGTTGTGATTTAGCTGATTGTAAGGCACCCCATGTTACTAGGAATGACCATAAACCGTTCGCAAAGTGGAAAATTACTGCTACTGTTAAAACAAGGTAGAAGATTAACCAGAATGGATTGCTTAAGTAGTCTTGCATCATGTTGAATCCTAGTTCTTTATGCCCTAACCACATTTCCACTTTTGTTTGATAGAAGTGGATTGCGATAAAGATAAACGCTAAAACACCTGTGATACGTTGTAATAAGAACATCCAGTTTCTGAACCATGAATAATGGCCGACGTTCTCTTTAGCCGTGAATGCAATGTGAATACCGTATAACGCATGATAAAGAATTGGTAAGTAAATTAAGAAGATTTCAAGTGCTAACAAGAATGGTAATGATTCCATAAATCCTGCTGCTTGGTTGAAAGCTCCTGCTCCTTTAGTCGCTTGGTGGTTAACTGTCAAATGCACTAATAAGAATGCACCGATCGGAATAACCCCTAGTAACGAGTGTATGCGTCTTAAATAAAATTGATTCTTAGTATAACCCAAAAGGAAGTCCCCCCTGTGAAACAAATGATATTAATTGATTTCATTTTCAGGTTTGTTGAAATGCTCCAAATGCTCACAAAATTAAGTAAAATCAATACAAATGACTCAACCACCAACGAACAGCCCTGCTGGGAGTTGTAAAACACTGCAATCAGCACGGCAGCTCAGCGCCATTTTTCTCTATGTATGGACCCCTATCTTAGCTGTATATGCTGAACCGATGACCGCTGCAATCCCTTACAATCGAGGCAATTGTATTCAATTACACATTAAGTGAGAATTGTTTTCATTTAGAAAGCGTTTACAAACGCACCTAAAAAAATAAAATCTCGTTAACGATATTGTAACATTTTTTTACAGCCTTTTGGGCATGAGAATTATTATCAATGGATTTTTTTCAATCTTAGTTTAAATTCAGCTTCAAATAGACTTAAAATTAAGCTGAAAGCGGCACCTCCTTCAGCTTTCACTTTAGAATATACCGCTTCTAACTTTTTTGTTCTTCCTTATTTAATTCTTGTAGTAAATTCTCAGCTATCTTTTTAGGAAAACCAATTTCTTGAAGCTCCGCAACCGTGGCTGCTTTCATTTTCTTCACAGAACCAAACGTTCTTAACAACTTCGTTTTACGTTTTGGTCCGATACCATCAATATTATCCAACACAGACGTCAAACCATGTTTTTGTCTTGTTTGTCTATGGAATGTAATCGCAAAACGGTGGACTTCATCTTGAATTCGTTGCAGTAAATAGAACGCTTGACTGTTCTTCTTAAGCGGAACTACTTCTGCGTTTACACCATACAACAGTTCTGACGTTCTATGCTTATCATTTTTACGTAAGCCTGCGACAGGAATATCTAATCCCAATTCATTCTCAAGTACATCAATAGCTACAGACATCTGTCCTTTACCGCCATCGACAATAATAAGATCAGGTAACGGTAAACCATCGTTCAATACACGTGTATAACGTCTACGGATCACTTCTTGCATGGATTTATAATCATCCGGGCCATCAACCGTTTTAATTTTATATTTGCGGTATCCTTTTTTATCTGGTTTACCATCAACAAAAGTAACCATCGCAGACACTGCATCAACACCTTGAATGTTAGAGTTATCAAACGCTTCAATACGAATCGGCGTTTGAATTCCCATTTGTTCTCCAAGCTCTTCAATCGCTTTGATTGTTCTAGACTCGTCTCTCGCAATCAATTCGAATTTATTTTCTAATGAAATTTCAGCGTTATGATTCGCCATCTCAACTAAATCTTTCTTTTGGCCTCTGACTGGTTGCACAATTTTTGTATCTACAACCGATTGAATCATGTTAGCATCCAAATTTTTCGGCACATGCACTTCTTTCGGTAAAAGATGTTGATTCAATTGATAGAATTGACCGATAAACGTATAGAACTCCTCTTCTTCTGTTTGTTGAAGTGGAATCATTGTTGTATCACGTTGAATCATATTCCCGTTTCTGACAAAGAAGACTTGAACACACATCCAACCTTTCGACACACTATAACCAAATACATCACGCGCTTTATTATCTGTCGACATGATATTTTGTTTTTTCGTCAAGTTATGAATATGTTGAATCAAATCACGATACTCTTTGGCTTGTTCAAAGTCTAATTGTTCACTCGCTGCCATCATGCGATCTTCTAAGTTCTTAAGAATTGTTTTATCTTCACCATTTAAGAACTCTGTCACTTCTTGAATCATTTGCGCATATTGTTGTTCATCTACGTCATAGACACAGGGGCCTAAGCATTGACCGATGTGATAATACAAACATAATTTATCCGGCATTTTATCACATTTACGGAATGGATAAATACGGTCTAACAATTTTTTCGTTTCTACTGCTGAATATGCGTTTGGATAAGGGCCAAAGTATTTACCTGTCCCTTTTTTAACAGTTCTTGTAACCAACAAACGTGGATATTTTTCTCTCGTAATTTTAATGAAAGGATAGCTCTTATCATCTTTCAACAAGATATTGTAACGAGGTTGATATTGTTTAATTAAATTCAGCTCTAACAATAACGATTCCGTTTCACTATCTGTAACGATAAATTCAAAATTACGGATTTCTCCTACTAAACGTGTCGTCTTCGCATCGTGCGCACCTGTGAAATAAGAACGCAATCGATTACGCAGACGTTTAGCTTTCCCGACATAAATGACTTGATCATTGCGGTCTTTCATTAAATAACAGCCAGGTTCAAACGGAACCACTGATAGTTTCTGTTTAATCTTTTCTTTATAATCTTCCAACGATTAACCTCCCTTCTCCTAAAGTTTGATAGATTTACTATGAAATTCAATTTACTATTATAACAAATACCAGCTTATACGAGCGACTGGCTTGCTTAACCAACGCTTTAAATTTCCATATGAAAAAGACCAGAACACTATATTCTGGTCTCGCATTTTTGTAATGATTGATTCGATATTTAACGTGAAGTTTCAACCATAATCGCCGAAACTCGGCATTATTTTAAAATTATAGGTGTTTGTTTAATACTTCAGCTAAGTTTTCTTTAGGTTGGAAACCTACAACTTTATCAACAGGTTCTCCATCTTTGAAAACGATTAGAGTTGGGATACTCATTACTTCGAATTTAGCTGCAGTGTTAGGATTTTCGTCAACATCTAATTTTAAGATGTCAGCTTTACCGTCGAAATCTTGAGCTAATTCTTCTAATACAGGTGCGATCATTTTACAAGGTCCACACCAAGTTGCCCAGAAATCTACTAATTTAACACCATTTTGAACTTGTTCGTTAAAGTCTGAATCAGTAACTTTAATTAATGCCATAAATATCGTTCCTCCTTAGGAATTTTAATGATGAACAAAGTATATCAGATCCGATTTGTAATTGCATCGGCTTTGCTCATAACCACATTCTTTTTTATATTTCTTCATATTATTTTCATAATCGTATTATTTCAACGTCGCAACTGTTACACCGAAGCCACCTTCACTTGGTGTACCCGTGCGGTAAGAGGCAATATTTTTATGTCGTTTCAAATGTTGTTGCACTGCCTTCTGCAATGCTCCTGTTCCCTTCCCGTGAATAATATAAACATTCTCGTAGTTGCTGAGCATGGCTTGATCTAGGTACTGATCTAAAGCTGTTACCGCTTCATCATAACGATAACCTCTTAAGTCTAACTCCATTTTCACTGGAGAACGGTTCGAACGTGATACCATTTTCGTTTGTGGTTCTTGTGTCTTTTGTTTCTTCTCTAAGTCGGCAATCGGTAATTTCATTTTAATGATGCCCATTTGAACCACTGCTTCTTCATCATCCAAGATTTCAAGCACTTCACCTTTTTGACCATAGGTTAAGACTTTGACTTCATCGCCAGCTTTAATCTCATCCCATTTTTTCTTCTTCACATTTTGTTTAAGGTCAGTTGCTTCGTATTGCTCATCTAAGTGTTTACGTTTTTCAATCAACTCGTGCTCTTTCACATCAGCGTTTTTCTCATCTCTTAACTGACGTAAATCTGAAATAATTTCTTCTGCTTCTTTTGTCGCAACTTTAACACGTTGATTGGCTTTCGTTTTCGCTTCATCCATCAATTGTTTTTCGTAATTTTGATATTGATCATATTTCTGACTCAATTGACGGTGTAAATCTTGTGCTTCTCGTAATAATTGTTCTAATTCAATACGTTGATTATCTACACGTTTCGTATTCTTCTCTAGTGAAGCAATCATATTGTTGATTTCTTGCTCATCTTGCCCAATCATCGCTTTCGCATCACGAATAATTTTGCCGTTTAAACCGAGTTTACTTGAAATTTCAAAGGCATTTGAACGTCCAGGCACACCCATTAATAATTTATACGTTGGGCTGAGCGTATTCACATCGAATTCCACACTGGCGTTCATGACACCCTCTCGGTTATAACTATAGGCTTTTAATTCAGGATAGTGTGTCGTAGCCATCACTAATGCACCGCGTTTTTGTACATTATCTAAAATACTCATTGCGAGTGCTGCCCCTTCACTTGGGTCTGTACCAGCACCAAGTTCGTCAAAGAGAATCACACTGTTGTGATCTGCATGTTTTAAAATCTCTACAATATTCTTCATATGAGAAGAGAACGTTGATAATGATTGTTCAATCGATTGTTCATCACCGATATCACAATAAACATTATCAAAGACACCGAGTTTACTACCGTCTAATGTTGGAATTAATAAACCTGATTGTGCCATCACGATGATTAAACCTAACGTTTTCAATGTGACAGTTTTACCACCAGTATTCGGACCCGTAATAATCACAGTTTGAATGCCATCTACAAATTCAATAGTATTCGCAACAACCGTTTTTGGATCTAATAATGGATGGAATGCTTTTGGTAAATACACCTTACGTTCTTCTGTAAATTCAGGTTTCGTCCCTTTAATAGAACTGCCGTATCGTGCTTTCGCAGTTAAGAAGTCGATTTGTCCCATTACAGACTCTGCAATTAAACAAGCATCCGCTTCACCAGCAACTTCTAACGTCAACTCCGTCAAAATACGTTCGACTTCTGCTTTCTCATCATTACGGAGTCGGCTGATTTTGTTATTCATTTCTACCACAGCAGAAGGTTCAATATATAACGTTTGACCTGAAGATGATTGGTCATGAACGATACCATTGAAATCTTGACGATATTCCGCTTTTACTGGAATTACATGTCTATCATTTCTGACTGTAATAATCAAATCTGATAATTTCTTTTGGTTCGATTGACTTTTAACCACACGGTCTAAGTTTTGTTTAATACGTTGTGACGTACTATGAATGCGACTTCTGATACTTTGAAGTTCATAGCTTGCATCATCAAATAAATCATAAGCATCACATTTTTGTTTAATTTCTTGATACAAATCCGAAAGAATCGGCAATTGAGTCATACGCTCATCTAAAATCGGATAATTGATAGCTTCCTCTTCTTCTAAGAGTTGACTGTAGAATGTTTTATATTGATTTTGAACTTGAATTAAACGCTTAATCTGGTTCAACTCACGTACGTTCAACATACTGCCGATTTTCGCACGATGAATAAGCGGTGACACTTTAGATAAACCACTCAAACTCGGTAAACGATGCTTATTATAAATTTGAGATATTTCGTCTGTTTCATCTATTTGATGAACAACAGTTTGATAATCAGAAGCTGGTGACATTGACGCTGCTTTTTCTCGTCCTAAGTCACTGACAGCTTCTTTTTCTACAAGTGCTTTGATTTTATCGAAATCAAGCACATCTAATGTCTTCTGTCTCACTGACATCCCTCTATTTCTTTAGCTTTTTATTATTTTTTATAAATGATTTGAAATCTTCTCTGCTCATAGTGTTCAACACACGTGATTTATCAATAAAAGCTTTTTGCGCTGTCGCGATACCATATTTCATCAACTCTAAGTTATCGATATGGTGTGCATCCGTATTGATGGTTACCATAATATCTTGATGATGACGTAACGCTTCTGCACTTAAATCTAAACGTAATGGATTCGCATTGATTTCTAAAATGGTGCCTGTTTCTTTCGCTATCTCGAATAATCGATCCATATTAACTTTATAGCCGTCACGGCGACCGATAATACGTCCTGTTGGATGTGCAATATGACGCACATAAGGATTACGGCATGCTTGTTCTAAGCGATGCATAATTTGTTCTTCCGTTTGATTAAAGCTTTGATGAATCGATGCGATAACATAATCAAGCTGGGCTAATATCTCATCTGGATAATCTAATGTACCATCTGCTAAAATATCCACTTCAGTTCCAGAGTAAATATCAATTTCATCATATTCCTCATTCATCGCTTTAATTTCTTCATTTTGACGTAATAAACGCTCAATTTCTAAACCATGTGCTACACGTAAACTACGTGAATGATCTGTAATAACCATATATTCATAGCCTTTTTGAATATTAGCTTCAATCATTTCACGCAAACTAAAGGCACCGTCACTCATGGTTGTATGCATGTGCACATCGCCTTTAATATCATCTAAAGTCACAATATTAGATAAGTCTCGGTCAAATTCACTGCCGTCTACACGCATTGGCGGCGCAATCCATTCATGTCCGAAATGTTCATAGATAGCTGCTTCACTGTCTAATTGCAGCAAAGAACCATCTGGCTGTTCAATGCCATATTCACTGACTTTTTCACCGCGTGCTTTCGCAAGTTGACGAATACGGATATTATGATCTTTTGAGCCAGTAAAATGTTGCAGCGTATGATAATATGCGTTTGGTTCAACAATTCTGAAGTCGATTTCAATTGTTTCATCTTCAAATTCAACTTCTACCGATACTTTCGTTAATCCTACTGCCACATCTTTGACTTTATGCGGCACCTTTAATAAGGCTTGTTGCACAGTCTCAGGATCATTTGTACTCATTATATAGTCTAAATCTTTACTCATTTCCTTCACTCTGCGGAAACTGCCTGCGACATGATATTGTTCTAACGCATCAATCGTCTCTAAATATTCTTCAATTTCTTGATTCAATTTAATCAATAAGTTGATAGGATAACGTTCTTTACGTGCACTTAGCGCTTTGACACCCGCTAAGATATTTTCTTCAGTCTTTTTACCGAAACCACTTAACGCACTGACTTCTTTATTTTCACAAGCACGTGCAAGCTCTTCTTTATTCGTAATGCCAAGCTCTTTATAAAGTTTATGAATCTTTTTACTGCCAAGACCTGGAATCTTCAATAACGGCACTAAACCTTCAGGCACTTCTTCTTCTAATGCTTTAAGTGTTTCAGATTCACCTGCTGCTAAATATTCATTGATAACTTCGCCAACACCTTTACCGATGTTTTTAAGCTTTGTGACATCTTCAATTTCATCCATCGTACGTTCATCTGTTTCTAAACTTTGCGCTGCTTTACGATAAGCAGACACTTTGAATGTATTTTCACCTTTTAACTCCATGTAAGTGGCAATCTTCTCTAATAAACGCACAACATCTTTCTTTGTAATATGTTGACTCACTTTATTCACTCCAATTAAAAAGAGGAACTTGATGGCATTCGTATATCTGTAACAGATTGGCGAATGTGTCAGCCTCCTCTTTGTTTAGTCTTTGTATTCATTGAATTATAATGCCATCACAAATGATGACAGATATGGGGTATGAAAGAGTATCAAATTTGCGATAATCGATTGTGCAAATTGCTGCTGAATCGAAAAGCTCGGATATAAGCTGCATAAGTATAATACGAGCAAGACAATGACCACAGAGCTGATCAAGCTAAGCAGTACACCGAAACTTCGATTCAAGATAGATATGGGTTGTGTTACCATTATTTTATCAAACGCAGATAAAATAAGGTATAAAATAAACTTGCTGATTAGAAATATCATGATAAACGCGACAATATTTTCAAAGCGCAGATGAATATCATCATATTGTATAAAATAATGTGTTTGTGCTGCTTTCGTTTTAGGAAACGGAACATATAATTCTAACTGCTTCGCAATCGGTGCGTACCATAATGCCGCAAAGATAAACGCAGCGACCGTACTTATAAAATGAAGCAGACTCCACCAAAATCCTCTGCGAAACCCCATAGCGGCAATCAAAATAAAGACAAAAAAGATGAAGAAATTTAGCAGCATAGGCAGACCCTACTGTTCGTCATGCTTCAAACGATTCAACTCTTGTGTCAAACGACGATTTTCTTCTTCTAATAACACCTTTTCATGCATAATGTTAACCGCAGTTAATACTGCTTTACGTGTGGTATCTAATCCTGCACTCTTACGACCTAATTCTTGAATTTTTTCATCTACTAGATGCGCAACATAACGTATATGCTCAGGATTATCTTCGCCGACTATTGTATAATTTTTGTTATTAATCGTAACATTGATTCTATTTTTAAATTCGCCCAATTTGATAACTCCAATCTTGCTTATTTTCACTCATTCACCACGACAACTGATGAGTGTATCTCTTATATTAATCGTAACTGATTTTCACACTGATTTGTTGAAAACCACTCTATTTATTCATCACGAACCATTATACACGAGTGCCATTTATTATGTAAGTAGTGTACGCTTTTTGCCAATGTTATGTAAACAGACTGTAATATATAACCTTTTATTGCGACAGGCACCTATAGTAAAATAAGAATACTACTACAAGTAAGGAGCATCCCTATGGCGAACGTCGTATTAAAATTAACAGAAGAACAAATTCAACAATTACTTAGCAAAATCAACGCAGACACAACGAATCTTCCCAAAGGCTCACGCGCACGCGCAAAATATCAAGGTACAACAATTCATATTTATAATTCCGACAAAGTCATGTTTCAAGGCACTCAAGCAGAAGCAGTTTCACAACAATTACTAGGTAATGCTGCCTCAACGTCTAAAGCACCCTCAAAGAAGAAGAAAACAACAATCATCAATTCCAGTGATTATCCATTTAATACATCCAACTGTATCGGCAGTGATGAAGCAGGCAGCGGCGACTATTTCGGTCCGCTTACTGTTTGTGCGGCTTATGTGTCAAAAGAACATGTTGAAGTATTAAAAACATTAGGTGTCGATGATTCTAAAAAATTATCAGATGATAAAATTGTTAAATTAGCTGAGCAATTAGTGACATTCCTTCCCTACTCACTACAAATATTAGATAACAAAAGATATAATGAACAAAAACAACTCGGCTGGTCACAAGTTAAAATGAAAGCGGTCTTGCATAATCATGCCATTGAAAACGTGGTAGACCGTATCGAAGCACAAAACTTCCCTTTAGACTATATTGTAATTGACCAATTTGCGGTACGCGGTGTTTATCAAAATTACGCACTGACAGCTATGCCTTATCCAGACAAAACTTGTTTCGAAACAAAAGGTGAATCCAAATCTTTAGCCATCGCAGCCGCAAGTATCCTTTCCCGATATGCTTTCGTGAAACATATGGAACATATGGGCAAAAAAATAAACCAAACGATTCCAAAAGGGGCAAGTCAAACAGTAGATTTATTTGCGGCTCGTTTAATTGATCAATACGGTACAGAGACATTAGACTCTATATCAAAAGCTGACTTTAAAAATAGAGACAAAGCCTTAGACCTTTATCGTAAAAAACAATTAAACAACTAATCACCTTAACAGATTGCTTACACTTTATATATAAATAAAATGAAACAAGCTCCTTCCACACATGATTTGTGTAGAAAGAGCTTGTTTTTTAATATTTTATTTTCTTTAATTGAACCGAATTAACGAATCACTGCACCTTCTGCAGTTAACGCATTCACGATTTCATCATGAACCGCTGTCACTTGTTCGTCTGTTAACGTATTTTCTGTATCTAAATAAGAGATACGGATCGCAACTGATTTCTTACCAGCTTCCATATGTTCGCCTTCATAGACATCAAAAACTTGCGCATCTTGTAAGATTTTACCGCCATGTGCTTTGATTGTGCTAATAAGTTCAGCAGCTGACACTGTTGTATCTACTTCTAATGCGATATCTCTCGTTACACCAGGATATTTAGGGATTTGTTCATAATTGATGTAACCCACAGAAACATTCATCAATTTATCGTAGTTTAATTCAAAGACATACGTACGTTGTTTTAAATCATTTTCTTCAGCTAATTGCGGGTGTAATTCACCGATAAAGCCGATGACTTCGCCATTTAATAAAACATTTGCCGTACGTCCTGGATGTAAACCATCCATTTGCGTTGCCTCGTAATCAAATGTAACATCTAATTTTTCCGCAACTGCATCTAAGACACCTTTCGCAAGATAGAAATCTGTTAATTCTTTTTTACCTTGCCATTGGTTGCTGCTATATTCACCAGTTAAAATACCACTTAAGTATTCAACCTCATCTGGTAATTCACCTTTGCCATTCGCAAAAAAGGCGCGACCGATTTCATATAAGAATACATTTGTGTTTTTACGTGCCACGTTATAAGCCACCGCATCAATTAAATGTGGTAATAAACTTTGACGTAATACTGCGTGTGCTTCACTCATCGGCATTAACAATTCAATGTTTGGTTTGTCACTCACTGAGAATGCTTTACCACGTGCACGGTCTACTAATGAATACGTAATTGCTTCACTTAAACCTGCACCTTCTAATGTACGTTTTAAAATACGTGTTTTTGATTGACGGTCTGTCAATTGACCGCTTGTAACTTGTTCGAAGACTGGTAATGTTGATGGAATTTCATCATAACCATAAATACGTGCCACCTCTTCGATTAAGTCTTCTTTGATTTTGACATCTCTACGACGTGAAGGAACATAGACTGTTAAGTTCCCTTCATTATTTTCAGTTTTGAAACCAAGTTGACTTAATGATTTCACAATCGCTTCAACTGTCATTTCTGAACCGATTGTATTATTAATTTTATCAACTGTAATTTCAATCGGTGTAATAAATTCGCCTAAGTCACCTGATGCGACGCGATCTGATAATACTTCACCTTGTGCGTAATGTTCTAATAAGTAACATGCACGGTCTACAGCTTGGTCTACAAATTCAGTCGCAATTCCTTTTTCGAATCGGCTTGAAGATTCACTACGTAAGTTAAGACGACGTGATGTATGACGAATGCTGACAGGATCGAAAATTGCACCTTCAACCACGACATTTTGTGTTTGTTCAGTAACTTCAGAGAAGTCTCCACCCATCACACCACCAAGCGCAATCGGTTCTTTGCCGTTTGTGATAACGATATCTGACGCTAATAATTCACGTTCTGTATCATCTAACGTTGTCATTTTTTCGCCTTCTTGCGCTTGGCGCACGACAATTTTGTCAGACCCGATATGATCTTGGTCAAACATATGAAGTGGTTGGCCGTATTCTAATAACACATAGTTTGAAATATCTACAACATTATTAATCGGACGAATACCAGCTTTCATTAATCGTGCTTGCATCCACATTGGAGATGGGCCGATTTTAACGTTTTTAACAACACGTGCACTGTAATAAGGTGTTTTATCTGGATTTTCAACTGTTACTGAAATTTCTTCAGATGCTGAAGTTTCAGTCGTGTCAGGTTGTGTTTCTGGTAATGTTAACGGTGCACCATAAAGTGCTGATGTTTCATAGGCAGCACCTACCATACTTAATGCATCCGCACGGTTCGGTGTTAAGTCGAATTCCATTACTTGATCATTTAAGTATAATGCTTCTAATGCATCAGTACCTGGTTTGACTTCATTCGGGAAGTTATAAATTCCTTCTTCAAATGCTTTAGGTATCACGTTGCTTTGAACGCCGATTTCTTGAAGTGAACAAATCATACCTTCAGAAACTTCACCACGTAATTTCGCACGTTTAATTTTAACGCCGCCTGGTAAACGACCGCCAACAGTTGCGACAATCACATATTGTCCAGCATCAACGTTAGGTGCACCACAAACGATTTGTACGGGTTCTTCTTCACCGATATCCACTTTACAAATATTCAATTTATCTGCGTTCGGATGTTGTGTTTTACTTTCCACATAACCTACGACTAATTTTTTAATTTCAGCTGTGTAATCAATGATGTCATCGACTTCAATCCCTGTACGTGTGATACGTTCAGCTAATGATTGAATCGGTACATTAACCGCAACTAAAGATTCTAACCATTCTTTTGATACAAACATTATGCTTCACCTCTATCTTCAACAGCTTTGAATTGATCTAAGAAACGGACATCATTTGTATAGAAGTAACGAATATCTTCAATACCGTATTTCAACATTGCGATACGGTCAGGACCCATACCGAATGCGAATCCAGTGTATTTAGAAGAATCGAAACCAGCCATTTCTAAAACATTCGGATGCACCATACCGGCACCTAAGATTTCAATCCAGCCTGAACCTTTACATACGTTACAGCCTTTACCGCCACATTTAAAACAAGACACATCGACTTCTACTGAAGGTTCAGTGAATGGGAAGTAACTTGGACGCAAACGGATTTCACGTTCTTCACCGAATAATTTTTTCGCCACAAGTTCAAGCGTACCTTTCAAGTCACTCATTTTAATATTTTCTGCCACAACTAAGCCTTCAATTTGTGTGAATTGGTGACTGTGTGTCGCATCATCTGAGTCACGACGATATACTTTACCAGGACAAATAATTTTAACTGGTCCTTGACCATTACGTTTCTCAAGTGTACGTGCTTGTACAGGTGAGGTATGTGTACGCATTAACGTTTCTTCTGTGATATAGAATGTATCTTGCATATCACGTGCTGGGTGTGATTTCGGTAAGTTTAATGCTTCGAAGTTATAGTAATCTTGTTCTACTTCATAACCATTCACAATTTCATAACCTAAACCTAAGAATAAATCTTCAATTTCTTGAATCGTACGTGTTAATGGGTGTGCTGCGCCTTGTTTGATTTGGCGACTTGGTAAAGTCACATCAATTGTTTCTTCTTCTAATTGTTTATTTAAACGTTCTTGTTCAAGCACTTTTTTACGTTCAGCAATTGCTTGTTCAATCGCTTGGCGTACTTCATTGACTGCTTGTCCGAATTTTGGTTTTTCTTCATTTGATAAATCTTTCATTTGTTTCATTAAACCTGAAACAGAACCTTTTTTACCTAAGTATTTAACTTTAACATCTTGTAACGCTTTCTCATCTGACGCTTGTGACACATCGGCCAAAGCTTCTGATTTCAGCTGATTCATTTCTTCAGTTTGAATCATATCTGCCCCTCCTAAATAATATTGCCAATAAAAAAAGACTTCTATCCCTGAGATATGGGACGAAGTCTTCCGTGGTACCACCCAAATTTATGCATACGCATACACTTGATTTATCATAGATAACGGTGATGAACCGACTTAAATTTCTTTAAGTTGCCAAAAAGGTGAAAAAAATTATCGCATTCTGGAATAACTTTCAGTCACGGTTATTCTCCCTAAACAGTCTGCTTCTGATAATTTACGTCTTTTTATAGGCAAAGTATTAATTTATCTGTTTGAGTCATCTGCTCAAACTCTGAATCACATTTAATTATAAGTAATCCCTTCCGACCGGTCAACCTTTTAATTTATAGATTAAGATACTGCCTGCAATCGCTACATTCAGACTTTCAGCAGCCCCGTACATCGGAATTGTTAAACGTTTCGTCGTATGACTTAATAATGCTGGATCGACACCTTGACCTTCGTTACCAAGCAATAACGCGAAAGATGATTGTGCATCCTCTTCATTAAAATTCACCGCATCTTCTAATGCAGTGCCGTATACCGGCCCATCAAATTGATTAATAAATTCCTCAATCGGCTGAGTGACAATCGGTAAATGGAAGACACTGCCTTGGCTTGAGCGTAATACTTTATCTTGATACGCGTCGGCTGTTCCTGGTGCCAAGACAATCAAATCCAACGCAGCTGCATCAGCTGTACGAATCAACGTACCAAGATTACCTGGATCTTGAATGCGATCAAGCAGTAATACTTGTTTAGCCTCTGCGATACGTGAAGCAACCTCTGGTTTTTCAATGACCGCAAAGATACCTTGAGGTGTCACAGTTCCTGACAAACTTTCTGCTACTTTGAAGTTTATATGGAACGCTTCTTCAGCAGCTTCAATTAATTGTGCATCAAAGCGTTCAGGTTCAACGACAAAAAGTTGTTTTACTGATAATTGGCTTTGAACCGCTTCTTCAATCAAATGTGTCCCTTCTACCAACAACAGTCCTGTTTTATCTCGTTCTTTTTTCTTCTTTAATTTATTCGCTTGTTTCACCTTCGTATTTTGCGGTGACGTAATTTGTTCCATAGTCGGTTACCTCATTTACGATTTTTCCTTATTTTATCATGTTGCTTCTCATAAACAAAAATGAGACCTACCGTTATATACGATGGGTCTCATTATTCATCAATTATTTTGAAACGACTTCTTCACCGTTGTAAGAACCACAGTTTTTACAAACGCGGTGAGATAATTTGTATTCACCACAGTTAGGGCATTCAGTCATACCTGGTACTGATAATTTAAAGTGAGTACGACGTTTATTTTTTCTAGTTTTAGATGTTCTTCTTTTTGGTACTGCCATGATTTAATCCTCCTTAAATTTCAAACACAAAAATCTTTGTTACTGTGCGATTAAGATGTTAATAACAATACTATCTATTGTACATCAACTTCTATTGCTTTTCATCATAAAATTGTTGCAATTTTTGAAGCCTTGGATCGACTTTCTTAGAAGAGATTTCTTCTGCTTGTTCACTTTCTTCTAATTCGTCTTCGTCAATAACTTCCCAACCTTGACCGCTCTGCAGCATGTCTTCTAAACTGCTGTCTTCAGCCACTGCTCGGATAGGCTTTTCTATGATGACAAGCTCTTCTGCGATATCACGTAAATCAATCATTCCGTTTGTAGCAAGATGATAATGTTCATCATCTTCTTCGCTATCACTAAACTCATGACCTTCTAAATCAAATATCTCTGTTGTTTCCACATCAATCGGCACTTCAACCGGTTTTAATGTACGCGCATCTTCCATCGTGTACGCACCAGTTAAGTGGATATCAGCGACAACTTCATTTGATTTGACATCAAGTTTGCCCTTCACTCGGATATCAGATAAATCTATAAGTCCTAATTTATCAATTAAATGATTATAATTTACTGTTTGATCAAATTCAAAAGGCTGACCTTGATATTTTCTTAATTGCGTTATTGACCATTTCATATGGCTTCACCTCTAACAAGCACAAAATTTATTTTAACTTTCTAGCGTTAAGTTGTCAAGATTTTTTCTTAACATCTTGACTTTTTGATACAATAATCATAATGAATTCTGAAAGGACGGATTGCAAATGAAATGCGCTGCACTGATTACAGAGTATAACCCCTTCCATAACGGGCATGTCTACCATGCAGAACAAGCACGTCAAATCGCTGATGCAGATATCACTGTAGCTATTATGAGCGGTCAATTTGTGATGCGCGGAGAACCCGCAATCTACAACAAATTTTTACGCACACAATTGGCACTCTCTGCTTGCGACCTTGTCGTTGAGCTTCCTGCTTATGCAGCGTTATCTGCTGGAGAATACTTCGCAGAAATGGGTGTCAAAGTTGCTGACTATCTTAATTGTGATGCACTCGTGTTCGGAAGTGAATCCGGCAGCATCAAAGATTTCGAACATGTTGCCATGCAACTCAACCATTTCGAAGAACATCCAGAATTTCAAACAAAGCTGCACGAAGGGAAAAGTTACCCTAGAATCATCCATGAATTATTAGATGAACCTGCTTTACTGCAGACACCTAATAATATCTTAGGTCTCTCTTATGTACAAGCTATTCAACACTATGCAGCACACATCACACCTTTGACATTACAACGACATCAAACGAACCATCATAACCAAACCATAGACAACCAAACTTTTGCAAGCGGCAGCGCAATCAGAAAGGCGCTCAAAAACAATGATGCAAGCTTTGAAACAGTAGTTCCATCATCAGTTAAACACTTGTATACATCACCGCAATTAACGTTAGATGAAGTGTTCCCTTATCTGAAATTTACATTATTACGCGCCTCTCTTGAAGAACTACGTGAGATGCATACGGTTAGTGAAGGGTTTGAGTATCGTTTAAAAGAAAAAATCCAATCTGCACACAACTTCAATCAATTGATGCAGCTGCTTAAAACTAAGCGCTATACGTATACCCGTATTCAGCGTATGTTAATGAACTGCTTGTTAAACTTTAAACAAGCAAATAAACAAAATGAAATTGACGCTGTACGCATCTTAGGTATGAATGAAAAAGGACAAGCGTACTTAAAACAATTGAAGAAAGATTTTCCAGATCGACACTTTATTACGAACGTTAATAAAGCGACCGCAAGTTATTTTGAACCAGAAATCAAAGCAACTGAAATTTATAATGCACTGTCTGGTCAAACCGCTGATGATTTCAATACACCTGTAATTAGGGTACAGTCACAATAAGGGGGTAAATCAACATGCAAGTTTATTCAGAATTGGAAGTAAAAGAACGTTATCATATGAAAGATGCGATTACAGCGATTGAAGAAAGTTTCAATAAGTTGAACCAAATCAAAACTGCACCACGCACGGTGATTCCTACAGGTGATGGTGCAAAATCTATGTTATACATGCCTTGTGTTGACTTAGCCAAACAACTCGGCACAATCAAAATTACATCTATCACACCAGAGAATCCAAAACAGCAACTACCTACTACACAAGCACAAATCGTGATTACTAATCTTAAAAATGGTGAAACGAAGGCGATGTTAGATGGCAGTTACCTGACTAGATTGAGAACTGGTGCACTGAGCGGTATTGCGACTAAATATATGAGCCGTGAAGATGCGACAACTTTAGGTATGATTGGTACAGGTGGTATGGCTTACGAACAATTCTTAGGTAATATCGAGGTCCGCCCTATTGATACAGTCTTGCTTTACAACCGTACAACAGAAAAAGCACAAGACTTTAAAACACGTATTTTAAAAGATTACCCAGATTTAAATGTTCAAGTATTAGAAGATGTATCAAAACTGGTCAAACAAGCAGATATTATCAACTGCCAAACACCTTCCACGCAGCCTGTCTTTAACGCTGAAGATGTACAACCAGGCACACATATCAACGGTATTGGCTCTTACCAACCGGATATGAAAGAACTAGATGCAAATATTTTCACGCAAGCAGAAAGTGTCGTTGTAGATGATCTTGAAGGGGCTAAAGAAGAGTCAGGAGAATTGATTGAAGCGAATGAAAATAAAACATTCACTTTCGAAGAAATCAATGATGAACTCAAAACACTTTCACAACAAGGGACTCTATATCGTAAAAATAATGACGCCATCACTGTCTTTAAATGTGTTGGTGCAGCTTACTTTGATTTAGCTGTTGCCATCGGTGCTTATGAAAAGTTAAATCAATAACTACAAAACAAAACATTTAATATCAAATAAAAAACACGTTTCAACACCTTTTGTATGATACAAATAGACGTTGAAACGTGTTTTATTAGTTTCCGAATTTTTCTTTTAATGCTTTTTCTACAGGAGGCGGTACAAACTCAGAAATATCCGCTTTGTATTGCGCTACTTCTTTAACTACACTAGAACTGATGAATGAATAGTTCGTGCTTGTCATCATATATAATGTTTCGACATCACTATTCAACTTCTTGTTCATAGATGTTAAACGCAATTCGTATTCAAAGTCGCTGACTGCACGTAATCCTCGAATGATTGTTTTTGCGCCGATTTTATCACAAAAATCTACAAGTAAACCATTGAATTGGTGTACTTGTACGTTCGGGATATTTGCGACAGATTCTTCAATTAAAGCGATGCGTTCTTCCACAGTAAAAGTCCCTGACTTATTACGGTTTTTCAATACACAAATGTGGATTTCATCAAAACGGTGTGCCACACGTTCAATAATATCCAAATGACCATATGTAATTGGATCGAAACTACCTGGTATTACTGCTTTTGTTTCAGCCATCATGTTCTCCTTTTTCTAATAACATAGTATCCGTTAAGCCATAATGATAACGTTTAATCACTTCAAAAGAGTGCGTATCAATGTTTTCTTTATGGTTAAACTCACAAACGATGATACCACTTTTCTTCAATAAATTAAACTCTTCGATTTGTGCTAATGCTTTATCAATTAATCCTTTATCATAAGGCGGGTCTAAGAAGATTAAATCAAATTGAATGTCTCGTTTAGCTAACGCTTTCAAGGCACGGTCAGCATTATTTTTATAGACTTCTGCTTGTTTCATCAAATCTAAGCTGTTTAAGTTTGCTTTGATTACTTTGACTGCTTTAAAATTTTGATCTACAAAAATCATTTCGTCCATACCACGAGACAATGCTTCTATACCTAAAGCACCGCTTCCCGCAAACAAATCCAAACCGATACCTGATACATCATGCAAGGTATTAAAGATACTTTCTTTTACTTTATCTGTTGTCGGACGTGTATTACGCCCTTGCAGACTTTCTAGAGGTTTACTTTTATGTTGGCCTGATATCACTCTCATCTAATACTTCACTTCCCCTCTTGTTCTATAATATAATTTGGGTAATAAGGAGGCTATTCCCAAAATGAAACAATCTTTTATTGTACTCGGTGAAGGACTCACCGATTTATTTGAGTTCAAAACACTTATTCAATATAATCATGAACGCATTAATCGCATTGTGTTCTTTAACAGTCCAAGTTCAGACAAAGGTTTAAGTTCTGCAGCGATTATCATGAATCCGACTGAAGGCAATTACTTCCAAGCCATGTATATCATGTTGAATGCTTTTCCTTACCCTCATCCAGAGGATAATAAAAAGTCAGCAATGATTCGCGGCTTCGCTGAAGATTATCAATTACCGTTAAACGAATTAGATGTTAAATCTTCAGACGAGTTTCATGATTTAGAACTCTATTTCAACTATTTAGTCGGTGTCTTACGCTTATATCATTGGATACCGCCATTACAATAACGTTTAATGTCATAACATAAGGGTTATATTGGTTGATACAGTAGTGTAACTATTAATTGATTTCGTATTTTTCTTTTTCATACGTTTTCTTTAAATATTTATAAGGAGAACCTTCAATGTGACGCACATACTTTAATTTCATGAGTCGGTTGACAATATGATCGGCATCATTTTCATTGATATACATGATGACATATTTGCGATTACGATTACTATTGACAATATGACCGTATTTTCTAATATGACGTTCATGCTTCATATGTTTAAGGTATATAATTAAACTGGTTCTTGGTATGATTTCTGTCATTTTGATCACTCCATTACTTTAATCTATAGTATCACGACTGAACTAAATTTGAAATAACCAAACCCCTGTATCACTAAGCATTCACGCTTCTTAGATATCACTTTTGGTTAGCTTCATAAACTACGAGGAGGAAATTTCATGGTAAAAATAAGTAGACTTATCAGAAACAGTGTAGCAGGTGCTGCCGGTATATTCAGCGGACTTATCTTTTTGTCAAAATTAAAAGGACAACCAGAACCTCAACCTATCCCAGCATTCTTTACACGTAAGCCCCATTATATCTTCGCCCATCGCGGCGGCATGGCTTTACGTCCAGAACAAACAAAACTCGCATTTGATACAGCGGCATCTTACGAAGTGGATGGTTTCGAAACAGATGTACGTGTCACAAGTGATGAACAATTGATTGTCTTTCATGATGCCACAGTCGACCGTACTACCAACGGTTCAGGCAAAGTACGTGAACATCGCTTAGATGAACTGCAAAAGCTGGATGCAGGTTATCATTTTAAAGACATCAATAAAGAGACGCCTTATCGTGACCACCCAGATGCGAAAATCCTGACATTTGATCAATTGTTAGAATTATATCCTGATATGCTCATTAATGTGGATTTAAAAGATAGTCCAGACTCTTATGAAGGTACGATTGCACCAGAACTATTATACAAATCTATCGTACGTCATAACGCACAAGATCGCGTATTAGTGACGAGTTTCTATCAGGAACAAATTGCTAGATTTTCTGAATTAGCCTTAGGAACAGTTGCGGTAGGTGCAAGCCAAGAAGAAGTCACTGTAGGTATCGTTAAATTCTTCAGCGGCTTAGGCAATATGTTTGAAGCGCAAGCCAACACTTTCCAAATGCCGACAAGTTATCATGGTGTGCCACTTACTTCAAAACGATTAATCAATTGGTTGAATTCTCGTAATATCGTTCCAGGTTATTACGGTGTCAACAGTATTGATTTAATGAGCGACCTATTTAACAACGGCACACATACTATTGTCACTGACAGACCTGACCTTGCATTCCAATATCGTCAAAACCAAGCTCAACATTAATATGACTGATCACTCAAATTATAATAATTAATAAACAAAGCAACACCCGCTACCATCGGCTTTATAGCTTATGTAGCGGGTGTTGCTTTGTGTTTTATATTAAGCGTGGATTTGGCATTGGCATGTTCCGCCTGTACTGCATCCATGCATATCTGTTCTAAAGAATGGATTCCCTACTTCAATTTTCACATTATCTGAAATAGAAGTTGCGATAATTGTGATGACTTCATCCACTAAATTTTGAAGTTCAGTTTCTTTTTGTTTATACGCCATCACAGATGGTACCATGTCATATGCTCGTTTACTTTTACGCGTTGCACGTGTCACTGATTGATAATCTGGATGATATTTACCAAAACGCATCACTTCATCATAACGTTCTTTATATTTCATAAACGTTTGATAATGCGTTTGCGCTGCTTCATCTTCGTTCATTGCTTGACGTGCTGCTATATATTCTTGGTAAATCTCTGAGTTTAAAATCATTTCACTGACTTCATCTACACCATCTAAAACCTCAATGATTTCAGAATTAATCATATTGTCACCTTCCATCAGTCTCCAATAAATATTAATGTATAGTAGCCATCCATAACATCTCCGCCCATTTCAGTATATTGTGTATTCAATAAACGAGAACGGTGAATGTCTGAATTCAACCAGCTATGCAAGAGTGTCGGTACGTCATTAAAGTCATAACCAACGTTTTGTCCTACGGCTTCAAATTTTATATTACGATCATCTAGTTGTTGTTTCAAAGCACCTTCAGTAAATTCAACATTTTTGTTGTTTGTACTTTCGTATAAGTTTACTGAAGCGATGTGACTCAAATCATTATTTACTTTGAACGGTTTAAGCCCCTTCAAGCTTCTGATTTGATTGGTAACTTCATAAAGCGTCATTAACTGGTTGACGTTTTGTTCGTATGGGACATCTTTATGTTGATTTTTAACAGTTTTTTCATTTGATGTTTGTGTCATTTGATATGGATTAAACATGACAAGTGCATTAGCATCAAGGAATCTTACACCAACCACTTTATTGGTTTGTTGGTCGATATACACTTGCGCATACACATCACCATATTTTATCAGCATTTGTGTTTTCATATCTTCATCAGAAAGTTCTATATCATAAGACTTACCGTTAGCTTTAATACGGGGTTCTGGGTTAATACTCGTGTTTTCAAAAATACTCGAAGCATCTTCAGAGATATTGATAGGTTCAATATCCGCCTTCGTTCCTGTCGCATAGACTGATTTAATGATATTATTCTTAGCCGTCACAATATAATATTGATTCTGTGCTCTGAAGACATAGTTTTTATAGTCATTTGCGTATGCATAGACACGATCAGCTTGACCGAATTTCTTCGTCAAACCGCTGATGTCATTGTTGACCCATGTTCCAATTCCTGACTTAGGTTTTGGATTTTCAGTCTCCGGCCCTTTTTTCTGTGTTTGTTCAATTTTTGTCGACGATTTCTTGTTTGGATTTTCCAACACATCAAATTTCAGCCGTGGCGAATAAAATAAATAGATAAGAAAAGTTATGAGAAGCAAGACGCCTATAACTTTAATAATTAAATTCCTCATTCTCCGCCCACCTCAATGTTAAGTAATTATCATTGTACACGTTTCACACGCACACTCGCAAGGATAGTCTTTATGTAAAAACATCGACTGACAACAGATAACGTCATCAGTCGATGTTTTACATTTTAAAAGCCGAAAGTTGCTTTAAATAATGAAGTTGTTTCTCCACCTGGGTACATAACATATAACAAGATGTACACGATAATACCTGTGAACGCTGTAAAAATCCAAATAATCGCTGCCCAAGGTCCAACCTTGCGGTGAAGATTAAATTTGTCTTTAAACGCTGTGATGATTTGGAATAATCCCATTAATCCACCCACCGTTGATAACGCGATGTGGAAAATCAAGAAGAAATGGTAATATCCTTTTAACCATGCAGGTCCACCGAAAGCAGTGTTCCCGATAAAGAATGTTCTACTTGCATAAATGATAAAGAATGTTAATGCGAAGAATGCTGCAGTCAACATTACTTTCTTATGCGCTTCAATTTTACGTTTTTTAATCAAGTACCATCCAACAATAACTAACGCCGCACAAATTTGAATACAGCTTGTACTTATCGTCGGCAATATAGGTAGACTCATAAATCTCATCCTATCTTCAATTTATTTAAATCATATTGATTAAAGAAATTACGACTGCTAATGCAAAGAATAGCACTAAATAGTTTAGTGAGTAAACAAACATTAACGTAGCCCATTTCTTTTGATTGAAGTTCTTCTTGAAGCTTGTTAAGCCAAGATACATCCAACCTAAGTTCAGAAGTGTTGCCAATACAACGAATACCGTACCTAAATTTGTAAATAATAATGGTAAAGGTAATAATGCGACTAACCATAAAAGCATACCTACACGTGTACGGTTAAAACCTCTAACAGATGGTAACATAGGAACTTTAGCTAAAGCATATTCGTCTTGACGTTTAATAGCTAAGGCATAGAAATGAATCGGTTGCCAACAAAATACCACTAAGAATAACGCAATTGCTGTTAAGCTTAGTTGGCCTTCAATTGCTGTCCAGCCGATTAAAGGCGGTACTGCACCTGGGAAGCTCCCGATAACAGTATTCCAAGTTGTGTGGCGTTTAGACCAAATTGAATAAAATGATACGTAGCCGATAATGCCCATTAAACCAATGACACCTGATGGTATATTTAGGATAAATAATAAGATTTCTCCTAGAACCATCATTCCGAAACTTAAAATCAATAAATTTTTATTTGAAATTCTGTTATTGACTGTCGGTCTTGACTGTTTGCTTGGCATAATGCTGTCAATATCTTGGTCATAATAGTTATTGAGTGCACATGCGCCCCCCATGATGAGCGTTGAACCGATCATCATCAACAGAATTTGCGGTATAGATGATAGGAAGGAGTGATTCGTTAATACAATCGCTAGCCATGCTCCTGTGAAGGCAGGAATTAAGTTCCCTTGAACGAGCCCCATTTTAATAATTGCTTTCAGTTCTTTAAGGGTTACACGACCAGAAGCTTGCGACAAAGTATGTCCTTTATCCATAATGCCCCTCCTTAAAATATTCATATAATACAATGATATAGCAAAAAGTAATAGTTGACTAGGCTAAATAAGACAAATTTGTGACACTTTAGCGACAACACTAATTTTCAAAAAATCGTCATTTTTGTGACACATTTTCAATCCACATGCTATTAAAATTTATAGCCATTATTGATATAATGTTTATAAATATTTACAATTTATCAAATGACAAATAGGCTTGAGGCATGGAATTCGGATTCGTCTTACATACTTGTTCGTACAAATCCCTCCTTTCCTCTGCCTTTATCTATGTCAATTAATCAGTGGGGTGTTTTAAATTGTTTAAAAAACGTAACCTTAGATGGTTAGCTGTTCTCGCAACAGTTATTATGGCATGGGTTCAATTAGGTGGCGCACTTGTAACAAAAACAGGTTCAGCCGATGGTTGCGGATCATCATGGCCGTTATGTCATGGTGCTTTATTACCGCAAAACTTACCTATTAGTACAATTATCGAGCTCAGTCACAGAGCAACATCTGCTTTATCATTAATCGTTGTATTATGGTTGGTCATTACAGCTTGGAAGAATATCGGGTATATCAAAGAAGTTAAACCACTGGCAATTATCAGTGTCGGTTTCTTGCTTATCCAAGCATTAGTCGGAGCTGCAGCAGTGCTTTGGCAACAAAATGATTACGTGCTTGCATTGCACTTTGGTATCTCATTAATCAGCTTCTCATCTGTTTTCGTATTGACATTAATCATCTTCGATGTAGATAAAAAATACGAAGCGAACAAAGTACACATAGATTCTAAACTTAGAATCTATACTTGGACAATGGCGATTTGTTTATATGTCGGCATTTACACAGGTGCTTTAGTACGTCATACAGATTCATCATTATCTTATGGTTCATGGCCATTACCATTCGCAGACTTGATTCCACATACAGAACAAGACTGGGTACAATTCATGCATAGATTATTAGCACTTATCGCTACAATCAGTGTGTTTCTTGCATTTAACTATGCAATCAAACACTATCACGAAAACCGTACCATCCGATACGGTTACACAGCAGCATTACTTTTAATCGTACTGCAAATTATCACAGGTGCTTTATCAATCTTCACAAGCGTGAATTTATTCATCGCTTTACTACACGCATTAATTATCACATTTGAATTCGGTTTAATCGCCTACTTCATCTTATTGATGCTGCGTACAAAACGTGTTGAAAAAGTTAAAAATAACGCTTATTAATACAAATAACCGTTGAACAGACATCACTGTTCAGCGGTTATTTTTTGTTGCTTTATCCAAACTTCTTAATCACTTTTACTATAAATAGGCTTCTCAAGAATAGAAATACCGGAAACTGAAGAGAGTATCAGCTTCCGGCATATTTTAACGATTATTCATCTTTTTCTAATTCTACTAATAAGTCGCCTGTTTGAATACCTTCACCATTTGTGACAGTAACTTGTTTTACTGTACCGTTGAATGGTGCTTGTACTGTTGTTTCCATTTTCATTGCTTCAGTAATCAAAAGTGCTTGTCCGCTTTCTACGTGATCACCCACTGCAACTTTAACTTCTGACACTGTACCAGGCATTTGTGCACCGATATGGTTAGGGTTAGCTTTGTCTGCTTTTGGTTTTACTGTCGCATTCGTTTTCACATTTTCATCTTGAATTTTAATTTGACGTGTTTGACCGTTCATGATGAAGAAGATTGTTCTGACACCTTTATCATCTGGTTCAGTAATTGCTTCTAATGTGATAATCAACGTTTTACCTTTATCGATTTCCACTTCAACTGTTTCACCCGTACGCATACCGAAGAAGAATGTCGGCGTATCTAATAATGACACATTACCGAATTGTTCTTTCGTAGCGATGTATTGTTCATAAACTTTAGGATAAATCGCATAACTGATTAAATCTTGTTCAGTGACAGGTTTTTCTTGTTTTGCTTGAAGTTCTTCACGTAACGCTTCAAAGTCGATATCTTCAAGGTATTCACCTGGACGTTCTGTTAATGGTTTTTGACCTTTCAACACAACTTTTTGAAGTTCTTTATTAAAGCCGTCTGTTGGTTGACCGATTTCACCTTTGAAGAATGAGACCACTGATTCAGGGAAGTCGAGTTTGTAACCGTCTTTTAAGACATCTTCTTCTGTTAAATCATTTTGTACCATGTATAACGCCATATCGCCGACTACTTTTGAAGATGGTGTTACTTTAACAATGTCTCCAAATAAGAAGTTTACGCGACGATACATATCTTTAACTTCATGGAATCTATTGCCTAAGCCTAAACTTTTCGCTTGTTGGTTTAAGTTTGAGTATTGGCCGCCAGGCATTTCATATTGGTAAATTTCTGTGTTCGGTGATTTGAAATCACTTTCGAAGTCACTATAGTAATGACGTACTGTATCCCAATATTGACCTAAACGTTCAAGACCATTGATATCTGTACGTGCATCACGACCAAAGCCATTTAAAGCATAGTACAATGAGTTCGCACTTGGTTGACTTGTTAAACCACTCATAGATGATACTGCTGTATCAATGACGTCTACACCTGCATCTGCAGCTTGTTTATACGTTAAAATACCGTTACCGCTTGTATCATGTGTATGCAAGTGGATTGGTAAATCAACTGCAGCTTTTAATTCTCCGATTAATTCAAAAGCAGCTTTAGGTTTTAATAAACCAGCCATGTCTTTAATCGCAAGAATATGGAATCCTTCTTTTTCCAATTCCTTCGCAAGGTTCACATAGTAATCTAATGTGTAAATATTAGAGCGTTGCGGATCTAAAATATCCCCTGTATAACAAATTGTACCTTCAGAGATTTTACCCGCTTCTTGAACCGCTTCATTCGCTACTTTCATTTGGTCTAACCAGTTCAACGAGTCGAAAATACGGAAGACATCTACGCCAGCTTCAGCACTTTCTTTTACGAATTTCTTAATCACATTATCAGGATAGTTTTTATAACCTACTGCGTTTGATGCACGTAATAACATTTGGAATAAAATGTTAGGAATGGCTTTACGCATTTGTTCTAGACGTTCCCATGGATTTTCTTTCAAGAAGTTATAAGCAACGTCAAATGTCGCACCGCCCCACATTTCAAGTGAGAATGCATCTTGTAAGATTTCCGCTGTTTGTGATGCGATAGCTAACATATCTTTCGTACGCACACGTGTCGCAAGTAAGGATTGATGCGCATCACGGAATGTTGTATCTGTAATCAACACATCTTCTTGTTTTAATAACCAGTCCGCAACAGCTTTAGGACCTTGTTCATCTAAGAGTTGTTTTGTACCTCTTAATTGTTTGATTTCTGATCTTGGTACACGGTCTACATGTGGACGTTCAAAATCAGGTTTTTGACGTTTTTCAACACTTGGGAAGCCGTTGATTGTCACATTACCAATGTATTCTAATGTTTTAGTACCACGGTCTTGTGTTGGATTAATTTCAAACAACTCAGGTGTTTCTTCGATGAATTTAGTTGTATAGTCGCCTTCTTGGAATTGTTTATTGCGAATCACGTTAATTAAGAATGGAATATTCGTTTTCACACCACGAATACGCATCTCACGTAAAGATCGATCCATTTTTTCAATCGTTTGTTTAAACGTTAACGCATGTGTAGACAATTTCACTAATAATGAGTCATAATATGGTGAAATTTCAGCACCTTGGAATCCATCACCAGCATCTAAACGTACACCGAAACCACCACTAGAACGATAAGCGATAATGTGGCCAGTATCCGGCATAAAGTCATTTGTCGGATCTTCAGTTGTGATACGACATTGAATCGCATACCCTAATGTATGAATATCATCTTGATGCGGAATACCGATTTCATCGTCAAATAATGATTCGCCATCTGCTACAAGAATTTGTGTTTTCACAATATCGATACCTGTAATCATTTCAGTGATTGTATGTTCTACTTGTACACGTGGGTTAACTTCAATAAAGAAGAACTCATCGCCAGATACTAAGAACTCAACTGTACCTGCGTTGACATAGCCCACATTGTTCATTAATTGTAATGCTGCGTCACAAATACGTTGACGTAAACCTTCATCCATACCTACTGATGGCGCAACTTCAACAACTTTTTGGTGACGACGTTGTACAGAACAATCTCTTTCATAAAGGTGAACAATATTACCGTGTTCATCACCCATGATTTGAACTTCTATATGTTTTGGTTCATTAATGTATTTTTCAATATAAACTTCACTGTTACCAAAAGATTTTTGCGCTTCAGATTTCGCACGTGTAAAGGCTTCTTCAAGTTCAGACTCCTCATTCACAATACGCATACCTTTACCGCCGCCACCGCTAGTGGCTTTAATCATCAATGGGTAACCTGCTTCTTTCGCAAAATCTGCAGCTTTATGATAATCCTCAATCGGACCATCTGTACCCGGAATAACTGGTAAACCAGCTTCAATTGCTGTGGCACGGGCTTTCACTTTATCACCGAACATATCTAAATGTTTAAGTTTAGGGCCGATAAAGATAATACCTTCTTCTTCACAGCGTTTTGCGAAGGTTTCATTTTCACTTAAGAATCCGTAACCTGGATGAATCGCATCAACATTCGCATTCTTCGCAACTTCAATAATACGTTCAATATTTAAATAACTGTCAGCAGGACCTAAATCCTCTCCGACTAAATAAGATTCATCAGCTTTGTTTCTATGTAACGAACCTTTGTCTTCATTTGAATAAATTGCGACTGTTGTAATGTCTAATTCAGTGGCTGCACGGAAAATACGAATTGCGATTTCACCGCGGTTTGCTACCATTAACTTATTAATCTTCTTCAAGTGATCAACCCCCAAAAATCAATTATTAGAATTTTCTAAACCTTTGTTGTAGATAATAGTATACCAAAACACGAACATTAATGTTAGTAGATGTATCTGTTCTGATATGTAAACTTCAAGCCAAACTATACTGTTTCAGCAACTTATAAACACGCCACCAAAGCATGTTAGACAGTGCTAGTATAGATAAGACATATAGAAGCATATCCGTATTATATCATATTTTCTTATAACACATCATAAACTTTATTTATACTTATTTCTGAAAGCAATCATTTTAGCTTAACCATTATTCTTAACATTTCTTACTCGTCAATAAAAAACGTTTGTCTTTTTAAAAATCTTTCAATCGACATAAAAAAAGACTGAACGTGCTTACGCTCAGTCTTGCCATTTAATATCTTCTTGGAATATCAATATGTTTTTGTTTTGCTTTTTGTTTATCCATCTTGATTTGTTTCGCAGTAATTAATAATAAGCCTAAGGCGATACTTAAACTAATCATAGAGGAACCACCAAAACTAATAAATGGTAACGGTACCCCTGTCAACGGAATTAACGCTGAAATACCACCTAAGTTAACGAATGTTTGACTGCCGATATAACTTGCGATACCAACACAAACGAGTTTATAGAAATAAGAACTTGTTTCAGAAGCTAACTGGAAAGCTCTATAGACAATAAAGAACAATAATCCAATCACAAATAGGCCTCCGATTAAACCTAGTTCTTCACATATGACCGCAAAAATAAAGTCTGTATGCGGTTCTGGCAGATAGCCAAGTTTTAACACACTGTTGCCGATACCTTTACCGAATAATCCCCCATTCCCAATCGCCATTAAGGAGTTTGAAATATGGTAACCTGTACCAGATTCAAAATGGAATGGATCTGTCATAATTCTAAAACGGGCAACTAAGTATGCAGGTAACCAACCTGCAATGGCGAATAGTACTAATGCAATACTGCCACCTACCAATATGATACCGCCCCATTTTAATAGCGGTTTAATCCAAATACCTGCATAAAGCATAATGGACATAAAAATAATGATAATCAGCATCGTTTGCCCAACATCACGTTGGAATAGCACCATGATAATACATACAATTATAAATAATAACGGATTCAGTATTAATTTCGGATTCGCAAGTACGCGCTCACGCTTTTTATTAATCATGAATGGCAGATAAAGTATAATGGCGATTTTCAACAACTCTGAAGCTTGTAAGTTCATAAACCCTAAGTTAATCCAACTTTTAGAACCATTGATATTTTTACCGATTAATAACGTAAAGAATAGCAAAAGGAAAATACCTGCCATCATAATTTGTTGCACACGTGTTTGCTGTAAAAATTTAACGTTCATGAAGAACGCCATAAAAAATACAATAATAAAACTCATCACAACGTACATTAACTGTCTTGTATAAAAATACGTACCAGACACAGGTGTACCCCCTGTTAACGTCCCTTTAGTAGCAGGAACCATACTGGCACTGTAAACCATAATCAACCCAATCAAACACAGCATTATATATGTAATCACTAACGGATAATCGATATATTTTGCATACTTTCCGACATACCGAAAGAAAGATTTTATGTTATTCATTTAAAAATCATCCAATTCTCATATTTGAAGTGTTTTCAAATATATTTAGAGTTTGTATAAGACTTTAATGTCTTAATTCTGTTTTCACTTTGACGATATCTTTATAAAACCACATTTTTAAGTCGTGTTGCAAGCATTTCTGTATGTTGAAAAGAAATAAAAAAAGTGACTGTACATTCTATCAACTTCTGACAGAACTGCAGCCACTTTGTGCGGTTTAATCTGATGCTGTGAAATTAAACGTTTGTGAATGCTTCATGAAGTTTAGACAATTCTTTTTCAAGACGCAACATGATTTCTTTACCTTGTTCGATATCGATCAAGCCTAAGTTTGCTGCAAAGTCTACTTCTTTTTGTAAGCCAAACATTTGTGTATCTAAAACTTCTTCATACAAAGGACATTGCGGCAATGTTAAATTGTCCATTTGTACTTTAATTAATTGCAGAATGCGATCTGCATCTTTATTTAATTGGTCATATGCCGCGTTATTGATTGTGTTCGATTTCGTCATGACATACTCCCCCTATCATTTGTTTGTCATATTAAAAATTTTAGCCTACTCAAAACTAAATTGCAAGTAAATTTCGAATCAGTAACTCTATTCTATGTTATCATAGACTCAGATATTATAAAGGGGAGCGCATAACATGATACAAATTAAGGGTAAAGTTAAATTTCCAATTACTTTAGACAGTACAACTTGGATTTTTGACGATCGTAAAGTAAAAATCGAAGATTTAGAAGCAGGCGTCTTTGAAGGAACAAAACCTGTCGAATTCCAAAATAACCGTGAATGGAATCGCGCAATTTTGGAAGGACAAACGAATCCTCCAACCCTGAATTCTGAAATCAAGTATAAAAAGCGTGCCATGATTGAGGACACATTTGTGATTAACATGACACCTTTCTTCAAGAATGCTGAACCAAATGACGATGCCACAGCAATTCGTCTATCTAACGATGAAGATTCAATCGAAGTACCGTTAAGCTTATTACCTTACCTGTTCTTTAAATTCGCAGATAAAGGGAAACGTTTATATGATGACAACGGTGTAGACAGCTTCGTGTACATACCTGAAGAAGGGTATTCACATGAATTCAAACATGTGACGTATATCGAGGTGGTATAATTTGATAAAAGTACAGTGTATCATCTGTGATACAGAAGTACTCATGGATGAAAATACATTGGAAGCCAAACAGCTGCGCAATCATCCTATGCGCACATTTATGTGTGAAGATTGCAGAAGTCGTTTAGATGTTCCTAAACAACGTAATAACTTTTATAAAGCACAAGAAAAATTCAATATATTTACAGAAGACCATGACGATTGATTCATGGTCTTTTTTTCTTCCTAAATACAAAAAAGAAGCCCGAATCTTTATGATTCAGACTTCTTCATTATCTTAAAGCTGTAACGATTACTCGTCTTCAGCCATTAATTGTTTAATACGTTTTGCTTCTTTTTCACGTTGAGATTTATTTAAAATTTTCTTTCTCATACGGATACTTTCAGGTGTTACCTCTAACAATTCATCGTCATCGATAAATTCTAACGCTTCTTCAAGTGTTAAGATACGTGGACGTTTCATTGTTTCAGTTTGGTCTTTCGTAGCTGAACGTACGTTGGTTTGGTTTTTAGTTTTAGTGATATTTACTGTTAAGTCATTATCACGGTTATTTTCACCAACAATCATACCTTCGTATACTTCAGTACCTGGTTCCATGAAGTTAGTACCACGGTCTTCTAAACCAATAATTGCATATTGGCTTGCTTTACCTTGGTCCATAGAAACTAATACACCATTACGACGTCCGCCGATACGACCTTTAATACGTGGACGGAATTCTTCGAATGTGTGGTTGATGATACCATAACCACTTGTCATTGACATGAACTCAGTTGTGTAACCGATCATACCACGTGCAGGCACCATGAATACTAAACGTGTTAAACCATTATCTGTAGTCACCATGTCTAACATTTCACCTTTACGTTGTCCAAGTGACTCGATAACTGAACCTGCATTTTCTTGAGGTACTTCACATTGTACGCGTTCAAATGGTTCACATAAAACGCCATCGATTTCTTTAAGGATTACTTGTGGTTTAGATACTTGTAATTCAAAACCTTCACGACGCATATTTTCAATTAAGATAGATAAGTGTAATTCACCACGACCTGCAATAACCCAAGCATCTGGTTGGTCAGTTGGTGTTACTTTTAATGATACGTCTGTTTCAAGTTGTTGATCTAAACGGTCTTGAATTTGACGTGCAGTCACATACGTACCTTCACGACCAGCAAATGGTGAGTTATTTACACGGAAAGTCATTTCAAGTGTTGGTTCATCAATACGTAAAACAGGTAATGCTTCTTGATGGTCATGTGGTGTTACTGTTTCACCTACGTTGATATCTTCCATACCTGAAACCGCAATTAAATCCCCAGCATGTGCTTCTTCAATTTCTTCACGTTTTAAACCGAAGAAACCGAATAATTTGCTGACACGGAAGTTTTTAACACTGCCGTCTAATTTTAATAATGAAACTTGATCTCCGACTTTGATTGTACCGCGGAATACACGACCAATACCGATACGACCTACATAGTCGTTGTAATCAAGTAACGCGATTTGGAATTGTAAAGGTTCATCGCGGTTATCTACTGGTGCTGATACATAGTCTAAGATTGTTTCATACAATGACTGCATGTTTTCATCTTGTTTATCTGGTTCTAAGCTTGCTGTACCGTTTACAGCTGATGCATATACAACTGGGAATTCTAATTGGTCATCATTTGCATCTAATTCGATAAATAAGTCTAAGACTTCATCTACAACCGCTTCTGGGCGTGCTGCAGGTTTATCGATTTTATTTACAACCACTACAGGTTTTAAATTTTGTTCTAACGCTTTTTTCAACACGAAACGTGTTTGAGGCATTGTACCTTCGTAGGCATCAACAACTAATACAACACCGTCTACCATTTTCATGATACGTTCCACTTCACCGCCGAAGTCAGCGTGACCTGGTGTGTCTAAAATATTAATTCTAGTGCCTTTATAATTAACTGCAGTATTTTTCGCTAAGATTGTAATACCACGTTCTCTTTCAATATCATTAGAATCCATTGCACGTTCATCAACATGCTCATTCTCACGGAAAATACCAGATTGTTTTAATAATTCGTCAACTAATGTTGTTTTACCATGGTCAACGTGAGCAATAATAGCAATGTTACGTACGTCTTCTCTTAAATTTGTCATACTAAATTTCCTTTCTTGAGTAAATTCCCACTTCAATTTGCAACTTTTTTATTATATCATATTATTGAGCAAAGAATAATAAGGTGGGGTTTGAATGCAGAAAAAAAAATCAAAAGCTATATTTTGGCTTTATTCTGTTCTTGCAGTCATTTTCTTAGTACTGTTCAGTTTTAGCTTAGGTGCTCAAAATTATTGGTTTATGGCGATTACAGCCATTATCCTAATTGCGATTTTCGGTGCCGGCTTTACAACTAAGAAAAAATATCGCGAAAACGATTGGTTCTGACCAATCATTACATGAATTTTTAACATAAAGGGTTCCACTCCTTGCAGTACCCTGCAGGAGAAAGAATACACATATATTTCAGTCAAAAGAAAAAAGGTTGGGTACCTAGATGCTTTTTGAACAATTGCTTGTTTAAACAGCTTCGATGGTCCCGACCTTTTATTTTTTATCGATATCTTTTGTGTAATGTCTCAAAAGTTTCTTTTTCCGGCAACATGTGTTTCGTTAAAATTTCCTCATGTATGGATTGATTGCCGACCAATACAGAGTGCGGCTGATTTAGTGAAAGTGGATTACCTAATAAATCCGTACCTTTACCGCCTACTTCATTTAAAATAATTAAAGCACCGGCATAATCCCAAGGTTGTAATCTCGGTGTTAAATATGCACCTAATTTTCCTTGCGCAACATGAATCATTTCTAAGGCTGCAGAACCATAAGCGCGACAACTTCTCGCTTCATCTACTACCTTTCTGAATATAACACCAATCACCGGCTTTGTTAACCAATTTGGATTAATTCCAATCAAACTTTTATTTAAATCCGAATTCTCAAGCGGCTTCATTGGATGTTCGTTTACAAACGCACCCTCTCCTGCTTTTGCATGATAGAGCAAATCATTCATGACATCATAAACAAATCCTGCATAAGGCTCTCCATCATTATAAATACCGATAGAAATCGCAAAATTTTCTTTTTGATGCACAAAGTTCAATGTGCCGTCAATCGGATCTATAACCCAGACAATACCTTTTTGTTCAACTTCAGACATCGGTCTGCCATGTCCTTCTTCACCAATAAATTGATGGTCTGGATAATTCTCCATAATGTTATTGTAAATAAAATCTTCCGTTGCTTTATCAACATTTGTCACCAAATCATTTGGATTGGATTTTGTTTCAATATTGATATCTTGCTGCATCATTTTACGGATATTATTACCCGCTTCAATTACAAGTCCTTTTGCAAAATCATATACTGCCATTTACGAACACCCCTTCTATCATATTATAACTAAATCATTTCAGAATTTCATTTACTCTAAATCAAGCCAAAATTATGCTACAATGTTTTCAATCATAACAACAGGAGGCTTTGTCATGTCTAACTATACTTTTTCTTCTAAAGACTTTAAAGTCTTTGAAGTGCCTGGATTAGAAGCACGAATGGCTGAAATCGAACAACACATCAGACCAAAACTACATCAGTTGGGTGAACACTTCGCTGACTTCTTATCTACCCATACAGCAGATGAATTCTTTATGCATATCGCAAAACATGCACGTCGTACAGTAAATCCGCCGAAAGATACTTGGGTCGCTTTCTCTACGAATAAACGTGGTTATAAAATGCTGCCGCATTTCCAAATCGGTTTATACGAATCACAAGTCTTTGTCATGTTCGGCGTTATGCATGAAGCTAAAAATAAAACGCATTACATTGAGGTCTTTGAAAATCACTTCAAAGATATTGAAAACTTGCCTGCAGACTACCGTATTTGTGTAGATCATGTCAAAATGGATAAACCATTGATCCAAGACCTATCGACTGAAGACTTAGAACAAGCATTGTCACGTGCAAAACAGCTTAAAAAAGGCGAATTCTTTGTTGCACGTACACTCTCACCTGATGCACCTGAGTTAAAGTCAGATCAAGCATTCCTCGATTATTTAGAAGATACGTTTGAGCAACTGTTAAAGTTTTATCCATAATAGCATAATACCGAGCATTTAACTATTCATTCAAAATTATCGTGCTGATTTAGACAAAGTTTGCCTTATACTACTTTGTTTAAATCAGCTTTTCTTTTTCACCTACATCTCGTTGCTTACAATTTTAAACGTAAAAAACAGTTTTATTAGGTTGACCTAATTTTATTTTTACTTTATTATTAAACCATTGTTAGAACATAGAGAAGTGGGGGTGACCTTCTTGACTAAAAGACAGGTCAATTATAATAACGACAGCTTAGACGAAATCAACAATACTGTCAGTTTCAATTCAAACAGCAGTATCAAGCAGAAATTCCTTTCATTCTTAGGACCGGGCTTACTGGTTGCAGTAGGTTATATGGATCCTGGTAACTGGATTACCTCCATGCAAGGCGGAGCCAAATACGGTTATATTCTGCTTTTTGTAATATTAATTTCAAGTTTGTCTGCCATGTTGCTTCAAAGTATGACAGTCAGACTCGGTATCGCATCAGGCCATGACTTAGCACAAGTCACAAAACGTTTTTTAAATAAACCTTTAGCATTTATATTCTGGATCATAGCTGAACTCGCAATTATTGCGACAGATATCGCAGAAGTTATCGGCAGTGCCATTGCGCTTGATCTATTATTCGGAATTCCATTGCTTGTCGGTGCGATCATCACAGTACTTGATGTCTTTATCTTATTATTTATTATGAAATTCGGTTTCAGAAAAATTGAAGCCATCGTCGGTACGTTAATCTTTACTGTACTCGCAATCTTCATCTTTGAAGTTTATATTGCTTCACCTGACGTTGTCAGTGTATTAAATGGTTTTATACCTAGCAGTCATATCGTTACACAACAAGGTGCCTTATATATTGCCTTAGGTATTGTTGGTGCAACGATTATGCCGCATAATCTTTATTTACACTCATCTATCGTTCAATCAAGAACATATAATCGTAAAGATGAAGCTTCTAAAGCACAAGCCATTAAATATGCGACAATTGATTCAAACATTCAATTGACTATTGCATTTGTGATTAACTGTTTATTACTTGTTTTAGGTGCTGGTTTATTCTTCGGTACAGGCAATGCAGATAATCTTGGCGGTTTCTATGACTTATATCAAGCCTTAGAACAACAACCGTTGCTTGGCGCATCTCTTGGCGGCTTAATGAGTACTTTATTCGCAGTCGCTTTACTTGCGTCAGGTCAAAACTCAACGATTACAGGTACCCTAGCCGGTCAAATCGTTATGGAAGGTTTCATCAACTTAAAATTACCAAACTGGGTAACACGATTAATCACACGTTCTATCGCAATTATTCCAGTTATCATTTGTTTAATTATCTTCCATGGTAATGAAAGTATGATGGAACAACTCTTAGTCTTTTCACAAGTATTCTTAAGTATTGCGTTGCCATTTACTTTAATTCCGCTTCAACTTGCGACAAACAACAAAGACTTGATGGGAAGATTTAAAAACAAATTATGGATTAACATAATTTCATGGTCATTAATTGTTATCTTAAGCGGATTAAACATCCATTTAATCATCCAAACATTCCAAGAACTGTAAACAAAAGCTATACAATAAAAATAAAGCAGCTGCAATCCAGTAAGTTTCCCCTTTACGGATTGCAGCTGCTTTTTAATTTTATTATTTGAAATCGTCTAAATCATGTCTGCGTGGACGTTCATGATCGTCTCTTCTACGTTGTTTAGCCAATTCACTTTCATTCGCATTTTCTTCATAATGTGCTTCGTGATTAGCTTCTGAATCAAATTTGTCATGCTCTGCTTTGTCTCTTACCTGTTTGCCTTCAGGTTTGATTTTTTCATGATTGTTTGTGTTTTCATTATCACGTGTAATGTCTTCGAAATAGCCATGATTTCTGTCGTACTCTTTGTTGGCTTCACGTTTAGCTTGGCTTCTTCTAACAAATAACATAATCGCTACAATAAAGAATAAAATAGATGCGATAAAGTTTGAGAAGTATAAACCAACTAGTGCCGCGACAATTAAGATAATACCTGCAGCAATGCGGTTTTTCTTACTTAATACAAGACCCACTGCTGCGATAATTGCGACAACAATCAAACCAATCGTTGTGAAGACCATTGTTTGATGCAAGAATTCAGGTGACATACTGGAATCCCCTTGTTTTAACAGAATGTCAGCCAACATGCCATCCTTCATGAATGTACCGATTAAGAACAGCAACATGTAGAGTACTGTCAGACCTACACCGATCCATCCAATGATTCTTTCTACTTTTCTATTCATTGTAATACCCTCCTGATTAAGCGAAATTGAAGCGTCGCATTATATTCTTCGCTGACTTCATCCGCTTTTTTAAGGCCGCTTAACGGGTCTTATAAACGTAACTACCCTTAAAGCACTCAATTTATGCATAAATCAATTTAAATTTCATTTATTTCAACTATGCAATAGAAAATTTTTTGGTTTTTTTACCAAGATAAAAACCGAAAGCAACGATAATCATTGCTTTCGGTTTATCAAAATTATGATTTTTTATCTGAATCTTGCGCTTGTGTATCTTCAGTTGACTGTACGTCATCTTCTTTTGTTTCTTGCGTTGTCGGTGATTTACCTTGGTTGAATGAACGACGTTCTTCAAAGTTCATGCGTCGTTGATTCACAGCACTCGGACGATTTTTACGTGCTTCTTTCGCACGACGTTTTCTTTCTTTTTTCTCACGTTTACGTGCTGCTTTCTCTTCAGCCGTTTCACCTTTACGTGGTTCAACATCACGATATTTTACTTCTTCAGGCTCATTAGAAGGTTCTTGCATACGCGCTTGTTCACGCTCATATGCATCTTGTTCTTGTTGTTCTCTGACTTCTTCTTCTGATTTTTGTTTATATTTCGCCTGACGTGATAAGAATTCAGGTTCACTTTCATCTTCACGTCTTGTGATTGGTTCTTCAGACTGTACAGGTTCTTCTGTATCTTCTGTTTGATGTGTCTCTTGTACTCTGTCTTTTTTCGGTACATATGGTTTCACATCGTCTTCTGGATAGCCATGTGGACGTCTTACAGGTTCACGGTCATATCTATCATAATCATCATAACCGCCCTCATATGGTACATAACCACCGCCATAACATGGTACAGTTTCTATTCTATCTTTACGCGCAAACATCATAATTGCGACAATGAAGAATAGTACTGGTATGACGATTGTTGCGAGTAGTAACACTAAAGGCAATGTAATGATAGATGCAACTAAGAAGAGAATTCCAGATAACACTCGGATATTCATAGAAATGAGTGCTAAGAATGAAATTAATAAACAGACAATTAAATAAACAATGACAGCCCAAATACCGTTTTGAAGCCAAATCACAAATTGTGTTGTATTTAAACTGTTATTTGCGAGCACTTGTTGTGCTAAATCATTATTGTTGATTGACTGTTCAAGATTTTGAATTGATGTATTGTTGCTGAATGACACAAGCGCAATAAACATAGTAATTACTGTTAATAACAATAATCCAATCCAGTTCAGCCAACCTAAGACTTTTTCTGCCACTCTGCTGACTGGACGTTTTATTTGTGTATATTGTGGTTCTTCAGACATCATTAACACTCCCTACTCTACTTACTAATCAAAATATTATTGTAATGACATTTTGAAATTCAAAAAATGCTCATTATAATCATTTAAAATATCTTTACCCAAATCTTTATAGACTTCAAGCCTACTTTGTGTTTCTTTTGAAGGATAAAACCTTTGATCATTTTTAATTTCTTTCGGTAAACGCTTTTTAGCCGCTTCATTCGGCGTCGCATAACCGACCCATTCAGTATTTTGCTTACTGTTTTTTGGGTCTAACAAGAAATTAATAAACTGATACGCACCTGCTTGGTTTTGTGCAGTTTTTGGGATTACCATCGTATCGAACCACAAGTTAGAGCCTTCTTTTGGGACGACATAGTCAAATTCAGGATTCTCTTGTACAATCGGTGCTGCAGTACCACTCCATACGACTGCGATATTCGCTTCGTGTTGTTCTAACATCATCGTTACTTCATCACCGACAATCCCTTTGACTTGAGGGGCTAAATGCGCTAAATCCGTTTCCGCTTCATCTAAACGTTTCGGATTCGTTTCATTTAAGCTGTAGCCGAGTTTATTCAAACTTAAGCCCATCACTTCCCTCGCACCATCCACTAATATGATATCATTTTTAAACTTCGGATTATATAAACTTCTCCAACTTGAAAAATCATCATGTGGATAGGCGTCTTTATTATAAAGTATACCCACTGTACCGAAGAAGTAAGGTATAGAATAACGATTATGTTTATCATAATCCATATTCATGTAATTTTTATCTAAATATTTCATGTTTGGCAGCTTGCTATGATCTAGAGGAACTAATAAATCATCCTTTTTCATCTTTTGAACCGTATATTCACTTGGAAATGCGACATCATAATGCGTACCGCCATTACGAATTTTTGCTTCCATCGCTTCGTTTGAATCAAACGTTTCATAAATCACTTGAATGCCAGTTTCTTTCTCAAACTTATCGATTAACTCTGGGTCGATATATTCTCCCCAGTTATACACATAAAGTTTCTTGCCTGATGCTTGATGTGCTTCACTGCCATACCATTTACTGATCCCTAAACAAATGACTCCTATCACCAGTGCACCGATAATCAATTGTAAAAATCGCTTCATCGCAGTACACCTCGTTTCAAGGACAAGCGGCGTTTTGTATAACGCTGAATCATATAGTATCCGATAATACCAATGATGATAACGCCAAAGATTAACGTTGAAATCGCATTGATTTCCATACTAATACCTTTACGTGCCATCGCATAAATTTCTACTGATAACACACTAAAACCATTACCTGTCACAAAGAAGCTGACAGTAAAGTCGTCTAATGAGTATGTCAATGCCATAAAGAAACCAGCCATAATCGCAGGCATCAAATTCGGAATCATGACACGATTTAAAATCTGCCATTCTGTTGCGCCTAAATCTCTCGCAGCCACAAACATATTTTGATTCATATCATAAAGTTGCGGCAACACAATAATGACTACAATCGGAATACAAAACGCAATATGCGAAATTAAGACCGTCCAAAAGCCCAGCCCCATTCCTGTAAAATGACCGATAGCAGTAAACATAATTAAGAATGACGCTCCGATTACTACATCAGAAGAGACCAATAACACATTATTTAACGTCATAAATGTCAATTTCAAACGTTTCTGACGTAAATGATACAGCGCAATAGCACCAAACGTACCAATTACAGTAGACACGGCTGCAGCTAATAATGCCACCGCAATCGTATTGAATAAGATAGCCATTAAACGATCATCTTGAAATAAACTTTGATAATGTTCTAACGTGAAGCCTTCAAAATGAATCATATTGCCGCCTGAATTAAAGGAATATACCATTAAGAAGATAATCGGTACATATAAGCCGATGACTAATAACCAAAGATAGACTTTGCCATACCATGTCATGATCTGCGTCCTCCTTCGTTGCCTGATTTCGTGATGACTAACACGAACGCCATAAATAAGATTAAAACAATCGCAATGGTTGAACCCATGCCGTAGTTTTGAATCACTAAGAATTGTTCTTCAATAGATGTCCCGATATTAATCACTTTGTTACCCGCAATTAAACGCGTAATCATGAACAGTGACAAAGCTGGAATAAACGTGACTTGAATTCCAGAGAGTACGCCTTCTTTCGTCAAAGGTAAAATGACTTTTAAAAACGTCGTCCAACGATTGGCACCGAGGTCTGTAGACGCTTGAATTAAATTCTCAGGAATCGTCTTCATGCTATTGAAAATCGGTAAAATCATAAATGGGATATAAATATAACTCGCAACGATAATAAACGCAGACGCAGTAAATAATAGTTCCATATGAGGAAGATGCATCACATTTAATATTTGATTGATAATACCATCATGACTCAAAATCCCGATAAATGCATACGTCTTGAGAAGTAAATTAATCCACGTCGGAATAATTAATATTAAAATCCACATGTTTTGATGTACAGATTGACGAATAAAATAGGCTGCTGGATAACTGATAATCAATGTGACGAGCGTAATGATGGCCGCATATAGAATAGAAATCCCCATCATTTTGACATAACGCATACTTAAAATCTGTTGATAGTTCGTCAAACTGAAATGGCCTTGGTTATCTAAAAATGAGAAATATACTAATAAAATTACTGGAATGATAATAAAACCTACCATCCAAATCATATAAGGAACCATTAAGTATTTATTTAATTTTGTCATCGTTTAGTCCTCATAACTTTCAATACGTTTATCAAATTCCGCTTCTGTTTCACCTGGCACCATGATATGAATCGCATCTGGTTCAAAATACAAACCGACTGTATCTCCGACCTTCGCTTTCTTTGTCGTTTGAATCATCCATTCATAACCTTCTTGGTCCTGACATGTGACTTCATAATGCACACCTCTAAACAAGGTAGACTTCACAACTGCTTTAAATAAACCTTGAGTTTGATTTGTAATTAAAATATCTTCAGGACGAATGACTACTTCGATTTTAGTCCCTTCAGGAATTCCCATATCCACACATTCAATTTCTTTATCATAAATATTTACTAAACGATCTCGCACCATCGTACCTTCGATAATATTAGATTCACCGATAAAGTCAGCCACAAAGCGATTGACCGGTTCGTCATAAATATTAATCGGTGTATCAAATTGTTGGATTTTACCTGCTTTGATAACCGCAATATAATCACTTAAGGCTAGTGCTTCTTCTTGATCATGTGTGACAAAGATAAATGTGATGCCTAAACGTTTTTGAAGTGCACGTAATTCATACTGCATTTCTGTACGCAACTTTAAATCTAAGGCAGATAGAGATTCATCTAACAATAAGATCTTAGGTTCATTCACAATGGCACGCGCAATCGCCACACGTTGTTTTTGTCCACCACTCATTTCATCAATCGTACGTTGCTCATAACCTTCTAATTTTACGAGCTTCAAAGCTTCAGCCACTTTCACTTTAATCGCTTTGTTTGATAGTTTCTTCAATTTCAAACCAAAAGCAATGTTTTCATACACATTTAAATGTGGAAATAACGCATAATCTTGAAAGACTGTGTTTACTTGACGTTTATTAGCTGGAATCCCATTGATATTACGGTTTCCGTATAATACGTCTCCTGAATCTGCTTGTTCAAAACCTGCAATAATTTTTAAAATGGTTGTTTTACCACATCCCGAAGGACCTAGTAAGGTATAAAATTTTCCTTCTTCGAAATCAATAGAGATATCGTCTAAGATGGTTTTGCCATCGTATTGTTTACTCACTCCTAATAACGTTAATAGCGACATATGTTCTTTCCTCCTATAAGTACGATGCAGTAACCACCATCATGGCTTTCGTTTCTGTATCAGTTTGATTAGACAACTGATGTTTATCATGTGCTTTAAAATAAAGCGCATCTCCTGCTTTGGCATGATAGACATGTTCTCCAAGTGTTAAAGTCAGCTCTCCTTCTAAACAATATATGAATGTATCTGAATCAGAAGGTTTAAAATTTTTATATGCAGTATGCGGATGTAATTGAATAAATAACGGTTCCATCTCAAATTCATTCGAACGGGCAATCGGCCACGTTAAAATATAACCTTCATCATATTCGTCATAGACCGTTTGTTCATCCTTTGGATACAACACCTTCTCTGCTTCTTTTTCTTTAAAAAAAGTCTCTGGTGATGTTCCGAGCACTTCTAATAATTGTAGAAAGGTTTCCATACTTGGTGAGGATTGTCCGCTTTCTATTTGTGAAATATAGCCTTTAGATAAATCTGTCCGCTCTGCTAATTCTTCTTGTGTCAGCTGTTTGATTTTACGTAAATTACGTAATTTCAATCCAATATTCATGAATGACCTCACTCTCTTGCTTAAAAAATGACATAAAAAAAGCACAGTTCTGTTTAGTATTAGTAAACTTTAAGTTTAACGCTTACTAAAAATAACAGAACTGCACCTGATTTACAATATAATTTTAATCATTTGCACTAAATTTTTTAGTTTCAGTTTCGTTTTTGATACGTTTGATCGCACGATAGCTATTATAGCCGCTGCCTTTTTCAAAATCATCTAAGATATTCTTCTCATCTGCTTTACCTGGAACGACCTTTTTAAAGTTGCGATAAGCATTCATAAAGTCATCTCTGTCGACTTGACGTTCATAATAATCTTCAACACGATTAAAGAAATGAATCACATCTATCATTTCTTCTTGAGACCAATCGACATCAATAGGATATTGATATTCCATATATATATTCCTCCTATCTATTTGATTTCAGCCATATTATAACATGTATGATAAAAAAACCGCCGAGCTTAAAAGCCCGACGGTTTCAGTTTATATGCTTATTCTAATGTTGGGTGTTATTACATAGTGTGGATTGGTAATCCAAGTGCTTTTTCAGCTGCTTCCATGCTCATTTCACCTAATGTTGGGTGAGCATGTACTGTTAATGCGATATCTTCAGCATTCATACCAGCTTCAATTGCTAGACCTAATTCAGAGATGATGTCAGAAGCACCTGCACCAACAATTTGTGCACCTACTAATGTGTCATCTTCTTTAAGTGTGATCAATTTAACGAAACCAGTAGTATCGTTTAATGATAACGCACGGCCGTTTGCTGCGTAAGGGAATTTAGAAGCTTTATATTCTAAACCTTCTTCTTTCGCTTGCGCTTCAGAAAGACCTACTGTTGCGATTTCTGGTTCAGTGAAGCATACTGCAGGCATACCGATGTAATCTACTGCTGATTTTTCACCAGAAATTGCTTCAGCTGCTACTTTACCTTCATAGCTTGCTTTATGAGCAAGTGGTAAACCAGGAACGATATCACCGATAGCATAGATGTTATCAAGTGAAGTACGGCTTTGTTCGTCAACTTCTAATAAACCGCGGTCTGCGAATTTAAGACCTAATTCTTCAAGACCCATTTCATCAGTGTTTGGACGACGACCTACTGTAACTAATACGTAATCAGCGTCGATTGTTTTTTCTTCGCCTTTAGCTTCGTAAGTTACTTTAACGCCGTTTTCTGTTTCTTCAGCAGATTTAGCCATTGCTTCAGTAACAATTTCCATACCTTTTTCTTTCATTTTTTTCTTAACAGGTTGTGTTAATTGTTTTTCGAAACCGCCTAAGATATCTTTAGCGCCTTCTAAGATAGTAACTTCTGTACCGAAGTTCGCAAATGCTGTACCTAATTCAGAACCGATGTAACCGCCACCTACAACAACTAATTTCTTAGGTGCTTCTTGTAAGTTTAACGCACCAGTTGAATCGATTACGCGTTCGCCGAATTTGAAATTAGGAATTTCAATCGGTCTAGAACCTGTTGCGATAATCGCATGTTTGAAGTTGTAAGTTTGAGCGCTTTTTTCGTCCATTACACGTAAGCTGTTTTTGTCGTGGAAGTAAGCTTCACCTTTGACAATTTCAATTTTGTTTCCTTTTAATAGACCTTCAACGCCGCCTGTTAATTTGTTAACTACAGACTTTTTGAACTCTTGAACTTTTTCGAATTTAAGTTCAACGTCTTTAGCGATGATACCTAGATCTTCAGAGTTTTTAGACTCTTGGAATACGTGTGATACGTGTAATAACGCTTTAGATGGGATACATCCTACGTTAAGACATACACCGCCTAATTCGCCTTTCTCAACGATTGTCACTTTTTGACCTAATTGTGCTGCGCGGATTGCGGCAACATAACCGCCAGGACCTGCTCCGATTACAATAGTATCTGTTTCAATTGGAAAATCACCAACTACCATGTTTTACCCCTCCATTAATAATAATTCTGGATTATTTAATAAACGTTTGATGTGGTTCATTGCGTTTTGACCAGTAGCTCCGTCAATTTGTCTGTGGTCAAAGCTTAATGATAATGCTAATACAGGTGCTGCAACAATTTCCCCATCCTTAACAATAGGTTTTTGTGCAATACGACCAATACCCAAGATAGCAACTTCTGGGTGATTGATTACTGGTGTGAACCATTGGCCGCCTGCTGAACCGATGTTACTGATTGTGCATGATGCACCTTTCATTTCGTCAGAAGTCAATTTACCGTCACGTGCTTTAACAGCAAGTTCGTTAATTTCATCTGAGATTTCGAACATTGATTTACGATCAGCGTGTTTAACAACCGGTACTAATAAACCGCGGTCTGTATCTGCAGCGATACCGATGTTCCAGTAGTGTTTGTGTATTACTTCACCGTTTGCATCATCAAATTCAGTATTTAATGCTGGGTATTTCTTAAGTGCTGATACTAATGCTTTAACAACATATGGTAAGAATGTTAATTTAGTACCTTGTTCCGCAGCAATTTCTTTGAATTTCTTACGGTGATCCCATAATGCTTGAACTTCCACTTCGTCCATTAATGTTACGTGAGGCGCAGTGTGTTTAGAGTTAACCATTGCTTTCGCAATCGCTTTACGCATTGCAGGGATTTTTTCACGAGTTTCTGGGTATTCGCCTTCAGCTGATACTGGTGCTGCAGCTGTTTCTTGTGATGCTGCTGCTTCAGTTGCTGGAGCTTCGCTAGTTTCTGCACTTGGTGCATCTCCGCTTAAGTAAGCTTCAACGTCAGCTTTAGTGATACGGCCGTTTTTACCAGAACCTTGAACTGCTTTGATATTTACATTGTTTTCACGTGCAAATTTACGTACAGAAGGCATTGCTTTAACTCTTCTGTTTTCATCTACTTCTTCGTCAGCAGCTGGTGCTACGTTTGAAGTATCTTGTTCTGAAACTGATTGTGCTTGATCTTTAGTTTCTTCTTGGCCTGCATCTTCTTCTTGAGCAGAATCGTTACTGTGTCCGCCTTTGAATGACATTTCTTCAGCGTCTGGAGAATCAATTTTGATAATTGTGTCGCCAACGACTGCTACAGTTCCTTCTTCTACAACAACTTCTTCGATTGTACCGTTAACTGGAGAAGGGATTTCTACAACAGATTTGTCGTTTTGTACTTCACATAGAATATCGTCTTCTTGGATTTCGTCTCCAGCTTTTACAAACCACTTAACAATTTCACCTTCGTGGATACCTTCACCAATATCGGGTAATTTAAATTCAAATGCCACGTTCTTGTCCTCCTAAAAGTCAATTTAAGTCACATAAACCAGCACAAAACAATTGATTAAAACAAAAGTGTCTTCAAGTCTGTACATAAGCCTTGATTAAACTACTGATAATATAATCAATTTGATGTTCTAGTTTATAGTTTGACATAAAACTTGATTTCGTTTCAATGAAATCTATCTTCAATTTATTTTTACTACTTCATAACAAACCATTTGCCCTTGCAAAGTACATGAGATCGCAAGAGCAAATTTGGTTGTCTGACTTATGGAAAGCTGAAGTGTTGCTTCAACTATACCCATAAGTTCATTTAAATATGCCGACTCACGCTCTATTAAACAATTAGAAGTTTAAAGTAGCTTTTGCAGATTCGACGATATCGTTTTTGTTTGGTAACCAAACATTTTCCGCTTCAGTAAACGGATAAACAGTATCTGCTGCTGCAACACGTGCAATCGGAGCTTCTAATGAAAGGATTGTGCGCTCAGATAGTTCAGCTGCTACTTGTGCACCTACGCCAGCTTGACGTTGTGCTTCTTGAACTACTACTGCACGGCCAGTTTTTTCAACTGAAGCTACTAATGTATCGAAATCGATTGGTTGTACTGTACGTAAGTCGATAACTTCCGCTGATACACCATCTTTTTCAAGTTCTTCCGCTGCTTTTAATGATTCTTGAACCATTGCACCGTAAGCGATAATTGTGATGTCATCGCCTTCTTTTTTAACGTTCGCTTTACCAAGTTCAATTGTGTATTCCTCTTCAGGAACTTCTTCACGGAATGAACGGTATAATTTCATGTGTTCTAAATATACAACTGGGTCATTGCTTCTGATTGCAGAAATCAATAAACCTTTTGCATCATATGGGTTAGATGGGATAACTACTGTTAATCCTGGTGATTGTGCCAAGATACCTTCTAAGTTATCTGCGTGTAATTCTGGTGTGTGTACACCACCACCGAATGGCGCACGGATTGTAACAGGTGCAGTTTTTGTGTTACCTGAACGGAATCTTGTACGTGCAATTTGACCTGCAACAGAGTCAAATACTTCGAATACGAAACCTAAGAATTGGATTTCCATTACTGGACGGTAACCTTCTACCGTTAATCCAAGTGCTAAACCGCCGATACCTGATTCAGCAAGCGGAGTATCGAATACACGATCTTCACCGAATTCTTTTTGCAGACCTTCCGTTACACGGAATACGCCACCGTTAACACCAACGTCTTCACCAAAAAGCAAAACATTTTCATCGTTTTGAAGTTCAGTTTTAAGTGCGTTGTTAATCGCTTGTACCATTGTCATTTGTGCCATGGCTTACTTCGACTCCTTCTCTTTGTAAATTTCATACTGTTCTTTTAAGTTTTGAGGCATATCTTCGTACATGATTTCCATCAAGTCAGTAACAGTTTGTTTTTCAACTTTATCAGCTGCTTTAATTGCAGTTTTGATTTCGTCTTTTGCACGTTCGATTACTTCGTTTTCTTTTTCTTCATTCCATAAGCCTTTAGCTTCTAAGAATGCTCTGAAACGAACTAATGGGTCTTTTTTCTCCCAATCAGAATCTTCATCTGAAGTTCTGTAACGTGTTGGGTCATCCCCAGCCATTGTATGTGGACCATAACGGTAAGTCATAGTTTCAATTAATGTTGGGCCTTCACCGTTAACTGCACGATCACGTGCTTCTTTAGTTGCTTGATATACAGCTAATGGGTCCATACCGTCAACTTGAATACCAGGGATACCTACTGCGATTGCTTTTTGCGCTAATGTGATTGCAGCTGTTTGCTTGCTTCTTGGTGTCGAAATCGCGTAGTTGTTGTTTTGAATTACAAAGATTGCCGGCACTTTATAAGCCGAAGCAAAGTTGATACCTTCGTAGAAGTCACCTTGTGATGAACCGCCGTCACCTGTATAAGTGATAGCTACTGCTTTTTTACCGCGTTTTTTAAGACCTAATGCAACACCGGCAGTTTGAATATATTGTGCACCGATGATGATTTGAGGACTGAATGCGTTTACACCTTCAGGGAATTGGTTTCCTTTAAAGTGTCCTCTTGAGAATAAGAATGCTTCTGTAAGTGGTAAACCGTGCCAAATGATTTGTGGAACATCACGGTAACCTGGAAGAATCCAGTCTTCTTTCTCTAATGCATATTGTGAAGCTAGTTGTGAAGCTTCTTGACCAGCTGTTGGTGCGTAGAAGCCTAAACGTCCTTGTCTGTTTAAAGAAACAGAACGTTGGTCTAGGACACGAGTCCATACCATTCTTTCCATTAATTCAACTAATTGCTCATCAGTTAAATCAGGTACTAAGTCTTCATTCACTACTTTACCATTTTCGTCCAATACTTGGACCATCTTAAATTGTGCTTCAGTATCTTTCAATACTTGCTCAGCGTCGAATTGGGCTTGTAACTTCGGAGCCATTCAATTCACCATACCTTTCCCGTATAATAGAAAATTCATTTCATCCATAAATTAGTATAGCATAGTTTTGTATAACTGTTAAATGAATTGTAAAACTTCTGTATCACTTGTGTTAAGTACAGTTATAAGACCTGTACCAGTCATTATACTAAAACTGTATCAGTGTTGTTTATTTGATTTGTTGAGCCGCTTCCATTTGTTTTCCGCGCTCGTCACGAGTTTTGCTATATTTTTTAATTTTGTCATTTACCTCTTTATAAGAGTCGTCAATTGCTTTTGTTTTTTCATCAATCTGTGATTGTTCTGCTTGACCGTTAGTTTTTACAATGTATTCAAATAAATCTTTTTCTTTGTCTAAACTATTGTTGTAAGCTTTCGCATATTCATCATGCGCTTTATAGTTTTTCTCAAATGCTTTGTTTGTTTTTTCTATGCCGGATCTTCTTTTATCGTTTCTAATATCCTTTGTCCGCTTTTTAGCCTCTTCAAACTTTTTCTCAGATGCATCAAAAGCTTTTTCTTCTTTTTTAAATTCATCTTTACGTTCATTTACATTACTTACAATATCTTTAGAAGTTTTTACAACCTTCTGTGTATCTTTACCGTTGATTTTCTTAGCTAAATCATTTTTCTCGTTTGTAAGTTTATTTAGTTTTTCACCGACTTTTACGGCTTCGTCTTCTTTTTGTACGGCTTCTTTCAGTGTCTTGTTGTACTCTTTAATCTGATGGCTGTCTGTTGAACAAGCACCTAATAATAGAGAGGATGCAATCACTAAACCAAATGTGCTTTTAATTTTCATGCTTCAAATTACCTCCTTGGGGATTTCAATAATGATGTTAATTAATTTTAAGCGATTTCGCAAATACTTTTCTGTTCTATCCGGAAGTTTTTTGTTATATTTTATAATAAGGACGGTGTATGACATGATTACTATGAAAGATATAATCAGAGACGGACATCCGACACTTCGTGAAAAAGCTGAAGAAGTTAAATTTCCTTTATCAGATGAAGATCGTAATAAAATCAAAGAAATGCATGAATTCTTAGTCAATAGTCAAGATGATGAAATTGCACGTAAATACAATTTACGTTCAGGTGTAGGTATTGCTGCACCACAACTTAACATTTCAAAGCGTATGCTTGCTGTGCACTTACCAGATGATGGTAACGGCAAATCATACGAGTTAATGTTAATCAATCCGAAGATTGTCAGCTACAGTGTACAAGAAGCATACTTGCCTACAGGTGAAGGCTGCTTAAGTGTAGATGAAGATATTCCAGGACTTGTGCATCGCCATCATCGTATTACAGTTAAAGCAAAAGACATTGATGGCAATGATATCAACTTACGACTTAAAGGCTATATTGCTATTGTTGTACAACATGAAATCGATCATTTAGACGGTATTATGTTCTATGACCACATTGATAAAGAAAATCCACTTCAACCTCACGAAGATGCTATCCGTCTGTTTGATGAATAAACATAAATTGAGAGGTCGCATAAAGCGGCCTCTTTTTTATATACACTGCTATTTCCTTATTATATGAAGATATCTTTACGACAATGATACGTAACATTTAAACGTTCTAAACCTTCTTTAAGTTCAGGCAACATACTTTTATCCACCCACTCTGGATCATGGTTATGTCGTATAAAATGATGATTATCTGAGACATTATCTACAACTTCTTCGTATTCAAAGAACATCACAATTTCTTTCCCACGTTTTTCAAACAAAATACCTTGAAACAATTTATCTCGTCTTTCCTTTTCTCTTTTTACATCTTCAATAATTCTTTTAGCCTTACTCATTTTCCTCACCTGCTTTTAGTCTCTAAATCATTGGACCCGCTTCGTTTTCTCTTTTATATATTTTACCACACTTATTTTGACTTTCTCTTTTGGATAAACATTCCCCTAGCTTTCCTTGTCGCTAAGTAAAACCGCTTTATTTATTGAATTACATCATGTAAAATAAATAATAACTGTATATGTATGGAGAAATCTTCATGCATGACTAACTAGAACGTCATTTATAACAAACCTAGCAAACATACTGGGCAGTTAAGCTGGTATGTTGTATTTATTTTAAGAAAGAACACAATGATGAAACAAACCACAAAGAATAAACTAGGCTTGTATGAACAATAAATTAAAACAACTGAACATATTTTTAGGAGGAAACAATATATTATGGCAATTTACAAAGTATTTTATCAAGACGACAGAGCAGAAGTAATCGTGCGTGAGAACACACAAACGATTTACGTAGAAGGAAATTCAGAAGAAGAAGTAAGAAAATATCTGAAAGACCGTAATTACAATATCGAGTTCATTACTAAATTAGAGGGCGCACATTTAGAATATGAACAAAAATCTCCAGACTATCAAGTGGAGCATATCCAATAATGAAACAACTCAAAAATAATGAGGTCGGTGTATACGCAATCGGCGGTCTCGGCGAGATCGGTAAGAATACGTATGCAGTGGAGTATAAGGATGAAATCGTCCTAATCGATGCGGGTATCAAATTCCCAGACGACAATCTATTAGGTATCGATTATGTCATCCCGGATTACTCATATCTTGTTCAAAACAAAGATAAAATTATCGGCCTATTTATTACCCACGGACACGAAGACCATATCGGCGGTGTGCCCTTCTTATTAAAAGAACTTAACGTACCGATTTATGGCGGTCCTTTAGCACTTGGGTTAATCAGAAACAAATTAGAAGAACATCATTTATTAAGAACAGCTGAATTGAATGAAATTACAGAAGACAGCGTCATCAAGTCAAAACACTTCAATGTTTCATTCTATTTAACAACACACAGTATTCCAGAAGCATATGGTGTTATCGTTGGAACACCTGAAGGTAATATTGTACACACGGGTGACTTCAAATTTGATTTCACACCTGTCGGTACACCAGCTAATATTGCGAAAATGGCGAAACTCGGTGAAGAAGGCGTTTTAGCCCTTTTATCTGATTCAACGAACTCACTCGTTCCAAACTTTACTTTAAGTGAACGTGAAGTCGGCCAAAACGTCGATAAAATTTTCCGTAAATGTACAGGAAGAATTATCTTTGCGACATTCGCATCTAATATTTACCGTGTTCAACAAGCTGTAGAAGCTGCGATTAAATATAACCGTAAAATTTTAGTATTCGGCCGTTCAATGGAAAACAACATTAAAATCGGTATGGAGCTCGGTTATATCAAAGCGCCACCTGAAACATTTATCGAACCAAGCAAAATCAACTCTGTTCCTAAACACGAACTCTTGATTTTATGTACAGGTTCTCAAGGTGAACCGATGGCTGCGTTATCACGTATCGCAAACGGTACACACAAACAAATTAAAATTATTCCTGAAGATACAGTTGTCTTCAGTTCATCACCTATTCCAGGTAATACGAAAAGTATCAACCGCACAATTAATGCTTTATATCGTGCAGGCGCTGATGTTATTCACAGCAAGATTTCAAACATCCATACTTCAGGTCACGGTTCTCAAGGCGATCAACAATTAATGTTACGCTTAATCCGTCCGAAGTATTTCATGCCGATTCATGGTGAATACCGTATGTTGAAAGCACATGCGCAAACTGGCGTTGAGTGCGGTGTAAATGAAGACAACATCTTTATTTTCGATAATGGTGATGTCTTAGCCCTAACAAGAGATTCAGCACGTAAAGCTGGACGTATTCCTTCTGGCGATGTATTGGTAGATGGAAGCGGTATCGGTGATATCGGTAATGTAGTCATCCGTGACCGTAAATTACTATCTGAAGAAGGTTTAGTAATTGTCGTTGTAAGTATCGACTTCAACACAAACACATTACTTTCAGGTCCAGATATCATCTCACGTGGTTTCGTTTATATGCGCGAATCTGGTCACTTGATTTACGATGCACAACGTAAGATCAAAACTGAAGTCATTTCTAAGTTGAACCAAAACAAAGACATTCAGTGGCATCAAATCAAATCATCAATCATTGAGACATTACAACCTTACCTGTTTGAAAAAACAGCACGTAAACCAATGATTTTACCAGTGATTATGAAGGTCAATGAGAACGGTGAACAAATCACACCGACGAAAAAACCTAAATCATCTAGACCTAAACGTACAAATAAAAAACAAAACCCAAAACAAAATCAAGAACCAAAACAACACAATAGTAAAGAAAATCATAAGCATGCGACAAACAAACGTCCTTCAAATAATGGTCAGAAAAACCGTAAACCAAGAAATCATAAACCACACCATAAAAAAGAAGGCAACGCTAAACCAAAACAACAGGAAGAAAAGTCTAAACAAGACTAAGCTCCTATAAATTAAAGATAAATATAGGAAAAGCACATTCCACGCGGAATGTGCTTTTTGTTTGTATAAGGTTGTGTTAGTGGACAAGTTTTTTCTCGAAGCGATTTAAGTCGTTGTCGTGTCCAATCATAATTAAGATATCGCCAAGTTCAATATTCATATTCGGATCTGGAGAAATAATAACATCTTTATCACGTTTAATCGCGATAATATTGATACCGAAGTTTGCACGGATATCTAAATCTACAATCGTTTGACCCGCAATACGTTCATTCGCTTTGGCTTCAACAATTGAATATTCATCCGCAAGTTCCAAATAATCCAAGACACTGGCACTCGCAATATTATGCGCAATTCGACGTCCCATATCTCGTTCAGGATGGACAACTAAGTCAGCACCGATTTTATTTAAAATCTTCGCATGGTAATCATTTTGGGCTTTCGCAATAACCTTCTTAACGCCTAATTCCTTAAGAATCAGAGTTGTCAAAGTACTCGTTTGAATATTTTCACCAATCGCCACAATGACTTGATCAAAGTTACGAATCCCTAAACTTTTCATTACCGCTTCATCTGTTGTATCTGCGACTACCGCATGTGTCGCGATCTCACTATATTCATTTACGCGGGCTTCGCTTAAGTCGATAGCCATCACGTCCATGCCTAACGCATTTAATTCTCGGACTATACTGCCGCCGAAACGACCTAACCCTATCACAACGAATTCTTTTTCCATTTCTCTTACAACCTCCGCAAAAATAAAGATGAGACAAGGCTCTGTTCAATCATAGACAACCTATGATTGTGCCTCGCCTCACCTTAGACTTAATATTAATAATAACCTTCATCATTCTTACCTTCAACATAATCTTTATTGAAGATGAATAATCTCATTAAGAAAATCAGTGATGGAACAAGCATCAATAATCCAACGACTGCCGCAATGGTTAAGGCCCATGCCATCGGGTCATCTGTTTTGTGAATGTCTCCATTGATATATGGATACAAGATGTATGGCCATTTACTTAAACCATAACCTGTCACGGCTGTAGCCATTTGAATCACAACTAACATAAATGCTGTTCCAGGTGATTTTTTCATTATAGATAAAATCCAAGCTGCTAACAAGCATAATATACTGATTAAGAATAACCACCAGTATTGATTAACCGCAACATCAAAGTGTTGCTTGTTTTGACTGCGTAATGTGATGAAAGTAAATAATGATACTAAAGCCATCGGAGGACCCCAGAAAACAAACCACATACGAATAATATTATAGGCTTTCATGTTTTCTGCTTTACGTGCATAATACGCAAGGAATCCTGATGAAATATACATTACTGAAACTAAAGCTAAGAATACAACTGCCCACGCAAATGGACTAAAGAATAAATCTAACCAATTTAAATCGACACCTGTACCTGAGCTTGTTTTATGAATATAGCCGCCTTCTGAGATAACAAGTCCCATACTTAATGCAGCCGGGATGAATAATCCAGATACACTATGCAAGACGAGCCAAGAGAATTTCGAATCTGGTCCATAGTTTTGGAATGCATAGAAACTACCGCGAATCGTAAGTAAGATTAAAGCGATAGATCCTGGCACTAACAGAACCGAACCATAATAGTACGCGAAATCTGGGAAGAAACCGACAATTCCTACGGTAAAGAATACTAAGAATACGTTTGTGACTTCCCAAATCGGGTTCAGATAACGACCGATAATCGGTACTAATGTGCTTTCAGTACCTCTTAATTTCGATTGTAAAATGAAGATACCTGCACCAAAGTCAATTGAAGCAATAACGATATACAAGAATAAGAACAGATACAAAACGATCATTCCAAATGCTGTAATACTCATGATGCTTCACCTCGGCTCTCTTCTAATTTTTCCACATCTTTATATGGCGGGTTATTCTTGAACATACGGATTAATACATATGCTGCAGTGAATAAGATGATAAAGTATACGACACCAAATGCGATGGTAACACCTGGTAAACCGCCTGCATGTGTAGCTGCTTCAGACACTCTCATGTAACCTCTTAAAATCCAAGGTTGACGGCCCATTTCTGTTAAGAACCAGCCGAACTCAATCGCAAGCATAGCTGCAGGACCTGTTAATAATATGCCATACAGCAATATTTTGTGTGTTGAGAACTTACGCCATTTCTTAACTAGTCGTGTTAAGACGTAAATACCTGAAACAACGAAACAGAAGATACCGCTTGTCACCATTAAGTCAAAGAAGTAATGGACAATTAACGGCGGCTGTTCATTTTTAGGGAATTCATTTAATCCTTCAACTTCTGTATTGATATTGTTGTCAGATAAGAAGCTGAGTAATGCTGGGATTTTAATTGCACCATGCACTTCTTGATTTTTCTCATCTAGTACACCAAACAGAACTAAGTCTGCACGTTTTTCAGTATCATAATGCCATTCATATGCTGCTAATTTTTCAGGTTGTTCATTGTGTAAGAACTTCGCTGATAAGTCTCCAGCAAGCATAGAACCTAGTGTAAAGACTAAACCGACAATCATAGTCAGTTTCAATGCTTTCTTATGATATTCTCTGTCTTTTTCAAATTTATTTTTCAATAATTTAAATGCTGCAATCGCCGCTAAAATAAAGGCCATTGTCATAATTGCTGTAGTAATTACGTGGAAGGCTCTGACACCAAATGATGAGTTGAACATTGCTGCTACTGGATCAACATGAATCATTTTGCCATTTTTCAATTGGAAACCTTCAGGCGTATTCATAAATGAGTTCACTGATGTGATGAAGAAGGCAGATAATGTACCGCCTAATACCACTGGAATACTCATAATCAAATGTGTCCATTTGTTTTTGAATCGTTCCCAAGTGTAGAAATAAATACTAAGGAAAATTGCTTCAAAGAAGAATGCGAAGACTTCCATGAATAATGGCAAGGCAATCACGTGTCCTGCAATCTTCATAAATTGTGGCCAAAGCAATGACAGCTGCAACTCGATAATCGTACCTGTTACAACCCCTACCGCAACAGTTACCGCATAACCTTTGGCCCATCTCTTAGCTAATGTAATATATTTTGCGTCATTTCTTTTAACACCAAGAAATTCAGCAATTGCGAACATAAGCGGCATCCCCACACCGATAGTCGCGAAGATAATATGCACAGCTAAGGTCATGGCAGTTAAAAATCTGCTCAGTTCTACTGCTTCCATAATATCACCCTGTTTTTCTCTATATTTTTGTTACTGTCTAATGCCCGCAACGTCTCAGATGAAATGTGGAGGAAATTGTTTACACAAAATCCAAAAAAACTTGGAACATTCAAATATAGGCGATTGGCTTGATTTTTAATCGTTCCTTTAATACAGTAAACACATCAATAAAATGTAAAGGAAGATAAAACATGCCGAATGTAGTCATTTATACACAAAACGACTGTCCACCTTGTCAGTTTGTGAAAAATTATCTCGATCATCATCACATTGCATACACTGAGAAAAATATTTCAAACTCACAATACCGCAATGAAATGATAGATTTCGATGCATTTTCAACGCCATTTATCTTAATCGGTGACACACCTATGTATCAAGTGGACATAGATAAAATCAACACATTACTCGATATCGATAAAGACTGACTTAAAAATGAATGCACTCTATTTTAAATTACCTTTAAGGTAAATGATTCAAACAATTATGCTGTAATCTGCGTTCATAGACACAGTACCTTATATGTTACGCTCTCATATGCTAGTTTACAATTATTCTAATCAAGATTTTCATTATATTTATACAGAATTTAAATCTTTGTCACAAATTTGTAAAACACACAGTATATACCTCGCAATTAAATACTTTGTAAGTTGATTACATTACTCAAATAATAAGTAAATGTTTGTACACTAATAAAACCGCGATGAAAATGAATTGGACATTCATTTCATCACGGTTTTTATTAATATTTTATCAATGATTATGCATGTTTCGTATAGTCTTCTACTAAAGCAACAACTTCTTCTGATGTTGCACAGTTCACTGCTTTCGCTGCTAAGTCTTTCATTTGCGCTTCGCTTAAGTTTCTGATTAAACGACGTGCTTTAAGGATTGAAGTTGCACTCATAGAGAACTCATCTAATCCAAGACCTAACAATAATGGAATTGCAGTTTGGTCTCCGGCCATTTCGCCGCACATACCTGTCCATTTACCTTCAGCATGAGACGCTGCGATAACACGTTGTACCAAGCGTAAAATAGCTGGGTTATATGGTTGGTATAAATAAGACACACGTTCTGACATACGGTCAGCTGCCATTGTATATTGGATTAAGTCATTTGTTCCGATACTGAAGAAGTCTACTTCTTTCGCAAAGACATCAGCAAGTGCTGCTGTCGATGGAATTTCAACCATGATACCAACTTCGATATCATCTGAAACTTCAACACCTTCATTTTTAAGGTTTTGACGTTCTTCTTCTAATAATGCTTTCGCATCACGGAATTCTTGAATTGTCGCAACCATTGGGAACATAATGTTTAATTTTCCGTATACTGAAGCACGTAATAACGCGCGTAATTGCGGACGGAAAATTTCTGGTTGTGCTAAGCACAAGCGGATTGCACGATAACCTAAGAATGGGTTCATTTCTTCAGGTAAGTCTAAATAAGGTAATTCTTTGTCTCCACCGATATCTAATGTACGAACAACCACACGTTTGCCTTTCATTGCTTCAAGAACTGCTTTGTATGCCTCAAATTGTTCGTCTTCAGTCGGCATTTGATCTCTACCCATATATAGGAACTCAGTACGATATAATCCGATACCTTCTGCACCATTTTCAACTACACCAGGTAAATCGTTTGGTGTACCGATGTTTGCAGCTAATTCTACATGATGACCATCTTCTGTTACAGATTCAGCATCACGTAATTTTTGTAATTCTTGTTTATCTTTGAAGAAGTTATCACGTTTTTCTTGATATTGTGCTACAACTTCGTCACTTGGGTTAACAATAACATCACCTGTCATACCATCAACAATAATGATGTCGCCCGCTTCAACTTCCTCAGTAATCGTTTTAGTACCAACGACTGCTGGGATTTCTAAAGAACGGCTCATAATTGCAGAGTGAGATGTTCTGCCTCCAATGTTTGTCACAAATCCTTGCACATATTGTTTGTTCAACTGTGCAGTATCTGAAGGTGTCAAGTCATTCCCGATAATAACGACACTTTCATCAATGATACTTGGGTTTGGTAAATCCACACCTAAGATGTGTGCTAATACACGTTTAGAAACGTCGCGAATATCCGCTGCACGTTCTGCCATGTATTCGTTGTCCATTGATTCAAATATTGTGATAAATTGATTTGAAACATCTGTTAACGCTTGAGCAGCATTAACGTTTTCATTTTTAATTTTTTCTTCAATAGGTTGGATAAGTTCTGGATCTTCAAGCACTAATAAATGTGCATCGAAGATAGCCGCTTTATCTGCGCCTAATTGTTGTTCGGCATTGTTTCTGATTTTAGTCAATTCAACTTTTGATGTGTTAAGTGCGCCGTTAAATTTAGCAACTTCAGCCTCTGTATCAGTCACTGTTCCGTTATCAAACGATAGGTCAGGTTCTACTAATAGATAGGCTTTTGCGATTGCGACACCATCAGATGCCGCAATCCCTCTAATATTTTTAGTCATATTAGTTAGTTAAACCTTCTTTAGATAAAACGTCAGTGATAGCTTGAATTGCATCAGCTTCGTCGCTTCCGTCAGCATAGATAGTAATGTCAGCATCTTTACCTACGCCTAAGCTCATAACACCCATAATTGATTTTAAGTTGACTTTTTTACCGTTATATTCAAGTTGAATATCTGAATCAAATTTTGAAGCTGTTTGTACAAGCATTGTAGCTGGACGAGCATGAATACCTGTTTCGTCGATGATAGTGTATGATTGTTGTTCCATAATAATCTTTCTCCTTCGCATCCATTAATTGGTGAGTGACTCACCTGAACATTATTACACCTTAACATTACCAAAATATGACGCTAAATTCAATTTGTTTAATCCATACAGGGCAATGAATTTAGCGTTTTTGTGAAAATATGCACAATTTAATTGACAACTCGGTTTTAAATTAATTTTTTGGCAACGTTTTCACATTTATCGATGTGCTCGTCACCTAATTTTTTCATGAAATAATAACTGATTGATGCTGCGATTGCTTGACCGACAACCGGGAACCATCTTGTTTGTTTCGCAGCTGTACGTTTAGCAACATCTTTAACGACCATTTTCAAGATACCTTTTGAAACCGTACGTCCGATGAATTGACTGCCTTGGATTGATGCTGCGACTAATACACGTTCTTTTAAATCATCACTCATACGGTTCACTTCTTTATGATCTAAACCGTAAATTTTATTAATATCTTCTATAATATCTTTCATCAGCTTTAAATCGACCCCAAAATCTAATCCTGGAATCGGAATGACACTTGCTGAAGATGACAATAATGCTTTCTTTCTTACTAATTCTTCAGCGCGTTCACGTCTTTTTGCTAAATCCTTTTTATTCTTCGGTAAACGCCCTTTACCTACGACCGGATCAATTTTCAACATTTTATTTCCAATTTTGTCTGTAGATTTTTTAATGAATTTATCTTTAATCCCCATAATAGTCCTCCTCGATTATTACTTCTTCCACTTTTTCTGATACCCGAACAAAGACTACTTTTAAATATTTTGATGGTTTATAGTGCGGATGTGTTTTAAAATCTTTCGGAAGTCCCATTGCTTCTAAAATTTCAAAATCTACATCTTGTGCATCAAGCGTTCTCTTAATCATGTTTTTAAACGCTTTTGAAGTTAACGCACTTGAGTTTGTACTTAAAATTAAAGTACCTCCATCATTTAAAACAGGTAAAGCTTCTTCAATCAACTTATGATAGTCTTTTTGAACCGTAAAGACTTTCTTTTTATTACGCGCAAAACTTGGCGGATCAATAACAATCGTGTCATAAGCCTTATTGTGTCTTGCCGCATAATGATAGAAGTCAAAAGTATCCATGACATAAATATATTGTGTTTTCGGGTCAATACCATTTACCCCAAAATTCTCCTCTGTCAAACCTCTAGAACGATTTGCAAGGTCGACACTAGTTGTTTCTGCTGCTGTTTGTGCTGCAATGACAGAGAATGCCCCTGTATAACTAAATAAATTCAAAACACTGCGGTCAGGTGCATAAACATCACGTAATTTTTTACGCACTTCTTTTTGGTCTAAGAAAATTCCTGTCATCGGTCCATCATCTAAATCAACATTATAGAACGTAAAGTTTTCTTCAATAACAATTGGGAATTCCAGTGCTTCCCCTGTTACGAAACCACTAGATACTTCACTGTCTTTAAAACGTGTCTTCTCAAAAATTGAAGTATAAGGAAAAACAGCTTGAACAGCTTCTAAAATATCAGTTCTGAACGTATAAATCCCTTTTGAATACCATTGGATTAATAAATGACGATCGTAGTAATCAATTGTTAAACCGCCGACACCGTCTCCTTCTGCATTAAACAATCTGAATGCATTTGTACCATCGATATCAAAGTAGTATTGACGATAATCTAAAGCTTCTTCAAATAGTGCTTCAAAAAATTCTTGATTAATTTCTTCTTCAGCATCATAGCTTAAGACCCAACCTAATCCTTTATGTTGACGCCCAACGTATGCTGTCGCAATGTATCGGCCATCATCAGTCACAATATGAAAAATATCACCATCTTCTAAATGACTATGTTCATAAATATCTTCTTCATCCACTAATGGATACTGATTTAAATACTTTTGTTCTTTACCTTTATTTAATACTGCTGTCTTCATATTATTATTCCGCCTTCTATGTGTAGTTACTTTTATCTTAACGTATCAGACGCTTCCTTTCTAAAAAGAACGTCTCAAATCCATTAAAAAAGCCGAGGAAACTTAAGTCCCTCAGCTTTTGTGTGTTTCTTCTTTAGCTGGCGTACGTAATTGAATAATAAACGCAATCGTAATCGCCACAAGCATAATAAATAAAATCGGTGTAATAAAAATGGATAATAATAATCCATGAATCATAATATTGACAAATTCTGTCAACAATTTAAAGAATAAAATACTCACCATAAACAACTGCGCATAATACAATTTACCGCGTAAGAAATGCGTCAATGTTGTAATGATATAAGCGATAATCACAAGCAACAATAAGAAGAGTGTGATCCACTCGATTACATATGATGTTTGTGATAATTCCCAATCACCTGACATAAACAAGCCATTACGGTTGTTTAATTCTAGTAAGGTAAATAGGAATAAAATCGCACCGCAAATCAATTCAACGATACCCGGTTTAATCCATTTTGGACGACGCATCCAAGTTGGGAAATCGTCTTCTTGCAGATTGACTTTATCTTTAACTGCTTTTTTGAAACTATCTCGTTTTCTTCTGATTTTCTCTAAATCAATACTTCTGCGTGTTCTGTATGTCAATTCTTGTGTACGTTCTTGAATTTCACGCAGCTGTTCTTTCGTTTGGCTGATTGTGCCGTTCTTATCTGTACGTGAATACAACATTTCTTCGCCTAATTCTGCTTTAGTTAGCGGCAATGATCTTCTAAGGAATAAGAAATTCCAAATAGACATTTGACCTAAACACCACATGACAACGAAGAATGCGTTGACACTTAAAATATCAATTAACGCAATTTCATGACTTTCGATTCTGCCATATAACGAAATTTGAGAAATTAAATAACTGATTCCGTACGTACAGATAATCCATAGATAGTGCTCTTTTTGGTGCGCACTGTTCAACTCATCCTTGTACACAATGTATCCGATATGCACAATAAACGGAACCACGAATACAATCGCAAAGAAGCCGTAAACTTGTGTCATAAAGACGATTGTGATGAGGAAGAAAAAGATTCCTATTATAAGGAAGAAAATTGAGATATCATAATCATATTTTGTAGTCATAAATAATAAATAGCCAATCCATAGCAATGCAACACCGAACAAGATAATCAAGATGGCGCTGACCACTGGGAAATGACCAATAAATTGACTCATAATCCGTATTATTTCAACAAAGAAAGCATTGATGAAATCCCACACATTATTAATATGTATGTCAACCTTGCTCCCCTTCGCAAGTTTATGGATAAATGATAGATTGAGTAATACAATGATTCCAATGAAAAGTGAAACAATGCCAATAATCAAACTATAAATGATTTCAGCGTGCTTCTTTATATACGACATGTTTTTCACCTCATAGTTATTATATATGAACAATTCCATTGTGTCTTTAAAAATTAAAGTAAATCATTCTATGGTAGTATATTAGACTCAGACGCTATGCTCAATCCTAAATACACAATTTAACGTAATCTTAATGTGAACTTGCCTTTTTCATACCCGTTCTCTCTGGCTTAAATCTAAAATCACCTTGACAGAACCTATTAAAAAGCATACATTTAGTATAAATCTAATAAAGAAATACACTAGGGGTGTTTCGAACTGAGATGAAGCACAAAGCTTCAAACCCTTCGAACCTGATCTAGCTGAGACTAGCGTAGGAAAGTGTAAAGAATGAACTGGTTTAGGATTTCAGGGTAGAACCAGGGTATTCTTATGCTTATTTTCACGCTGCTTGCTAGACAAGTTTGCGTGTTTTTTTGTTTATATAGGAGGAATTGACATTATGTCTAAAGGACTTAAGCTTTCAGATATCTTAGTTACTGTGTTAATCGCAGTTATCTTTGCTATCATTTACAACATTTGGAACTTAGTGTATAAAGCCATGCAAGTGACTGGCTTACACTTAGAAGAATTATCTTACGGTATGTGGTTTGCAGCTGCTGTTGTTGCTTACTTAATCATTCCGAAAGCCGGTATTGCACTGTTAGCTGAATTCGCTGCTGGTGCTGGGGAAACAATTGTTATGGGACGCTTTGATATTGCGACAATTGTTTACGGCTTACTACAAGGTTTAGCGTGTGAAATTATTTTTGCGATTTTCCGTTATAAATCACGCAAATTAATGGTAGCAGTGCTCGCTGGTTTAGCAGCCGCATTAGTTACTTTCCCTATCGACTTCTACTATGGTTATTTAGGTGAAGTTGCTGGATGGAACTTATTCTTATATGTATTCTTCCGTTGTATCAGCGGGATTGTACTTGCTGGGATTTTCCCATATTATCTTGTCAAAGCTCTGGATCAGACTGGGGTTACAAAATTATTCCGCCCTGCTTCCAAAAAGGATTATGACAATTTGTAAGGATACATAAACGTGTTACTTGCTCAAAATTTACGACTTAAATATCCAAATGCACCAGATAAAATATTTGATGGTTTAGATATAGAAATACCTGATAAACAAAAGGTCTTATTACTCGGTCCTTCAGGCTGCGGTAAAAGTACCTTACTCAATGTATTAAGCGGCATTGTGCCGAACCTAATCGAGCTTCCAATGAAATATGACGCATTGGAAGTCGATTTAAATAGCGGCGTCATCTTCCAAGACCCAGACACACAATTTTGTATGCCGAAGGTTTATGAAGAACTCGCATTTGTGTTAGAAAATAAACAAGTGCCGAGAAAAGAGATGGACGCTTTAATTCAACAAGCATTAGCATCGGTCGACTTAGACGTTGGTCCTAAACAAACGGTTCAACAATTAAGCGGCGGTATGAAACAAAAATTAGCAATTGCTGAAACGGTGCTTCAAGAAGCAGATACATTATTCTTGGATGAACCGACTGCCATGTTAGATGTGGATGCGACAGAAGATTTATGGAATCAAATTAAAGACATGTGGCAAGAACAAACTGTCTTGATTGTAGAACATAAAGTGGAACACATTTGGGAACATGTGGATCGTGTTATTTTAATGAATCATCATGGGGAAATCATCGCAGATAATACGCCTCAAGTGATTTTACATCAACACGAAGATTTGCTGACTGAATATGGAGTATGGCATCCAAAGGCTTGGGACCATGCACCTAAAGCTGAATTATTACCGAATAAAGACATAACATCACGCTTCAAATATGAAAATGGCGAAGTCATACGTGGTAAGAAAACACTCATTCAAGTACCTGAACTCACAATCGGCGATGGTGAGTGGATTACCATCACAGGTAAAAATGGTGCAGGTAAAACCACTTTACTTGAGTCTATGATGCAATTGATTAAATATCGCGGAGAGATGTCTTATGATGGGCAACCGCTTCATAAAATTAAAGAAGCAGCCCAACATATGTATCTGGTTTATCAAAACCCAGAACTGCAGTTCATTACGAATTCTGTTTATGAAGAAATCTTTATCAACTTCAGCGGCGAAAGCGCAAAAGCTGAAACTGAAAAACTGATTGAATTATTGAATTTAGAAGCAGTTCGTGATCAACATCCCTTCGAATTATCAATGGGTCAAAAACGACGTTTAAGTGTTGCGACTGCTTTAAGTTCACGTGCTGATATTATTTTACTTGATGAACCAACATTTGGTTTAGACAGTCACAACACGTTTAATTTATTAAATCTTTTCCAACAACGTGTTGCACAAGGTCAAACGATTATTATGGTTACGCATGACCCACATATCATTGAACGTTATCCGACAAGACGTATCGAATTACGTGACCACATGTTATGTGAAGATGTTCTATTTGAAATGGAAGGTGAAACAAATGTATGAAGCATGGAAAAAGTATTTCACCTTCGTAGATGAAGTTAATATTATCACCAAGCTTGGTTTAGGTATTTTCTTATTCTTCTTTGTGATTTTCATTCACAACTTTGATGTGATGATTTACCTAACCGCTTTGATGTTTTTATTCTTACTGATTTTCGGCGGTATGAAATTGAAGGTCACTGCCCTATTCGTACTTTACACTGTGATATTCAGTATCATCTCAGCACTCTTTATGATTTTCTACGGAGATGGTACACATACCCTATTTAAATTAGGCTTTATTCATATCACAACTGAAAGTTTAGTGAGAGGACTGCATTTATCTATGCGTACGGATACCGTCACATTCTTCGGTATTGTGATGGCCTTTACGTCTCAAATTGTGATGATCTTCTACAGCCTGATGCAGCACTTGCGTGTAAAACCAAAAGTAGCCTATGCGTTTATGGCTGCCATCCGCATGGTACCGTTGATTATCAGTTCATTCATTCAACTACGTAAATCATTGAAGATGCGTTATCGTATGGTAGATAAATCAAATTATCGCGGTTTCAAGCGTGTGAAACATTTAATTATTCCGTTGTTAAGTCAAAACATACGAAAAGCACATCAACTTTCGGTTGCTATGGAGAAAAAAGGATTTAAAGATGGTAAAAGAACGTATTATTACTACGCACCATTTAGTTATCGCGACATCTTATTTATCTTATTATTCGCGGCGATATTAATTATTTCTGTAATGTTAGCTCATTATTTACCAATTACAGGAATTACTGACGTACGTGGTTGACACAACCATTTATAGTTCTTAAAATTTTTATCGGGCTGTGGTTGTCGAGCTGCAGCCCAACCAATATTTACATTTTCATTCATCCATATTTTTCCCAGCAGTGAACGGTCACCGATTCAACCGTTTACTGCTTATTTTTTATTTAACAAATATTATCGTTTAATTAAGTCAAAAGTCATATACATGTTATAATTGAAATAATCAGATTCACACAGAAAGATCGGGGGGCAAAATTTCATGAAAAAACGTAATGATGCATACGAAAAAGGCTATCAACAAGCCGTCAAAGAAATTGAAACCATGTCAAAACTAAAAAACAAAAAGCGCCGTTTAAAACGTTACATTAAGAGCCGTAAACGTTCTTGGCGTTTCCATCAATTATTCAAGAGACGCAGCTCTCGCTACGTTTCTGGATATAAACAAGCTTATATTGATATGGCGAAATCATTGCCTGAAGAGTAAGGAAGTTCTGCTTCCTTGCTTTTTTATTTTGTCCCTACAATTTCATAATTAGAAGATACACGACTTAACAATAATTTATTCAAGTATTTTTCTGCATACCAAAAAACAGCCGATACACAATGTACGGCTGTTTTTAGTATAAATCTATTCTTTTAAATTATGCTTCGTGTTTAATTGCTTTATCACTGATGTCACGACGATAGAATAAACCTTCACTGTCAATGGCATCTGCTTTTTTATAAGCATTCGCTTTGGCTTCTTTAACTGTTTTGCCTTCACCGATCACTAAGATAACACGGCCGCCAGAAGTAACGTAATCGTCTCCTTCTTTTTTCAAACCGCTAACAAATGTTTGACCATCTAATTCAAAGCCGCTGACTTTCACACCTTTTTCATATGAGCCAGGATAGCCTTTAGACGCTAACATCACGCCTACAACAGCTTCGTCTTTCCATTTGTATTCAATCGGTTTACGTGCTTCTAGGTCTAAAATGTGCTGCATTAAGTCGCTTTCCATACGTGTTAAAAGCACTTGTGCTTCAGGATCTCCGAAACGTGCATTAAACTCGATAACTTTCGGACCTTCATCAGTTAAAATTGCGCCAATATAAAGCACGCCAAAGAATGGATAGCCTTCTTCTTGCATTGCTTTCGCAATCGGTTGCGCAATTTCATCATTTGTACGTTTTAGTACATCTTCTGAAATATGAGGCACTGGGCAATACGCACCCATACCGCCTGTATTTGGTCCTTTATCGCCATCATATGCACGTTTATGGTCTTGTGCAATCGTATCAAAAGGTACAGCATAATCGCCATTCACAAAGGTCATGACAGAGTATTCTTCGCCTTTTAAGAATTCTTCGAATACAATTTTGCCTTGTTCTTCAGGATACAGTGTTTCGACTGCTTCTTTCGCTTCATCACGTGTCATCGCGATTATAACACCTTTACCTGCGGCAAGACCGTCTTTTTTCAAGACAACAGGAATCTTGCAATCTTCTACATATTTTAATGCATCAGATTTAGAATCCACTTCTACATATTCTGCAGTTGGGATGTCATATTTTTCCATAATACGTTTCGCAAATGATTTTGAACCTTCAATTTGTGCTGCTTTCGCACCAGGACCGAAGACTTTCACACCCGCGTCACGTAATTTATCGCCTAACCCTTCAGTTAAAGGTTGTTCTGGACCGATGACTGCCCATTCAACTTCATGATCTACCGCAAATTTTACAATGTCATCATGTGCAGTTTCAGCAATTTCACCGTGCACTTCAGCGACAGTTTCCATTGCTGCATTTCCAGGAATTGCATATACTTGGTCAACAAGTTCAGATTGATTTAATTTGTGCGCAAGGACATGTTCACGTCCTCCGCCTCCGATTACTAATACTTTCATCTTTAGCATTTTCCTCCTGAATGATTAATGTTTGAAGTGACGTACGCCAGTCATTACCATCGCAATGCCGTGTTTGTCTGCCATATCAATAGAATCTTGGTCTTTAATAGAACCACCTGGTTGGATGATCGCTTTGATACCTGCTTTTGCAGCTAATTCTACTGTGTCATCCATTGGGAAGAAACCATCTGAAACTAATGCTACATTGTCATTAATTTCAATTGCACGTTCAATCGCAATTTCAGCAGAACCGACACGGTTCATTTGACCTGCACCGATACCTACAGTTTGATGGTCATTACTTAAGATGACAGCGTTACTTTTAACAGCTGCTACAACTTTCCAACCTAATTCCATTGCTTGCCATTGTTCTTCTGTCGGTTCAACTTTAGTCACAACTTTCATGTCATCACGTGAAATTGTTTTTGTATCTTTATCTTGAACTAAATAGCCACCTGATACAGATACAAATTCTTGCTCATCGTGATCCACTGCCATATCTACTTCTAATAAGCGAATGTTTTTCTTTTGAGTTAAGACTTCAAGCGCTTCATCTGTAAATGAAGGCGCAATGACAACTTCTAAGAAGATTGAATGTAATTTTTCAGCAAGTTCTTTTGAAACTGGACGGTTAACCGCAACAATACCGCCGAAGATAGATTGGCTATCTGCTTCATACGCATTTTGATATGCTTCTTCAATTGATTCGCCAACACCAACACCACATGGGTTCATATGTTTAACCGCTACTGCAGCTGGTTCTTCGAATTTTTTAACTAATGCTAATGTCGCATCAGCATCTTTAATGTTGTTAAAGCTTAATTGTTTCCCGTGTAATTGTTTAGCGCCTGCAATCGTATTGTTCGCATCTGATGTACGTACAAAGTAAGCAGTTTGTTGAGGGTTTTCACCATAACGTAATTGTTCTTTATTTTCTTTGAAGAAATTCACAATCGCATTATCGTAATCATTTGTATGTTCAAATACTTTAATCATTAATGATTTACGGAATGCTTCGTCTAATGTGTTATTTTTAAGGTGTTCAATGACTGCGTCATAGTCAGCAGGATCTACCACAGTTGTCACATGCTTGAAGTTTTTCGCAGCTGCACGTAACATTGTCGGACCACCGATATCAATGTTTTCAATCGCATCCATTTCAGTTACGTCAGGGTTTGCGACAGTTTCTTTAAAGGGATAAAGGTTCACGACAACCATGTCGATAAGATCGATGCCTTTTTCTTTTAATTGTTGTAAATGTTCAGGTTTATCGCGATCAGCTAAAATACCGCCATGTACTGCTGGGTGTAATGTTTTTACACGGCCATCCATGATTTCATCAAATTTCGTTAAATCAGAAACTGATTTTACAGGAACACCCGCTTCATCTAATGCACGCTTTGTGCCGCCTGTAGAATACAACTCATAGTCTAATTCAACTAATGACTTCGCGAAGTCTACAATGCCAGTTTTGTCTGATACACTTAAAATTACTTTTTTCATGTTAGAAATTGCCCCTCTTATCGAATAATTTTTGCGATGACTCTAGGATAAAGTTCATATTCTAAATTTTTAATACGTTCTTCTAGTTGTGCTTTTGTATCATCTGGATAGATGTCGCATTGACTTTGTTCAATGATTTCACCTGTATCCATGCCACTATCTACATAATGAACAGTAGAACCTGTCACTTTATCTCCACTTTCAAAGGCTTGACCAATTGCGTCAATGCCTTTGTATTTCGGTAATAAAGCCGGATGAATGTTTAAAATACGGCCTTCATACGCATTCAATAAATCTGGACCGATTAAACGCATATAGCCTGCAAGTATAATCCATTCCACTTCTTTTTCTTTTAACAATTCTAATAAACGTTGTTCATAATCGCTTTTAGAATCAAAAGTTTTAGGAAGTGTCACATGGACAGGAATGTTTAATTTCTCTGCACGTTCAATCGCGAATGCATCGTCGTGATCAACATAAAGCGCTGTGATTTCAATATTATCTAATCTGCCGTCTTGAACTCGTTGTGCAATATTTTCAAAGTTGCTGCCAGAACCTGACGCAAAGATGGCTACTTTAGTCACGCTTTAACCCCCGTTAACTCGATAGGTTCTTCTTTACCTTCAACGATTTTACCGATTTTGAACGCTTCAACATTTTGATCTTTTAAGATATCTAATGTTTTATCTGCGTCCTCTTCATCTACAACTAATGTGAAACCAATACCCATGTTGAAGATATTGTACATTTCTTCAGTTGCGATTTTGCCTGCTTCTTGTAACCAATCGAATACTTTAGGTGTATTGAATGATTGAACGTCAATTTCAGCAGTGACACCTTCAGGTAAAGCACGTGGAATATTCTCATAGAAACCGCCGCCTGTGATATGTGTCATCGCATGCAATTTCACTTGTTCTTTCACAGCTAATACAGGTTTAACATATAAACGAGTCGGTTCTAAGAAAGTGTCTAAATACGTACGACCATTATCGAATTCAGCATTTAAATCAACGCCTGATTCTTTAATTAAATGACGTACTAAGCTATAACCGTTAGAGTGGATACCGCTTGAAGCTAAACCGATAATTACTTGTCCTGGTTTAACTGTTGAACCATCGATGTATTCATCTTTTTCAACTGCACCCACTGCGAAACCAGCTAAATCGTATTCACCTTCGTGGTACATTTCGCCCATTTCAGCAGTTTCACCGCCGATTAAAGCTGTATTTGTTTCTTCACAACCATCGCTGACACCTTTAACAATTTGTCCGATGACTTCAGGTACAACTTTGTTTGTTGCGATATAGTCAAGGAAATAAAGCGGCTCTGCACCTGTTGTTAAAATATCGTTGACACACATAGCCACTGCATCGATACCGATTGTGTCATGTTTGTTGTGATCAATCGCAAGTTTCAACTTAGTACCTACACCGTCTGTACCAGAAACTAAGACAGGTTTTTGCATGTTTAATTGTGATAAATCAAACGCTGCACCGAATCCTCCTAGTCCACCTAGTACTTCTTTACGCATTGTACGTTGCACATGGCTCTTCATTCGCTCAACTGCTTCATATCCAGCATGAATATCCACACCGGCATTTTTATAAGAATCTGCTGCCACAGCTTTACACTCCTCTTCTTTTCAGTTCTTTAACTTCTGGTAATTGATGATCTACAATTTCAATTGGATAATTGCCTGTAAAGCAAGCGTCACACTCGCCTTTTGAGTCAAATTCTTTAAACACTTCATGCATGCCTTCTACAGATAAATACGTAAGTGAGTCTGCACCAATCATGTCTTTGATTTCATCGACACTATGTTGTGCTGCCATTAATTCTGCATGTGTAGACACATCGATACCGTAATAACATGGATCGACTAATGGTGGTGATGAAATACCCATATGCACTTCTTTCGCACCAGCAGATTTTAATGCTTTCACAATGTATTTACTTGTCGTACCACGCACAATAGAGTCATCAATGACAACGACACGTTTGCCTTCAATGACGTCTCTGATCGGCGCATGTTTCATACGTACTTGTTTTTCACGAACGCTTTGGTCTGGTGTGATAAATGTACGGCCGATATAACGGTTTTTCAATAAACCTTGTTCGTTTGGAATACCTGAGTATTCAGAGAAGCCTTTTGCTGCTTGTAAAGACGAGTCTGGTACACCGATAACAATATCAGCGTCAATACCCATCTCACTTGCTAACTTCTTACCTAAAGCTTTACGCACATTATAGATAGAGTGTTTATGGAACTCTGAATCTGGACGTGCAAAGTATACATATTCCATTGAACACATATTATGGTGAATTTGGTTCGTGTACGTATCATAATCTATGTCATGGTCACCGCTGAATGTAATTAATTCACCCGGTTCGATGTCACGAATATATGTTGCACCGATTGCTTGGAACGCACATGTTTCACTTGCGACACAATACGCACCATCTACTTCACCTAACATGAGTGGACGTACACCATTGTTATCTCTAACCGCAGCAAGTTGATTAGTATTCAGCATGACACAGCTGAATGCACCTTTAACTTGATTCAATGCTGCTTTTTGGTTTGATTTAATGCTTGGAGATTTGCCTCTGATTAATAAATGCGCTAATACTTCTGAATCACTTGTTGTTTGGAAGACGCTGCCTTCAGATTCTAAAGCCTTACGAATTTGAACAGCATTCGTTAAGTTACCATTATGCGCAAGTCCTAAATCACCTTTTGAATGCTTGAACAAGAAAGGTTGAACATTGGCGATTTCACTGGCACCTGTTGTCGCATAGCGTACATGTCCAATCGCATGTTGGAATCCTTGTAAAGATTCTAATTGCGCGTCTGAAATAGCTTCAGTTAATAAACCCATGCCGCGTGCCCCAAACAGCGATTCGCCGTTTGAGCACACGATCCCAGCACCTTCTTGACCACGGTGTTGCAGACTATGCAACGCCATGTAAGTTAAAGTTGCTGCATGGGGGTGATTCCAAATTCCAAAGACTCCACATTCTTCGTTTAATCCGCGGATGTCATACATTGAGGAATTGCTCCTTCCCAAATTTCGTTTAACGTCGACACGTTTTCTTCTACAGTTGTTTGACCGTTTGTAACTTTGAACTTGTCATCCTCAGTGATAGTTCCGATTTCTTGTGCATTAGGAATATCTAATGATTGTCCTGCTTTAACTGCAACAATGTAACGACCTTGTGATTCACTGAATAATTGTGCATCAGTCACGTCTAATGTTGCATCTACACCTAAACCGTAGTGTGCACTGATTCGTGCTAACGAAATCAATAAGCCGCCTTTACCGACAGTTTGTACATGAGACGCTTTGCCGCTTCTGATTGCTTCTTTGATTTGTTCGCCTTTTTCAACTTCATTTGATAAGTCAAGTGCTTCTGATTCATGGTTGACTTTACCGTATAATAATTTTTCGATTTGGCTGCCGCCGAAGTCATCGCGTGTTTCACCAACAACATACAATTTATCGCCTGCATGTGGGTGGAAATCATTTAAGTAATCGATGTCTTCAATTAAGCCGACCATACCTACTACAGGTGTTGGGAAGATAGAAGTACCTTTTGTTTCGTTATAAAGTGAAACGTTACCTGAAACAACTGGTGTTTTCAGAACTTCACATGCTTCTGCCATACCTTTTGTAGAATCAGTTAATTGTTGATAGATTTCTTTTTTCTCTGGTGAACCGTAGTTTAAGCAGTCTGTCATTGCTAATGGTGTTGCACCTACAGCAATTAAGTTACGGTATGCTTCAGCAACGACCATTTTACCGCCTTCGTATGGTTGGTTGAATACATAACGTGCTTCGCCATCGATTGTAGAAGCGATTGCTTTGTTTGTACCTTCAACACGTACTACAGATGCTTGTAAACCAGATTTAACAACTGTGTTTGCACCAACTTGTTGGTCATATTGTTCGTATAAATAACGTTTTGACGCAATTGTCGGATGTGCTAATAATTTATGGAATACATCTTTAACATCTACATTGCTGTAGTCGTTTTTAGATGTGTTATATTCTTTTGCTTCACCTTCTAAAATATATACAGGTGATTCATCTGCTAATGGTTGTACTGGGATGTCTGCATAAACTTCATCATCATAAGTTAATACGAAACGATCTGTATCCGTAACTTCACCGATAACAGCACTATCTAATTCACGTCTGTCAAATAAGTCTAAGAATTTTTGTTCCGTACCTTTTTCAACAACAAGCAACATACGTTCTTGTGTTTCAGAAAGCATCATTTCGTATGGAGAGATTCCTTCTTCACGTACAGGTACTTTTTCTAATTGCATGTGTAAACCACTGCCGCCTTTAGCTGCCATTTCTGAAGAAGATGATGTTAAACCAGCTGCACCCATATCTTGGATACCGACTAATTCTGGGTAAGTGATTGCTTCAAGTGTTGCTTCCATCAATTTTTTACCTACAAATGGGTCACCGATTTGTACTGATGGACGTTTGCTTTCACTTTCTTCACTTAATTCTTCAGATGCGAAAGTTGCACCATGGATACCGTCACGGCCTGTTTTTAAACCAACGTAGATAACTGAGTTGCCGACACCTTTAGCTGTACCTTTTTGGATTTTATCGTGATCAATGATACCTACGCACATTGCGTTAACTAATGGGTTACCATCATAGCGTTCATCGAATTCGATTTCACCTGCTGTAGTTGGGATACCGATACAGTTACCGTATCCGCCGATACCTGCTACAACACCACGTAATAATGTACGGTTTTGGATTTCATCTAATTCACCGAAACGTAAGCTGTTTAATAAGTTGATTGGACGTGCACCGATTGATACGATGTCACGAATAATACCGCCGACACCTGTTGCTGCACCTTGGTAAGGTTCAATCGCAGATGGGTGGTTATGTGATTCAACTTTGAATACAACCGCTTGGTTATCACCGATATCTACGACACCAGCACCTTCACCAGGTCCCATTAAGACATGTTCGCCTGTTGTAGGGAATTGTTTCAAGAATGGTTTTGAGTGTTTGTATGAGCAGTGTTCACTCCACATTACAGAGAAAATACCAATTTCAGTAAAGTTTGGTTGACGACCTAAAATTTCGACAACTTTATCATATTCAGCGTCTGTTAATCCCATATCACGGTATAAATGTTCTGATTTAATTTCTTCGATACTTGGTTCAATAAACTTAGGCATTTTGTTCCCTCCAACTATTTACCATTGACTCAAATAATTTCACGCCATCGTCTGTTCCTAAAATTGATTCTAATGCACGTTCTGGGTGAGGCATCATGCCGCACACATTACCTTTTTCGTTAACAATACCAGCAATATCGTGGTAAGAACCATTTGGATTATCTTTATATTTCAAGATAATTTGATTATTATCTTCTAATTCTTTGTACATCTCTTTTGTGCAGTAGTAGCTGCCTTCACCATGTGCAACTGGGTATACTACTGTTTCACCTTCAGCATATGCTTTTGTGAATGGTGTGTTGTTATTTACAACTTCTAATGATTCGTTACGGCTCACAAATAAATGTGAACTGTTGTGTAATAACGCACCTGGTAATAAACCGATTTCTGTTAAAATTTGGAATCCATTACATACACCTAATACTGGTTTGCCTTCATCTGCAAAACGTTTCACTTCTTTGATAACTGGTGCAACACTCGCCATCGCACCTGAACGTAAGTAGTCACCAAATGAGAAACCGCCAGGGATTAACACCCCATCAAATCCTTCTAATGATGTCTCACGATAATCAACATACTCTGCGTCTACGCCTGTTTTCAAAGCTGCGTTCAACATATCTCTGTCACAGTTTGATCCAGGGAATACAAGTACTGCGAATTTCATTATGCATTCTCCTTTTCGTCAACTACTTTATAGCTGTACTCTTCAATGACTGTGTTCGCAAATAATTTTTCACTTAAAGTTGTAACGATATTATGAACCGCTTCATCTGTTGCTTCGTCCACTGTCATGTAAAGTAATTTACCTACACGGATATCATTCACTTGGTTATAGCCTAAGTCATGTACGGCACGGTTAAGTGCTTGTCCTTGTGTATCTAATACCTGTGGTTGTAATGTGATGTGCAATTCGATAGTTTTCATTATTTAAGATCCTCCAGTTTATTTAAGAAAGTTTGATAAGTCTCGATAATTGAACCGCGGTCTTCACGGTATACGTCTTTGTCAAAATTAGTGTCACTGTCTTTTTCCCAAATACGACAAGTATCTGGTGAAATTTCATCTGCTAAAAGAATTTGACCATCTTTTGTACGGCCGAATTCTACTTTAAAGTCAATCAAACGTAAGTTGATACTATCAAGCAATTCAACTAACGCTTTATTAACGCCTAATACCATTTCTTTCAATTGTGCAATTTCTTCAGTTGTTGCGATATTTAATAATCTGACATGGTCATCTGTCACTAAAGGGTCATTTAAAGCATCATTTTTATAGAAGAATTCTACAAGTGGTGTTTCAAATTTTTGTCCTTTTTCAAAACCTAAGCGTCTTGTGATAGAACCTGCCGCAATATTACGTACGACCACTTCTAACGGAATGATTTCTACAGATTGAACAAGTTGTTCAGTCTCAGACGTTTGTTTGATAAAGTGGCTTTTGATGCCTTTTTCTTTAAGGTGTTCAAACAAGATTGAAGTGATTTTATTATTTAAGCGGCCTTTACCGTCAATATGGTCTTTTTTCGCACCATTGCCGGCAGTCACTTCATCTTTGTATTCCACGCGTAATACGCCGTCTTCATCTGTTGAGAAAATTCGTTTTGCTTTACCTTCGTATAATAATGACATTATTTTGCTCCTCCTCTAAAGGTTGCCAACATGTCTTGTTCAGTTTTATCAATGTCATCAGTTAAAACTGTCATGTGACCCATTTTTCGTGCTGGTTTTCTAGATGCTTTGCCATAAATATGAACATGCCATTCAGGATGATCGCCGAATTCATCTTCAAGTAAATCTAAATCCTTACCAAGCAAATTCATCATGACAGCTGGTTTTAAAATTTCAATGCGTTCTGGTAATTTTTGACCCGTAACCGCTAAGATGTGTGTATCAAATTGTGAGAAGTCACAAGCTTCAATAGAATAATGACCAGAATTGTGAGGTCTTGGTGCAATTTCGTTTACATATAAGTTGTTATCTTTATCAATAAAGAACTCTACTGTAAATGTACCCACAAAATGCACTTTTTCTTTAATTTTATCTACTTCTGCACGTGCTTCTGCTTCTTTATCAGAACGTGCGGGTACGATTGTTTTAAATAAAATTTGGTGACGATGTTCGTTTTCTTGTAATGGGAAATAAACGATTTGACCGCCATTTCCAATTGTCACAGTTAATGACACTTCTTTATAAAGGTCTAAGAATTTTTCTGCTACACATTCTTGTACTTTGATTAATGATTCGGCCTCTGCTAAATCTTCTTCTGAACGTACTAGCACTTGACCTTTACCGTCATAACCGCCGAAACGTGTTTTCACCATAAATGGATAACCTAATTTTTCAACAGCATGCTCTAAATCTTCAGCATTTGTGATTTGTGCATACGGAACGATTTTCGTACCTGCTGATTCTAATGTTTGTTTTTCAGTTAAACGGTCTTGTAATAAATGGATGGCTTGATAGCCTTGAGGAACATTAAATTCTTTTGTGAGTGTTTCTAATTGATCTGCAGCAATGTTTTCAAATTCATATGTTACAACATCAGAAGCTTCACCAAGTTGTCTTAATGCATCTAGGTCATCATAAGCTGCATTAATAAATTCATGTGCTACATATTGACACGGTGCTTCTTTGTCTGGATCTAAGACGATGACTCTAAAGCCCATTTTTTGAGCAGATTGTGCCATCATTTTGCCAAGTTGTCCGCCGCCAATAATACCGACAGTTGATCCAAACTTTAATTTACTGAAGTTCACTTTGCATCTCTCCTACTTTATCTACTAGTGATTGCTGATAAGCTTCTAATTTCTCTTTCACTTCATCGCTTTGAATACTTAAGATTCTCGCTGCAAGGATTCCAGCATTTTTCGCACCTGCTTTACCAATTGCAGTAGTTGCAACTGGAATTCCGCCAGGCATTTGGACGATTGAAAGTAATGAATCTAAACCTTTCAAACTCTTAGATTCAATCGGAACGCCGATAACTGGTAATGTCGTCATTGAAGCAACCATACCAGGCAAGTGTGCTGCACCGCCTGCGCCTGCAATAATAACGTCATAACCGTTCAATCTTGCTTCTGTCGCAAAATCAAACATCAGTTTTGGTGTACGATGTGCTGAAACGACTTTCTTATCGTACGGGATTCCAAATTGATCTAACATCTGACAACTTTCTGACATCATATCCCAGTCAGATGAGCTGCCCATAATAACTGCCACTTTCAAATTGAACACCCTTTCAATTATTTGAAATTTTAATCTAGTAAGTTGTATATTACAGATATAGCATAACAAATCAAGTCATGCTTTTTCAATCAAAAATCGAACTTTCTCATGAAAATTCAATTAAAATTCCGGATTTTCATGTAAAATAGTTGTATTACACTTCAAAACACTAATGAAAGTTCGAAAAATTATTAGGAGGAATTTACACATGGTTGCAAAAATTTTAGATGGCAAACAAATTGCTAAAGATTATCGTCAAGGATTGCAAGATCAAGTTGAAGCGTTGAAAAAAGAGGGCTATACGCCGAAACTATCAGTTATTCTTGTAGGTAACGATGGCGCAAGCATGAGCTATGTAAGATCAAAAAAGAAAGCTGCTGAAAAAATCGGCATGATTTCTGAAATTGTTCATTTAGAAGAAACAGCTTCAGAAGAAGAAGTATTAAATGAATTAGAACGTTTAAACAACGATGACTCTGTCAGCGGTATCTTGGTTCAAGTACCTCTTCCAAAACAAGTCAGCGAACAAAAAGTTCTAGAAACTATCAACCCAGCAAAAGACGTTGACGGTTTCAACCCAGCAAACATCGGTAAATTGTATATTGATGAACAAACATTCGTACCTTGTACACCACTAGGTATTATGGAATTATTGAAAAATGCGGATATTGATTTAGAAGGTAAAGAAGCAGTTGTTATTGGACGTTCTCATATCGTTGGACAACCTGTTTCAAAACTATTATTACAACAAAATGCGACAGTGACTATCTTACACTCTCGTTCAAAAGACATGAGCAAACATCTTAAAAATGCAGACGTTATTGTCAGCGCTGTAGGTCGTCCAGGTTTAGTCACAAAAGACGACGTTAAAGAAGGCGCAGTTGTCATTGATGTGGGTAACACACCAGATGAAAACGGCAAACTAAAAGGTGACGTTGAATATGATGAAGTAAAAGAAATTGCTGGCGCAATCACACCAGTTCCAGGTGGCGTTGGCCCAATGACAATTACAATGGTGTTAAACAATACGTTATTAGCTGAAAAAATGCGTAGAGGTTTAGATAAATAAAATCTTAACTTTTCAGTAAAGGTACATTGAGGGGTACCTAAAGAAAAGAGCGGTCGGCTTGCTTTCATGTTGAAGCAAGTACCGACCGCTCTTTTTTATTTATAATCATTTGCGCGAAATAGACGATTGAAAAATGGTTTACCAAATAATTTGTTCGATTGTTTCGTCGTCTAGTGATTTAGCGATTTCTGTCACTAATTGTACAGCGTTCAAGTAGTCTTGTTTATGCATAACAGAAACATTTGAATGCATGTAACGAAGCGGAACACCCACAACGATTGAAGGAATACCTTCATGTGCTAAATGGATACTGCCTGCATCTGTGCCGCCGCCTGGCGTTGTATCCCATTGGATTTCAATACCTTTGTCTTGTGCTACTTTTTTCACGTGCTTTCTAAATCCAGAATGACCGATTGCTGTCGCGTCCATAAGTACGACTAATGGTCCTTTGCCAAGTTCAGCTTCATGATCACCGCCGCCCATTCCTGGTGTATCATAAGCAATGCCGACATCCACCGCAATAGCTAAATCTGGTTTGATTTTATTCGCCGCAACTTTCGCACCACGTAAACCAACTTCTTCTTGAACAGTTGCACCTGATACTAAGTTAACATTGATTGCGTCGTCTTTTAGATTGTTTAAAGTATCTACAGCAAGTGCACAGCCGAAGCGATTATCAAATGCTTTTGCTGTTAAGTAGTTCTCATCACCTAATACTTCGAACTCAGAGTATGGTGTTACCATGTCACCGATATCAATACCAAGTTTTTCAGCTTCTTCTTTTGAAGCTACACCTACATCAATAAACATATCCTTGATATCAATTGGTGTTTTACGTTGTTCAGGTGTTAAGACATGCGGAGGTTTAGAACCGATGATCCCTCTGATCTCTTTGTCATCATCTGTTGTTACAGTTACTTTTTGAGATAACATTACTTGGTTCCACCAACCACCGACAGGTGTGAATTTCAAATAACCTTTGTCGTCGATTTTAGTCACCATAAATCCAACTTCATCTAAATGACCGGCAAGCATTAAAGTTTTTGAACCTTCCTCTGCTTTTTTCTTTCCGAAGATGCCACCTAAATTATCTTCAACCAGTTCATCTGAAACAGGTTTCAAATAATCTTTCATCAGTTGTTTTACTTTGTATTCGTGACCGGCAATTCCGTTCACGTCTGTTAAGTCCTTTAATAATTTAACTGTTTTATCCATGAATATGTCCCCCTTCTTTTCTTATCATCATATCAATACTAAATGCGTGTGAACACTTTTTATGCTCGATTCATGAACCAAACAAAAAGGGCTCTATACTATTTAGGACTGGTGATA
>NZ_KV820895.1:0-1516 GCF_001815505.1 Staphylococcus sp. HMSC072B07 | reverse complement strand
TTTTTTTTATGAAATTTTCGAAAATATGTATAAAAATCTTTATAATAGAAGTCCTCACGGACTCTTATGTAAGCCACATAGATACTTTTTTCAAATTCATCGCAGCACAAGTAAACATCGTATCCATTGTCACCTTTTCTAAACTGCGGAAACGTGTCCATCTCATACCATGTTGCTCTTTAGCGTCACCAAATCGTCTTTCTATTGTTTGGCTTCTCATTTTATATATTTTTTTAATTGAATCCATAAACCTTAAATCTTCAACTATATCTAAATCATCTTGCCATACGTGCCTTTGGATTTGTTTTTGACACTGTTTATTTTCAGTGCATTTGTTCAATAGTGGGCATTCACGACATGTGTCAGAGTTTGACATATATAGTCTGTGCCCAGTTGGCATTGTTCTTTTGTAAGTTAAAAACTCATCATTAGGACAGATATAGCTATCATAATATTCATCGTAGATGAAATCGCGAATTTTGAAGAAACCTTCTTTTCCTTTTGGTCGAGTATACGGCATCACAGGTATCATTAATTTTTCAATAAGATAGTGTGCATTAGCTGGAGTTTTATATCCAGAATCGACTGCTACATATCTCGCTTTTAAACCTGCTTTCTCCATTCTTTCTATCATAGGTTTCAATTGCGTACTATCATGGATATTTCCTGGAGTGACGTGTGAATCTAAAATGAAGCCGTGTCTATCGACACATGCATGTAGCGAATAGGCAAATTGCTTTTCTCTCTCGCTCTTTACATAATAACCAGACTCTGGATCAGTTTTGCTTTCTTTTATATATTTAGTTTTCGCTTCCTTTTTCTTTTTTATAGGCTTTTTTCCATCGGCTTTTCTTAGAAGATTTACTTCATCATCCAATTCTTTTTGGTATGCTTTGGCTTCAATTTGAACAACTTTCTTAATGTATTTATTTTTATTAGCATTGGCTTTAATATGAGTTGAATCGATAAAAATTTGTTCGGTATTAATAAGGTTGTTTTCAAAAGCAATTTTTAAGATGTGTTGGAAGATTTCTTCAAATAACTTATTATCATAAAATCGGCGGGTGTAGTTTTTGCTAAAAGTACCAAAATGAGGAACTTTATCAAAGAATCCATAACCTAAGTACCATCGGTACGCTACATTAGTGTGAATTTCTTTTATAGTTTGTCTCATAGATTTAATGCCGAATAATTTTTGAATCAGAAGGATTTTTACTAAAATTACAGGGTCAATAGAGGGTCTGCCATTATCTAAGCAATATTTATCTTTCACTAAATCATAAACAAAGTTAAGATCTAATACTTTTTCAACTTTACGTAACAAGTGATCATCAGGAACTAATTGAGATATTGAAATCATTTCAAGTTGTTCTCTGTTATTAGAAGATTTATTTAGCATACTATCACCTCATTATCTTATTACTATCATTATACAAGAAATGGGGAAAAGGTTATTATGTAAAATGTTAAAAAATAAAAAATGCCGACAAGTCCGTAGGACTTTGTCGACAGTCTG
>NZ_KV820894.1:0-2481 GCF_001815505.1 Staphylococcus sp. HMSC072B07 | reverse complement strand
AAAAAAAAAGAACATTTGTTAAAAGAAATTAGAACAAAATGAGTGAAAAATTAGAACAAACAAATTCCTTATAAACCTTATCATCTCAACCTATATTAAGATTTTACCTAGTTGAATCTTCTTTTCTATATAAAGCGTCGGAGCATATCAGGGGGTTATCTAACGTAAATGCTACCCTTCGGCTCGCTTTCGCTCGGCATTGACGTCAGATACTGCACCCCCTGAACCCCCATGCTCCAACAGCAAAAAGGAAACTTTTTGCTGCTTTTCCGACGCTTATTCGCTTCGCTCATATTTATATAGAAAAGAAGCGAATGCGCAAAAGACATAATCGATTCACAAAAAATAGGTACACGAAAAACAAGTTAAGGGATGCAGTTTATGCATCCCTTAACTTACTTATTAAATAATTTATAGCTATTGAAAAGAGATAAGAATTGTTCAAAGCTAATATTGTTTAAATCGTCAATTCCTGCATGTTTTAAGGAATTGTTAAATTGATTTTTTGTAAATATTTTCTTGTATTCTTTGTTAACCCATTTCATAACGAAATAATTATACTTCTGTTTATCTTTGTGTGATATTCTTGATTTTTTTCTATTTAATCTGATAAGTGAGCTATTCACTTTAGGTTTAGGATGAAAATATTCTCTTGGAACCATACTTAATATAGAAATATCAACTTCTGCCATTAAAAGTAATGCCAATGAGCGTTTTGTATTTAATAATCTTTTAGCAAACCCGTATTCCACGATTAAATAAATCTCATCAGCTATACTATCAAAAACAATTTTGCGTATTATATCTGTACTTATGTTATAAGGTATATTACCAAATATTTTATAGGATTGGTTTTTAGGAAATTTAAACTGCAATATATCCTTGTTTAAAACTTGGAAATTATCGTGATCAACAAGTTTATTTTCTGTAGTTTTGCATAATTTATGGTCTATTTCAATGGCAGTTACGAAATTACACCTCTGTACTAATTCAAGGGTAAAATGGCCTTTTCCTGAGCCGATTTCAAAGATATTATCATGTTCATTTAATCTTATATTTGTCATTATTTTATCTATATTATGTTTTGAAGTAATAAAGTTTTGACTGTGTTTTATATTTTTCTCGTTCATTATAACCCTCTTTAATTTGGTTATAATGAATTTTGCTTATTAACGATTCATTATAACCACTTATTTTTTGTTTGGTTGATAATGAACTGTGCTGATTACAAAAATACTAAAAATGCCCATATTTTTTCCTCCTTATAAAATTAGTATAATTATAGCACGAGCTCTGATAAATATGAACATGATGAGTGATCGTTAAATTTATACTGCAATCTGATGCGATTATTGAATAAAAGATATGAGAGATTTATCTAGTTTCTTTTTTTACAAGAAAAAAGAAAGTTCTTAAAGGTTTTATAGTTTTGGTCGTAGAGCACACGGTTTAACGACTTAATTACGAAGTAAATAAGTCTAGTGTGTTAGACTTTAATGTTTTTTAAAGGCATTAGTGCACTTAAGCGTCAGAGCATGGCTTTATGCCGAGAAAACTATTGGTTGGAATGGCGTGTGTGTTAGCCAAAGCTTTGGCGAGTTGGTTGGGGGTTTCATGGGATTAATCCCATGAAAGTACCAACTCAACAACACACTAACGCCTGTTGGTTCCAACCAATAGGAAATTGGAATAAGCAATTAGTATAATGAGAGTATAATGTTGGTATAACGTTAGTATAATGATGCTTTTTTTCATTATATTTTTTATGTACTTTAAACCTGCACGCTTATGCGAATTAGAAAAAGCTTAATCGCATTTCATAGATTGACCTCCCAATAACACCACGTAGTTATTGGGAGGTCAATCTATTTCATTTGCGTTAAGCTTTTGATCTACATTAAGCGTGCAGGTTTTTTGTCTATTTGTAGACGATTTTATGTTATACTAGTCCTTGAAAGAATAATAATCAGATAATGCATTTTCTTGTTTTTCATTTGCCTCTTGCTCAAAGTTCCCAAATTCGAGTAAGAGGTATTTTTGTTTTTGGTCGTCGCCTCTCATTAGTAGTTCAGGGTTTAACATTAATACTCCAGTTTTTCTTTTTATAATATTTCCTTCTTCTAAGATTTTAAGTGTTGTTATTACTGTTTGTAGACTTGTTCCTGTAGCTTTTGCTATTTCTCTTGTTGTAGCTATCATTGTATTGTTACTTAAGTGGACATTATCTAGGATATAGTTAACGATTTTAAGTTTTTTTCCGCCAATCATATCTAACATACTTATTAATTGCACTATATATGCCTTTACGAAGTTACCAGACGTTTGTTTACGGTATAACTTGTCTACCTCTATGACTTCTCCACTTTCTTCGTCTATGAGCCTCTGAGAGCCTTTATAGACTGTTCCATATCTTTCTTTCATCTTTTTCTCACTCCTTATTTTAAACTATTCTAACTATATCATAACTGTTCTAAAAAAAAA
>NZ_KV820893.1:0-8858 GCF_001815505.1 Staphylococcus sp. HMSC072B07 | reverse complement strand
TATTAGAAGTCAGAACATTTATGTCCCGACCCCCTTGAAGTAAATCTAATGTTAACTGTGAACTTACACACACCTGTGGAGTGTGGTAGAACTGAAAACGCACACAACACGAGTTTATATGCCACTACTGGAAAGCGGCATATGAAATATATTAGCATATATTTGGATTAAATCAATGACTTTTAGTTTATTATTTCTGAAATATATTTATAATCAGAGGTCTTTGCCCAATTATTATCACTTCTTACTAACATAATTTAGGAATTACATGTTATCATAAGTACGTACCTGCAAGGTACATTGGTCATACAACTTCTTTTTTTGACGATTTAAGTGAGTCACTACACTACAACGATGGTGTAGTGGCTTTTTATTTATAACTATAGTTTGAATGTAAAATTCACTACAAAAAACCGCCATTAAGGCGGTTTAGGAGCTAGATGTTTAGAAATGCTTTTCTAAATGAAAAATATATACAACTAGGATTGCAAAAATGCACTTGGGACATTAATTACTGTGCTTTTAATATATATTAAAACAATCCCTAATCAAAATATACAATATATCTAGTGTTTATACAATGAAAAGTAGCCATCTTATATTAAGAAAATACTAATTTGTCATTTAACTATCTAACGTTGGGTTCAAGATATGCTCTAATTTGATGGAAAGTATAAAAAGACTATTAGAACTACATTTATTAAATCAAGAAAAAGTTTAACCATGAAAGATAATACATATTTATCTTCCAGTAAGTTTGAGTAGTTAGGAATAATTTAATATATTTAAAAACCAAACCCACTCAAATTAAGATTTATCTTGTTATGAGAGGATTTGTTTTTTGGGTAATTGTCAACTGAATGAAGTTGTTAACTAAATACTAAATCATAGTAACAAATGCTTCAAAGGGTTTTATATTATCTGTATTAATTTCAGTATCATAGTTATGCAATTTTAAATCGCCCTTGTTTAATTCAAGGTCAGTTTTTAGACTTACAGTTTGATTTGTTAGATTACTGACAATGACTGCAGTTTTATTATTTAATGTGCGAGTATATGCAAAAATACTGGAATTTTCTGAATCAATTAAGTTGAATTCTCCATACGTAAAGGTGTCATCTGACTTTTTAAGTTGAATTAAATCTTTGTAAAATTGCAATATAGAATGATCATCCGCTTCTTGTTGTTCGACATTAATTGACACGTAGTTAGGGTTGACTGGGAACCAAGGTTCAACATTAGAGAAGCCAGCGTAAGCTTCATCATTCCATTGCATTGGAGTTCGAGAATTATCTCTGTTTTCCATGCGGTGTTTCTCTAATAATGCATCAGTGTTTCCGCCTTCCTCTTTAACCATATGGTATTCATTTTTAACAGATACATCGTTAAATTGCTCTATACTTGTAAACGGAAAGTTCGTCATTCCAATTTCTTGTCCTTGATAAATAAATGGTGTGCCTTGTTGTAGGAAGTAAACAACCGCATGACTTGTAGCTGATTCATACCAATATTTATCATCACTTCCCCATGTAGATACACGACGTGGCTGATCATGGTTTTCGATGAATAGTGCATTCCATCCAGTATTTTCAAGTTTTTTTTGCCAACGATTCAATACTTTTTTATAAGCTTTAACATCGAAATGAGATTGTCCTGTATTCCATAAGCCTAAATGTTCAAATTGAAAAATCATATTAAATTTACCATTTTTTCTTCCAACCCATTCGTCAGCATTATCGGGATTTACTCCATTTGCTTCACCTACAGTCATAATATCATACTTACTTAATGACTCATCTTTGATTTGTTGTAACCAACCTTGAAGGCCAGGGCGGTTCATATCAGCATCAAAAGCCGGTGCATATTTTTTACCTGGAGGAACGGGTAAATCTCCCATTTCCCAAGATTTTTTAAGATGTGTAATTGCATCTACACGAAAACCATCAATACCTTTATCGAACCACCAATTCATCATGTCTATAACTGCATTTCGTACTTCAGGATTTTCCCAATTTAAATCGGGTTGCTTAACACTGAATAAGTGAAAATAATATTGTCCTGTATTTTCGTCATATTCCCAAGTTGAACCATTAAAAATACTTTCCCAGTTATTAGGTTCAGAACCATCATCCTTCGGATCAGCCCAGTAGTACCAATCACGTTTAGGACTGTTTTTACTTGAACGAGACTCAATAAACCAAGGATGTTCGTCTGAAGTATGATTGACTACAAGGTCTAAAATTAGTTTCATTCCTTTCTGATGGACCTTATCTAAGAGTTCATCAAAATCTTCCATAGTTCCAAATTCTTTCATAATGGCGTGATAATCGCTGATATCATAACCGTTGTCATCGTTAGGAGAAGCATACATTGGACTTAACCAAATAACGTCAATTCCTAAATCCTTTAAATAATCTAATTTTTGAATTAATCCACGTAAATCACCGATTCCATCATTGTTAGAATCATTAAAGCTACGAGGATAAACTTGGTATGCGACAGCTTCTTTCCACCATTGTCTATCTTTAATTTCTGTCATAATTTTCGCTCCTTATCGTTTTATGTTATTTACAATGACTAAAATATCAGTATGCTTTATGTTTATTTTTAGCCATTTAAAGATAGAAATAACACATTAAAATGTAATCGATTACATTTTAATGTATCAAGTTTTTTGATTTTTGTAAACGATTACATTAAAGTAGGTTATGTTATATAATAAGTTTGGATAATTTAGCTCAAATTATATTTAGAAAAATATCTCATTTATTTAGTAGTAGCTAAGAGTGAATGTTAGTATAACAACTTTTTTCAAATCAAAGTTGTATATATTGAACAAGGGGGATTCAAGAGTGACAAGTATAAAAGATGTGGCTAAACTTGCAGAAGTGTCAACAGCAACAGTTTCAAGAGTATTAACAAATACCGGGAATGTATCTATAAAGAACAGGAAAAAAGTTTTAGATGCTGTAGAAAAATTAAAGTATTATCCTAATAGTATTGGAAGACAGTTAAGAAAAATGGAAACTAAGACTATTTTAGTTGTAGTACCTGATATTACTAATCCTTTTTTTACAAATATGCTGAGAGGAATTGAAAATATAGCTGAAGAGAAGGGATATCAAATTCTTTTGGCTGATACTCAAAAGAAGAAAGTAGATAATTATTTTAAATACCTTTATGAAAGGCAAGTAGACGGTATGATCCTATTAACGTCAAAGTTAAGTTTAAGAATAATTAAAGATATTTATGATAAACACCCAATAGTGTTAGCATGTGAAACAAGTACAATTCTAGATATTCCTACAATATCAATTAATAACATTGAAGCGGCAGAAACAGTTACAGATTTTCTTATTAATTTAGGACATAAAAAAATAATACATGTTACAGGATCATTAGATAGTATTTTGGGGAAAAAGCGTTTATTAGGATTTGAAAATAAGATGAGACAGTATAATTATCCAGTCACTAAGGAATCAATTATTGAAGGGGATTTTTCGTTAGAATCAGGATATAAAATTGCAAAACATATTTTAAGTATGAAAGATAGACCAACAGCTATTTTTGCAGCTAATGATGAAATGGCTATTGGAATAATTAAGGTGTTGAGAGAACATAGGGTAAATATACCGACAGATATTTCTGTTGTAGGGTTTGATAACATTAAATTAGCTGAAATTATTGAACCTGGACTTACAACATACTCGCAACCTAATTATGAAATCGGAGAAAAAGCAATGGAGTTGTTAATAGACATTATAGATAAAAAAGCAATGGAAAGAAAAAATATAATTTTAAATGGTAAGTTAATAGAAAGAAAATCAACTATATCCCCAAAAATGTAATCGTTTACAAAAGCGCTTTCATATGATAATATCTGTAAGTAATCGATTACATAATCAACGAAGACCGATGTGTGTAGAAAATATTATGTGAAATAACAGTCTTTAAAGTAATCGTATACTTTAAAGACTGTTATTTTTTAGGGAGGCTTTAAAATGAAAGATACAGATGGTTTAGGTTATCAATACAATAGTGAGGAAGAAAAGCCATTGTCAGAAAAATTGAGTTTGCCAATATTGAAAAAGAGCATTATTTTTGCAATGACTTTTGGTTTCTTTGGAGTAAATATGGCATTTTCTTTACAGTCAGCTATGATGGCTAGAATTTTCCAAACCTTAGGAGCGAACCCTAATAATCTTGGGTGGTTCTTTATTTTACCTCCGTTAGCTGGTTTGATTATTCAACCATTGATTGGTTATTATTCGGATCGTACATGGACAAGATTTGGTAGACGAATGCCATATTTATTAATAGCCGGTCCTATAGGAGCTATCACACTTGTATTATTACCGAATTCAGGATCACTTGGTTTTGGCTATGCATCATTGGCTGCTCTTTTATTTGGAGCAATCATGACACTTTTTATGGACTTAACTGCAAATGCTTGTATGCAACCATACAAAATGGTTATTGGTGATATGGTTCCTGAAAAACAAAGAGATATGGCTTGGTCTTGGCAACAAATTTTTTCGAATATGGGAGGGATTATAGCAACTTTACTCCCATTCTTATTAACACTTTGGGGTGTATCGAACGTAGCGCCTAAAGGTGAAGTACCTATGACAGTAAAAATGGCATATTATATCGCAGCAGTTGTTCTATTGATTTCAACTATTTGGACAGTACGTTCTGTAAATGAATATAACCCTAAATTACATGCACATTATCATGGAATAGAGGAAAAAAGAAATCGTAAAAATTCATTGAATTTATGGCAATTGCTTTTAAAAGCACCTAAACAATTTTGGCAAGTGTCTTTAGTTCAATTCTTTACTTGGTTTGCCATTATGTATTTATGGACATATACACCGGGTGCTATTGCTAACAATGTTTGGGGTACTACAGATCCTTCATCAGCAGGATACCAAGAAGCAGGTAACTGGTATGGTGTATTAATCGGCGTACAATTTGTAGCATCTATTTTATTTGGCATAGTAGCTGCATATGCAAAACCTCATCAAAGAAAATTAGTATTAAGATTTGGTTTGCTCATGGGTGCTATTGGATTTATATCAATTTTCTTTATTCATTCACAATGGTTATTAATTTTATCGTTCTGCTTAATTGGAATTAATAACCTTACTATGAATACACAAACATTTACATTATTAACTGAAAATACAGATGGTAAAAATGCTGGTGCTTATTTAGGATTATTTAACTGTTCAATTTGTCTCCCTCAGATTATCGCTTCTTTAGCTAGTTTTGCGTTATTCCCGTTGTTTGGTAAATCAATGCCAAACATGCTGTTATTTGCTGGAGTAATGTTATTGGTGGCTGCAGGATGTGTAAGTTTTATTGACTCCAAGTATGAAAAAACAATAGTGAAATCATAGAAATACAGATTGTCGACTTTTTTATTAACTAATAGATATTACTCACTTAAATATAATGAGTACTAATACAAAACACTATTTATCACCTATTTTAGATGTGCTTTTAAAAGAAATTATCGCTTATTCTATTAGCAATAATCCAACTTTAGATTTGGTGCTACCATCTTTAGACAAAGCTATTAGAAATATCCCGAAATTAAATTATCGAACTACAGTTCACTCTGATCAAGGTTGGCACTATCAGCACAGGCCTTGGGTGGAAATACTTAAAAACCATATATTTTTCAAAGTATGTCAAGGAAAGGTGATTGTTATGATAATTATCCTATGGAGAAGAAATTAGTTCTTGTGAAGGATTGGAATTAAAAATATACAAATATATCGAATACTATAATAATTTAAGAAGAAAAATGAATTAAAAAGGCAAGACTCCTGTTGAATACAGAAATCTTACCTTAAAAGAAATAATTTAATCAAAAAGTTTAAATTTTGGTTCACTGCAAAATCTTAGGTCTTTTATTTATTTCTCAGATTGTTGTCTCATCATATCAATCACATTTTTAAATAAAGATGAGAATTCAATCGCAAAGTGTTCCATATGTCTAATGACTGATTCGTCTGGGGCACCTTGTGGAACAAAAATACCTTTAGCAGCATTTGGATTAATATCGCTAGGAAGTTTATGTGTGTTAGGGTCTAACATTTCAATTTTAAACAAACTTGGATGTTTGTAATTACCAAAGGTTTCCATTACAAGTTGCATGTTATCTGTTTGTGAGAAGACATAATGTTCAGAATGAAGACTATATGAACCTTCTAAAGACATACCACTTTCTTAATCGATATTGCTGACCATTGCTGGGTTAATACCTTCTACTTCGATGATGACATGACGTTCTTTAAAGGGAGTATCCTTTTCTAATTCTGTACTTTCAATTTGACGTAGTAGCAGTAATGTTTTACTATCAAGCTCTAATGTACTCAAAAAATGTTCAATATCAACATGAGGCTCAGTTAATCTCTTATGCAATGTCTTCTCATAATCATCTAAGCTGTCTGTGATTAAATTATCAACTAAATCATATTTATCTAAATAGTGATGATAGAATGTAGAACGACCTACCATAGCTTTATCTGATATATCTTTGATAGTAATATGTTTAAATGGCTTTTTAGTTAAAAAATCTAGCATAGCGCGTTTAATTGTTAATTTGGACCTTAAAATTCTTAAATCATCCATCATTGTAACCTCCATGTTGTTAAAAGGATTCTGTTGCAAAGTTGAAAAATAAAGGTTTAATCTCAATTTTTATGGCAAGACGAAAATCTGAAGAGGTATAAAGTTTTTTTATATAGATTGTAAATATATTCAATACTTTTTAAAGTAATCTTTGTCATATTGATCCTTTGATACCTTGTTTTCATATTATTATTTTCAACTTTGTTTACTTCATTCTAATTAGGAGTATTTTTAATCCATTAAGTATTAAGTTAAATTATTGATTAAATAAAGAAGTAATTGGTAAGTTATCGCGTCGCTTATTCAGAGTATGCATTTCTGCGAATTCTGATTTGAAGGATTTCATTAAATAACCTTGCATATCATGAACAGTCTCATTTTTTTGAATTAATGTAGCTTTAAAACGCTTAAGGACATTAACAATCTCAAATTCCATATCTTCTAATAAGTAATATGTATCAATAGAATTGTTGAAAGATGTTTTGGCTTTTAACAATACAGACTTGATAATTTTAATTTCAGCTACAGAAAAATTACTTAAATAGTTTTGAATACTCTTCGGTAATTCTTCTAATAATTGGAATTTTAAAGCTTCATTACTAAAGTTTGGATTGTCGTGATTTGAATGGTTACTAGGATATGCTAATTTCTTATCATTCAAATCATGCATATCATTACTCTCAGTCTTAATATAATCAGTATCATTATAATTAGTATCATTAGACTGTGAATTTGGAAGTTCTTGACCATCTAAATTCACAGTTCTAGAACTTCCAAATTCATTGTTCTGGAACTGTGAATTTGGAAGTTCCTTGCTATGACTGGCTTTAATGTCATAATTAGGTTTTAATAGGTATAATCTATTTGGTTTATTAAGACCAACACGTTCTTGAGTTAGTAAATTAAAACTTATTAACTCTTTTTTTAATTTTATAATTTTTTGTTCTGCATAACCTAAGTATTCGCACAAAAGTTTATTACTGAAAATAAAGTAAATGTTATTATTTTTATCTACCCATTCATTTTGGATGGATAATTCAAAGCGATCTTTTAATAAAGCATACATAATTTTGGCTTCCGCCGACATTTTTTTAAAGTATGAATCTTCAAATAAATATTTAGGAAGTTGATAAAACCTTTCAGTTTTTACTTGTGATAAATTGTATTTTTCAAATTTCGGCATAATAAAAACCTCATTTCTATTTTTAGAATTGAGGTAATAAAACAATTTTTACGTAAGTTATATGTTTTGTGCTTGCACTTAGATGATTAGATAGATATAATACAAGTATCAAAAAATATATAAACAAACGAGTGCGAATCGTTTTATTACCGAGAGTCGATGCTACGCCAATAGCATTGACTCTTTTAGTATTTATAAAGTAATATTAACACTTTTAAGAAGGTATATAAAGAGTTTTAAATGTAGTTAAAACTCTTTATTTTAGTACCTAATTATGTGACAAAAACATTTTATAAGTGGCTAATTAGGTATCTAAGGGTGGGTGTTATAAGAATTATTAATGGTTGATGATAAATTAGGTGTAACTAAACAAATTATTGTTAATAATACTAAAAGTTTAAATATAGCATTTGAAAAAGAAAATGTTAATACATTAAAAAATTGTTGGGGAATCAACAAATATTAGGATTAGAAAGTAACAAAAAAATATAAAGGTTGGAGTCTGAGTTAGAAGAAGAAAAACCACTTAATTATTCTTTTGATATGTCTGCTAATGAGGGTCTAAAGATACTGATCAACAACAAGAATGGGAACAATCTACAGAGGCGCAGCGTAAAGATATACCTGAAGAGAAAGAGAATGAAATTATTAACGAAGAACCACCCACAATAGACGATAAACAATTCGAAGAAAGGGAAGAAAAACCACTTAAAAAAGGTTTCTGGAGCCGATTGTTTGGTAATTAACACAGTAAATATCCCTACAAGTTTATAAGATTGTAAGACTATTATTTTTATTATTGGCACTTCTGATAAAATGACCTATTATGTAAACTAATAAAAGGAGGAGTATTATGAAAGCAGGTCCACTGAAATGTCCAAAATGTAACAAAGATTTATATATAAAAGAAGTTAGGTATCCAATCTCTGATATTGCACATGATATCGGCTGTCCAAACTGTGACGAAAAGTTAGGGAGTGTAAGAAAAGGTAGAATAGATCAGACCGTAGACAAACTACCGTTATAACTTGAA
>NZ_KV820892.1:0-2282 GCF_001815505.1 Staphylococcus sp. HMSC072B07 | reverse complement strand
ATTCGTCTGCAAGTTTAGTTAAGGGTTCTTCTCAACGCACAATAAATTTTCTCGGCATAAATGCGTGTTCTTGTTATAATATAGACATCACATTTAGGGTGCTTATTAAAAGTAGTTTTTTATAATCTACTTCGCAAAAGCAAATAAAAAGCCAATCCATTTTATCTGGGTTGGCTTTTTATTTTTATATGCCTTTATTTGAATTTTAAGGGGGCATTTTAAAGATTCAGGGGTAAATCATATAGTTTTATACCTAAAAGTCTATATACGCTTTTAAAACGCAAATATGAGCCAAATAAATATATCTTAATTTCACAAACAAAAATTTAAGCAAAACCAGTGACTAATTTTTTAGACACTGCCCAGTTATATGCAAATTAAAAATTTAGCAAACTGGGCAGAAAAAAATAAACACTGGCCCATTTACATGCAAACTTAAAAGTTAACATGAAAACTGGTCAACCATGCCGGTTGAACGCTATAGTTCCCGCAGGGGCAAAAAGACATAAAAAAACGCTAGCTTTTTAGCTAACGTTTCAAATCTTTTAAATAATAATTTTGTTTTTCAAAATTCCAAATTGCCGTAATTGAATGTGCTTTTTCTTCTTCGTCTGTTGTTTTATCTTCGTCACTTGTATTAATCAAATTGCCATCTTCGGCATCATCTAAATTTAAAATCTTATGTTTTTGTTTAAGCAAACCACCATAACTCAACATACGTTTTCGATATAAACCTTTTCCTAAATCATTCACGATTTCTTGATTTCTTTCATCATCATCAGTTAAAAAATCAGATGACTTAACCGAATATTTAGAGGTTTCTTTGATAGCTGCTTGAATATCTTTATCGCCTTTTTGATTTGGTTTGATCGCTTTAATATTTGCTACGGGTCGATAATTTACTTGTAATGCTTTTTGCCATAAATTAACCCATTCTTCTTGAGTTATATAATTAGCTTTATTCTTAAAATAACTATTTTCAACACATAATAAAACATGCATATGTTGATTATAACTACCATCATTTTTATTAACTGTTACTTCCGTTGAACGCAAAAACCCAACAAGATTTTGCTTCACTTTTTTATATCTACTTAACCTATCAAATGCTTTCGTTAAATGTTTCAAACTTTGTTCTAAAGTATCCCCATCTATCGCATTTTTCGTTGAAAGTGTTAAAAATAACCAACGCGCTTTTGGTTTTTCTTTAACAACTTCTTCAATCACTTTTTGAGCTTGATAACTATTTTTCATAGCACGCCTCCAATTACAAACTGGGCAGAGTTTCGACTTACAAAACCATGTCTTATGTAACTTCAAATAACCTTCATCAGTCGGCTTGAACTCTAAGACGTTACCACATTGTTTTACATTAAAAGCCTTTTTTATTTTTAAAATTTCCAGTATATCTGCATAACTTACATTATCTATCTTCTTTTCTCTCCATGGGCGTTGTTTCCCACTTTTCGTCATATCTTTAAGTGTTTCGTTATCTTGATTTTCGTCTATACATCTAGTAGTATTATATTGCATATAAAGAGACCTCCAGTAGTTGTTTATTGAGTAGACGCTTTAATCATACTACTGGGGTTTTTTTATGTCAAAAATTCCTTTCAACAAGAAAAATAGCTATAATCCCTTACATACCAAGGATTACAGCTATAATTTTAAAATCGAGTTATTTCTATATAGTATCAAGACAAGAAGAAACTCGTTTTCAACTCGTTTCAAAAACCTTTCAAAAACCATCAATCCACAAAAATACCACGCGAATGACACTCAAAATACAAGACTACAATTAAAAAATACTTAGAATAAAATTAAATAAAATACGAAAATTAAAAGGAGTTAAAAATGCCTTATATTTATTTAATAATAGCCATAAGTACTGAAGTTATTGGAAGTGCATTTCTTAAATCTTCAGAAGGCTTTTCAAAATTTATACCATCCTTAGGAACAATAATTTCATTTGGAATTTGTTTCTATTTTTTAAGTAAAACAATGCAACACCTACCACTAAATATAACTTATGCAACTTGGGCGGGACTAGGTTTAGTCTTAACAACCGTAGTCTCAATAATTATTTTCAAAGAACAAATAAATCTAATAACTATAGTATCTATAGTTTTAATCATAGTCGGCGTAGTTTCGTTAAACATTTTCGGAACATCGCATTAATTGCTTTATTCCAATTGCTTTATTGACGTTGAGCCTCGGAACCCTTAACAATCCCAAAACTTGTCGAATGGTCGGCTTAATAGCTCACGCTATGCCGACATTCG
>NZ_KV820891.1:0-2123 GCF_001815505.1 Staphylococcus sp. HMSC072B07 | reverse complement strand
AGTTTTATTTTTATTTTATTCATATACGAATAAATTTCATTTGAGCATATCACTTTACAGAATTCAAAATCGACGTTAAACTTTCGTTAGAAACCCGTAAGGGCGCACTTACACGTCGTAAACGACGTTCGTGAAAAAACTTTTATTTTCTACTTCGTAGGAAAGTTTTTTCTCACCTGCGTTCGACGTTACTTTTCAAATATTTTTATGAGTAGACTAATTAAAATTTGATAAATACATACAAAAATAGCCTAGACCTATAAATTTAGATCTAGGCTATTTTTTAATTCATTTTTAAAAACTTCTCCTGTTTCATAATTTACATTATATCGCCCATATTTTCTTTCTTGGTATACTGCATCAAAGTATAATCTTAAAAGCCCTGTATGAGCTCTTAAAACGCCATTAAGAACTTTCATACTAGGTAAGCCATACTCATGTCCTCTTGTCGCTGCAAAACGTCTTAATTCACGTATATTAGCTAAGCTCTGCTCGTCTATCATATCGCATACAGCATTTAACAGCTCATCTTTTTCTTCAACGTCTAGAACGACATATCTGTCTATATCAAAGTTACTTATTGTTTTAATATCCTTTCTATCGTAAACATGCTTATTTTTAGCTATAGCGTCTTTTGATTCATGTGTTAGATACAAATACATATTTTCCATGCTAGATGACACAATTTGAACCTTAGCAACACTATCATCGCCTAATACACGTTTAATACGCAATTCTTACACTATGTGCAGTTACTGGATTGTTGGCTACATAAATTACATGATAGTGAGCCTTTTTATATTTCTGCCCTTCAACACTACTCAGATCCTTATCATGAAGTGGACTAATCGCCATTGGAATTACCAATCATTTCTAGTTGCATTTGCCAGTCTTTTGGTATACTCTCAGGATACAAAATAAATGTAAAATATCTTGATTTATCTGTTTTATTTGTCATATTTATCACCTATATTACAGATAATGCATTAAGAGTGACTTGCCCGAGTCGCTCTTTTTTTATGCATTTTTCTGCCCTTTCATTTGTTCAACAAGTGCCAATGTTATATATGCTGACTTACTTAGCCCTTTTTCTTCTGCTTTCTTCTCAAGATTTTCATAAACATTAGGAGCTAAAGTTATTTGTTAATCTTTTACTTTTTTGACTCATTTTTTACCACCTTTATTTGTATTTTTTAAGCGTACTACTTTAAGCATATAAATGCAACAAACTACACAACATTATCCAAAAAAATACAAATGTAGCCTAATGTAGCCCAAAATGTAGCCCAAATGTAGCTTTGTGAAAAAACCTTAAACTCCTTGTCGCTCTAAGGATAAACATGTAACAATCTGCTTTTTGGCACTCGGCACTTAAAAGGGGGGTCGTAGTAGCCCCCTTTTTTCTCCTCAAACCCCAAAGAAAATTTAAACATGCATTTTTTCTTTCATAGATTTTAAGGCCAAAAAATAGCCTTAAACCCCTGATACAAAGCCATTTATACATAAAAATAAAAAAACTTGTTGTTTCTATATAGTATCAAGATAAAGAAAGAACAAGTTCAAAACCTCCGAAAATCACCCCTCTTACAAAATCTCAATTTCTTTAATAAAATGCTAAGATATTAACCAACAAAACACTTTATAAAGGGGGTTTCTACAATAAAAATTTCGTGGATTCTTTGGTGGATTATCAGTATAGGAGAAATTATTGTTTTCTTAGGTTTATCAGTACTTCTCTGGTCAAGAGAAATAGACGCAGCTGGTGCAATACAAACAACTGAATTAAAACTAATTAACATAGCAGTATTAGCAGCTGCTTTTCTAATACCAGCTATAATTCAAATCACATGGCTAATTATTAATATTATTTATTCAAAAAAACAAAAAACACACAGTGTTGTACAAAATTTTTAAAATTTATTCCAATTTCCTTTTGGTGTGAACCAACGGCAACCCTAAAAACCCAAAAGCTGTCGATAGGCAAAATTGATACCTCACGGTATCTGCCTATCGGCTTTTTAGTTTATTCAGGGTTGCTTTTCCCACCAAAAGTTTTCTCGGCATAAAAACAACTCTTAATAAAATTGCAAGTTTTATTTTTATTTTATTCATATACGAATAAA